>NZ_JBOBRE010000007.1:0-300924 GCF_050586525.1 Massilia sp. BKSP1R2A-1 | reverse complement strand
AGACTCCTAAGATCTAACGATTTTTTTGAGAATTACCAGGCACACCTGACGGACGAGTACTACGCGACTGCCGTACAAAATTCTGGTGCCCTTGACGTGGATTGAACACGTGGCCTCTCCCTTACCAAGGGAGTGCTCTACCACTGAGCTACAAGGGCTTATTTTTTGCGGTTAGAAAAGACACCGCACTAACTGGAGCGGGTGAAGGGAATCGAACCCTCGTCGTAAGCTTGGAAGGCTTCTGCTCTACCATTGAGCTACACCCGCGAGGTACAACTTTCTTCAATTCGCTTCACGACTCTTCTTTTTGGTGGTGGGGGCTGGATTCGAACCAGCGTACTCAGAGAGGGCAGATTTACAGTCTGCTGCCTTTAACCACTCGGCCACCCCACCGCGAAGAACCGCAGAGTATGAAGCAAGCTCAACGTATTGTCAACGATGTTTCGGCAGACTTTGTCCGCTTCGCATAGCAGCGTTGCTTCGGGGCGTGATTGTAACGGGCGGGATGCAAAACCACAAGGGTGATTTTGCGGGAATTGCAGGGAATCGGGAAAAGCCCCGTTTTGGCGGGTTCGGACCTGGGTTTTGCAGGGTGGTCGGCTGCGCCGACCGCGCGTTCAACCAGCTCGAAAATGGACGATGTGCGTCAGTGCTACGTCGGTTTGAACGCGCGCACGGCGAAGCCGTGCACCCTACGTGGGGCCGAGGGCTGCGAGAACCTGCCCTTTGAGCGCCTTGATGAGCGCCGTCTCATCCGGCGGCACGCCCTCCGGCGCCTCCAGCGTCCGGTCCGCATAGAACAGCCCCAGCTGCGCCTTCCCCACCACCAGCGGCAGCACGATGAAGCTCTTCGCATCCGGCAGCAGCCGGCGGTGCCATTCCGGCAGCAGGTCGCGGATCTTGGTGCTCGACGCGTCCGAGATCATCAGGTCGGCGTCGTTCTCCATCGCCAGGTGGAACAGGTCGCGGCTGGAGGTCATCGGGAAGGCGAAGCCGGCCTGCAGCCGGGCGCCCTCCTCGCCCAGGGCCAGGCGCGCGCGGAACTGGTTGCTGCGCACGTCCTTCAGGCAGACGGTCGCGAAGCGGAAGCCCAGCGCGCCGTACAGGGTCTCGAGCACGGCCAGCACCACGTCGTTGACCTTGCCGCCGGTGGCGCGCAGCTGGGTGACGTCCTGCACGCCGGCCAGCAGCAGATCCCTGGCGTTCTTCGGCTTGCCGCTCGGGTGGGCGCCTTCCTGCTCCTCCTCGCCGGCGTCCAATGTGGCCAGCAACAGCACATTCGGCAGGCCATTGCCGGTTTCCTTCGCTTCGCTGCGCGGCGCGGGCTGCATGTTCATGCTCTCGAGCAGGCCGCGCATGCCCTCCTGCACCGCGTTCATCAGGTCATCCATGCGCGCGCCGTCCAGGTCGAGCGCGTCGCCGTAGCGGCCCAGCAGGGCCTTGGCCTCCGGCGAACCGACCGGCTCATGGGTCTGCGCCAGCAGGCGCGCCACGTCCTGGCTGAAGGAAGCCACCTGGCGCATCCACTCGCCGCGGTTGGCCGCCACCCGCACCGCGGTCGGGGGCAGGCTGTTCTGGGCGCGCACGATCATGTCGGGGATCTTCCACTCCTGCAGCACGGCCTGCGACAGGGCGTCGTAGCTGCAGCCGAGGATCATCTGGGAAGCCTGTCCGAGGGTGTGCTTGCCGCCGGCCATCAGGGCGCCGATCTCGCGGTAGCGCTCGTGCGCATGGCTGGCCACCAGCAGCGGGCCCAGGTTCTTGAACAGCGCGCAGATCGCCGCTTCCTCGGCGCCCTGGTAGAAGCTGTGGCGCGCCATCTCGCGGCCCACCAGGCTGGCGCACAGGGCCGCTTCCAGTTCGACGCGCACGCTGCCGGCGTGCTCGGAACTGTCGAGGGCGTCGACCAGCAGCATGGCCAGCGCGGTGGTCTTGACGTTGTCGAAGCCCAGCAGCGAGATCGCGCGCGAGATCGTCGTCACCGGCGCGCCCGAGGTGGTGCGGTACTGGATGGTGTTCGACAGGCGCAGGATGCGCTGGGTCAGCGCCGGGTCCGACACCACGTAATAGGCCAGGTCGTGGGTGCCCTGGTCGTCGCTGGATGCCATGTCGACCACGCGGGCGATCGAGGCGCCGAGGGCGAACATCTCTTCGTCGCCGCAGACCTTGTTCATCAGGGCCGCACGCACGCGGCGGGTCGCGCCTTCGGACGGCAAATGGGATTCGGACATCGTTTAAGCTTTCACACTGCCGCTTTTTGAACCGCGGCCGGCTTGCTCACCCGTCCCTGTCCGTTGCGTTCGTATTTCTTGAGGATCTGGTGATGCAGCGCCGACAGCGCGCCCAGTTTCGGATTGCCCGGGTCGAGCTTGCGCACATTGCCGATCAGGCCGCTGACCTGCTGGCCGAGGCGGTCGTCCCAGCCGTCGTGCTCGAGGCAGCGCAGCACCGCCAGGGCGGCATTGAAGGCCACCGAGGGGTTGTTGGGCAGCTTGGTGGCCGCTTCCAGCATCAGCTCGACGGCGCCCTGGTAGTCGCCGTTCCTGGCGCGCGCGGCGCCGCCGTTGACCAGGTCGACCACGTGCTGGCGGCTTTCCTGCGCCAGCGTGCGCGCCAGGTCGGGAAATCCCGCACCCTCCATGACGCCCATGGCGCGCGCCATGCCGGCGTCGCTCGAGGCATTGCGCATCACCTCGCGCACGATCTCGGCGCCGCCCTCTTCCATATTGTTTTCCAGGCAGGTGCGCGCCAGCTCCAGCTTGAGGTCGGCGGATAGGGCGGGCGCGTCCTTGCAGGCTTCCAGCGCGGTGTTGAGGGCGTCGTTCAGGCGCGTCTCGTTGCCGGTGAATTCGTGCAGCAGGGCCGAGGAGATCGCGCTGCACAGCGTGGTGTTGGGGCGTCCGCCCATCGAGCGGTCGAAGTCGCGGATCACCGAGGCGGCCGCCACCGGGTCGCCCTTCTTGACCAGGGTGCGCACCAGCTTCACGTGGTCTTCGGGGTCGCGGAATTCCGAATACTTGGCCTTGCTGACCACCTGCTTGAGGAATTTTTCGGCCGACTCGTTGTCGCCGGCTTCGAAGGCGGTTTCGCCCAGTGTGCGCAGGCGCCGCACCGCGTGCGGGGACACCGCCACCGCTTCCTGCAGCACCGTCTGCGACCTGGCCAGGTCGCCCACCGCCGCATGGGTGCGCGCCAGCCAGTCGTAGGCATCGACGAAATTGCGGTTGGAGTCGACCAGCTCTTCGAGCATCTCCTGGGCTTCGCCGTACTGCTTGCGCAGGAACAGGGTCTTGGCCAGGCCCAGGCGCGCCCAGGCGATCGCCTTCATCTCGATCAGCTTGCGGTAGATCGGCTCGGCATGCTCCGGTTCTCCCAGAAAGACGTGCAGCTCGGCGCGCAGGCGCATGAAGTCGACCGCATAGCGCGGATGCAGGCCCTCTCCTTCGATGCAGGCCTCGATCGCTTCGCGCTGGTCGCCCGCTTCCATCAGGGTATAGACCGGCATGAAGGCGCTGCGCCGGTCGAGGGCGCGCGCGATGCGCTCGAGGAGGCGGTCGGCGGTGAAGGGTTTCAGGATGTAGTCGGTGGGCGCGAGCTCGGCGGCGCTGACCACCTTGCTGTGGTTGCCTTCGGCGGTAACCATGAAGAACATGGTCGACAGCGGCATCAGCTTGTGGTGGCGCACGTCTTCCAGCAGCTGCTGGCCGTCCTGGCCGCCCTCGAGGTCGTACTCGCACAGGATCATGTCGAAGCTGCGCAGGCTCAGATGCTTGACCGCCAGGTTGGACGAACTGGCATGCTCGATGCGCGTCAGCCCGCACATATTGAGCATGCTGTGGATATTGGCGCGCATGCCCGCGTGGGGCTCGATGATCAGGGCCGTGAGGCCTTCCAGTTCGTTCATGGGGTTCCGTAAGCCTGCGTTGGGCGTGAGCGGCTGCTGCATAGGCTGCCGCATCGATTCAGTATATTACGGCTGAGGAACGAATTAGTTAAATTGGGTAAATACCCGGTAATTACCGGCAAGGGGTGCGGGGAAAAAGCGACACAGTGGCGTGTCAGCTGCCCGCGGAGAAGGCGGCCGCTTGTCGCAATGGCATGCGGCGGCCGTTGATGCACTCGGTCTTGCCTTCGCCGATGACGATGTTCTGGTAACGGACTTCGTACTTGCCGGCGGCCAGCTTGTCGATAATGAAATTGCCGTTCGGCTGGACGAAAACATGGCGCACGTTCGAGCGGCGGTCCAGGTCGTAGAGCTTGACGAAGATCGGCGAGGAATTTTCACCGTTGTCGATGATCACCTGCATCTCGCTGCCGCTGTTGCCGACCGGATAACCCGGCAGGTAGCCGGACTCGGCCGGCCACGGATCGCCGCTGGGGGCGGCCAAAGTCTGCAGGTCGGTGCCGCAGTCGGGGGCGCGCGCCGGCACCACCAGCTGGGTCACGGCCAGGGCCTTAATCTCGGGAGGAGGTTCCTTGCCCTCACCGCCGAAGCGGCGCGCCCAGCCTTCGGTGCTGGCGTCGGCGCCGAGATCGTCGGGGCGGTCGGGCGCCGGCGCGGCCTTCGCGCCCGGCGCGGCGGCGGCCACCTCGGACTTGCCGGCCCAGGACAGCACATCCGGCAGCTTGCCGCGCGGCTGCTGGCCGATGAAGACGGCGGCGGCGGCGCCCAGCACGAAGCAGGTCGACAGGCCCAGCCACCAGCGCGGATCGCGCAGCAGCCTGGCGCGCGGGCGGCGTTCGCCGGTGGCGCGCGGCTCCCAGCTTTCCGGCCGGCCGCGTCCCGCCCCCTGCTCGCCCTCTTCGGCGCCGCTGCTTTCCAGCCACTCGACTTCCCACTCCTCGGACGCGATCCACTCGTCGTGCTCCTTGCGGCGCACCGGATCGGACAGGGTGTTGTAGGCGGTGTTGACGATCGCCATGATACGGGCGGCTTTTTCGTCGCCCGGATTCTTGTCGGGATGGTATTTCTGGCTCAGGGCCTTGTACGCCGCACGAATGACTTCCGCCGGCGCGCCGCGCGCGACCTTCAGGTTGTCATAGTGGGTATGGATCTTGGCCATGGTCTGTCGAAAAGTCCCGCTGCTGCCGGTCGTGAGAATGTTCAGGCGATCCGAGCCGATCCGGGGTGGTACAGCTTAGCCGGATTTGTATCCAGAGCGCAAGATGTCAAAAATTCTACAGGCGGTGGGCGCGGTCCGCCCGCACGATAGCGTCAAGCAATTCCACGTCCTGCCCGACCACCAGCACCTTGAACAGCTCGCCCATTTCGGCCGGCGACACCAGCTTCTGCACCGCGCGCGATTGCGGCAGGAAGTCGAGGGCCTGCTCCGGGTCGCTTTCCATCAAGAGCTCGCCGATGCCGGCGCCCAGCAGGAAGGAGGCCTGGTTCATATAGGCCAGCACCGGCAGGCCGGCTTCCTGGGAAGCCAGCGCCATCGCCGTGAAGTCGACGTGGGCGGTGATGTCTTGCAGGCCCGGCAGGTAGAAGGGGTCCGGGTGGGCATGGTGGCGGTAATGGCACATCAGGGTGCCGCCCATGCGCTGGTCGAGGTAGTACTCGTGGGCCGGGAAACCGTAGTCGAGCAGGATGGCGGCGCCGCGGCCCGCTTTCATCATGGCGGCCAGCGAGGCCATGAAACCCTCGGCGACCGGGTGGATCTCGGTCAGGTAGCCGTCCGGCAGCTGCCCGGCATCCGGGACCTGACGCGCCACCTGGGCCGCGAGCTCGGGAGGCAGCGGCGCCGCAACGAAAGCGAAGGCGCCGTCGCGCACCGTGACCATCTGGCGCATCCACTGGCCGTCCTGGCGGATGACGAGTTCCACCGGCATCGCGTCCAGCACCTCGTTGGCCAGCACCACGCCGCTGAACTGTTCCGGCATGCCGTCCAGCCAGCGGACCTGCGGCAGATCCTTCAGCGCTTCCTGCTGGCGCGCGCGCAGTTCGCCGGACAGTTCGATGATGGTGTAGGAGCTGACGGCCACGCCCATGCGGTCCAGGGCCGCGAGCACGCCGCGCGCCAGCTTGCCCGTACCGGCGCCGAATTCGATGATGTCGGGCGCGCTTTGGGCGATAATATGGGCGGCCACGCGCGCCAGGGCGGCCCCGAACAGGGGAGAGATCTCGGGCGCGGTCGTGAAATCGCCGCTCGCGCCCAGTTTGGACGCGCCGCCGCTGTAATACCCGAGCCTGGGCGCATACAGCGCCAGTTCCATGAACCGTGAAAACGCCATCGCTCCGCCGAGCTCTTCGATTTCGGCGGCGATCAGTTGTTGCAGGGACTGGGATGCGGCGAGCGCGTCGGGAGTGGGTGCGGGCAGGGACATGCCCGCATTGTAGCGAAATCAGCTCTTATCAACTAATGCAAGCAACGATGGACAACGCCATGCACCCCGCTCAAAAGGTCGCGCTCGTGACCGGCGCCGGCCGTCGCCTGGGCCGCGCCATCGCGCTCGGGCTGGCGGGCGCCGGCTGGGACGTGGCCGTCCATTACCGCCATTCGGAAGCCGAGGCGCGAGAGACGGCGGACGCGATCCGCGCCCTGGGCCGACGCGCCGCGCTGTTCCCCTGCGAGCTGCAGGATGAGGCGGCCGTGCGTGCCCTGCCCGGCCGCGTGGCTGAGGAACTGGGCGTGATCACTTGTGTAGTGAACAACGCTTCGTTGTTCGAATACGACAGTGCCACCACCTTCTCGCCGGCTCTCCTGAACACCCACATGGCGGCAAACGTGACGGCGCCGCTGCTGCTGGCCCAGGCCCTTCACGCCATGACGCCGCAAGGCAGCCAGGCCGTCGTGGTCAACCTGCTGGACCAGAAACTGTACAATCTCAACCCGGATTTTCTGTCGTACACGCTGTCGAAGGCGGCGCTGCACACGGCCACCACGGTGCTGGCGCAGGCGCTGGCCCCATTGGTGCGCGTGGTCGGCGTGGCGCCGGGCATCACGATGGTGTCGGGCGAACAGAGCGAGGCAGGCTTCCAGCAGGCGCACCAGATGACGCCGCTCGGCCGTTCCTCGACCCCGCAGGACATCGCCGACGCCGTGGTCTATGCCGCCGGCGCGCGGGCCCTGACCGGCACCACGCTGCTGGTCGACGGCGGCCAGCATTTGCAGGCATCGCCGCGCGACGTGATGTTCCTGACCGAACCAAACAACCATTCATAAAAGGCTTTATCCATGTTATCCGCCCTGATTCACCCGAGCTTGCGCGACTGCCGCCGGCTGTTCCTGCGCAATTACGAAGTGATGATCAACATCGGCGTGCATGACTTCGAAAAGAAGGCGGAACAGCGTGTCCTGATCAACGTCGACCTCTACATCCCGCTCGAGCAGTCGACGCCGAAGGCCGACCAGCTGTCGGAAGTGGTCGACTACGACTTCATGCGCGAGACCATCGCCAAGCGCATCTCGAAGGGCCACATCCACCTGCAGGAAACCCTGTGCGACGACGTGGTCAAGGCGATGCTGACCCACCCGCGCGTGCGCGCGGCGCGCGTGTCGACCATGAAGCCGGACGTCTACGCCGATTGCGAAGGCGTGGGCGTGGAAGTGTTCTCGGTGAAGGAAGAAGCATGAGCGAAGCGGATCTCGACCAGCTGAACCCGGACGCGCAGGCCAAAAAACTCGAAAAGATCGCGTACGAAAACAACAAGCTGCACAAGCGCCTGTGCCGCCTGGTGGGCCAGGCCATCGGCGACTTCAACATGATCGAGGACGGCGACAAGGTCATGGTCTGCCTGTCGGGCGGCAAGGACAGCTATGCCCTGCTCGACATCCTCATGACCCTGCGCGAGCGCGCGCCGATCCACTTCGAGATCGTCGCGGTGAACCTCGACCAGAAGCAGCCGAACTTCCCGGCCGAGATCTTGCCGGCCTACCTCGAGAAGCTGGGCGTGCCCTACCACATCGAGAACCAGGACACCTACAGCATCGTCAAGCGCCTGATTCCGGAAGGCAAGACCACCTGCTCGCTCTGTTCCAGGCTGCGGCGAGGCATCCTCTACCGCGTGGCGGATGAGCTGGGCTGCAACAAGATCGCCCTGGGCCACCACCGCGACGACATCCTCGAAACCTTCTTCCTGAACATGTTCTTCGGCGGGAAGCTGAAGGGCATGCCGGCCAAGCTGGTCTCGGACGACGGCAAGCACATGGTGATCCGTCCGCTGGCCTATGTGAAGGAAGCGGATACCGAGCGCTATGCCGAAGTGAAGGGGTTCCCGATCATCCCGTGCGACCTGTGCGGCTCGCAGGAAAACCTGCAGCGCAAGCAGATCAAGGCCATGCTGCGCGACTGGGAAAAGAAACACCCGGGCCGCGTCGAGAACGTGTTCTCGTCCCTGAGCACCGTGGTGCCTTCGCACCTGCAGGACCGCGATCTGTTCGGCTTCGTCGACCTCAAGACCGACGGCGTGCCCAATCCGCTGGGCGACATCGCTTTCGACGAGGAACCGTGCTCGACGCCGGCGCCGAACACGATCTCGCTGACCCAGCTGTAATCGCGGCGCCGAAAGCGGCAGGGAAGAGGCAGGGGCAGGGGCAGGGGCATGGTACCCTGCCTTTTTTTCATCTTCCCGACAACAAGGATTCCGATGAGCCTGCTGCACCTGTTCCGCCGCCTGACCCTCCCCCTCTCCCTCGGCTTCGCCATGCTCGCACCCGCCGCGGCATTGGCCGAGCCGGGTGCGCTCTACCTGGTCCGCCATGGAGAAAAAGCCGCGGTCGGCAAGGATCCGGAACTGACCCCGCAAGGCAGGCTGCGCGCCGAGAACGTGGCCGCCATCCTCGGCAAGGCGGGCATCACCGCCATCTACAGTTCCACTACCCAGCGCACCCGCCAGACCGCCGAGCCGCTGGCGCGAAGCAGCAACATTGCCGTGCAGCTCTATGACCCTGCTAATCCGAAGGCCCTCGTCGCGCAGGTGCAGACTGTGCGCGCATCCGGCGCGAACGTGCTGGTGGTCGGCCATTCGAACACCCTGCCGGAACTGGTGCGCCTGTTCGGCGGCGCGCCGGGCCCCGACATCCTCGACGACGAATACGACCGCCTCTACCAGCTCACCGGCAAGGAGGACTCGGTGCGCACGGTGCTGTTGCGTTCCCTTCCTGTCACGCCTCAGCAATAACCAACGGTTCCAAACTACCCCGGCATCGGTTACGATGCTAAAAAAATATCTATATGGGGTACATCTTGGATTTGTCGCAGGAGCGCTTCGAGCGCGCCGTCAATCTCATCTACGAGACGCTGGAAAACCGGGACGGCTGGCGCCCGGTGCTGGACTGCCTGCACGCGGCGGTCGGCGGCCGCGCGATCCACCTGCTGGCCTTCGACGCCGAGCATGGCGCGCTGTCGTACAGCGACGGCGCCGACATGGCGCCCCAGATCGACCTCGAGTACATCCAGAAATACCAGTTCATCGATTCGCGCGTGGGCCTCTTGCGCACCCTGGCGCCGGACGTCTGGCTGCACTGCCACGAGCACTTCGACGATGCCTTCGTGGCCGGCGATCCCTTCTACCAGGAATTCCTGATCCCCCACGGGGCGCGCCACCTGTCGGCCTGCAAGCTGGTGGAGAACGCGGAGGCGACCGTGATCCTGGCCTGCCTGCGGCGCACGGGCGAAGGGCCGATGCCGGCTGACGCCCTGGACTTCCTCGACCGCCTGCGCCCCCACCTGCAGCGCGCCGTGCGCCTCGGCCTGGCCCGCTTCGTCTACTCGGCCCAGGCCCTGGTCGGCCATGCCCTGGTCGACAAGCTGCGCCAGCCGGTCATGCTGCTCACCACCACCGGCGACGTGGTGCTGGCCAACGAGGCCGCGCACTGCCTGCTCGGCTCGACCAGCCTGGTGCAGCTGGCGGACGGCCGCCTGGTCCTGCCCCAGGCCTACCAGCGCACCTTCCTCGAGCAGTGCGCCGAGCTCGAACACGCGGTACGCGCCATGGGAGCGGCGGCAGGTAGCGGCGGCGGCAAGGATTTCCGTTCGCTGCACATGACGGGCGAACCCGGCGCCGCGCCGGACGTGCTCTACGGTTTCTTCACGATGCTGGTGCCGGAGCGCACCATGGGGAGCTTCGGCCTGCGGCCGCTGGTGATGCTGATCTTCTACCACCCGGGCTCGGCCCAGGTGATCGACTCGGCCCTGCTGACGGCGGCCTTCGGGCTCTCGCACGCGGAGTGCCGGGTGGCGTCCCACCTGGCGGACGGGATGCCGCTCAAGGCGATTGCGGAGACGCTGGGGGTGCAGTACGACACGGTGCGCAAGCAGCTGCTGTCGATCTACCAGAAGACGGCGACGAACCGGCAGCCGGAGCTGGTGCGCTTGTTGATGAATTTGCCGGCGTCGGCGGTGCAGCGGGCGCTGAAGTCAGAGGCCGCGGTGCTGTCGTAGGGTGGGCGGTCCTCCGCCCACGCGTTCAGATAAACGGTGAGATGCGGCTCATCGTCCATTTCCGCGCTGGTTGAACGCGTGGGCGGGAGACCCGCCAACCCTACGGTCACATCGGATCAAGGGGCGACGTTGGTGCGCAGCACCGGATAGAGGCGGAAACGCTCGTCCCACGACGCATGGCGCTGGGCGAAGAACTCCAGGCGCGCATGCGGGTTCCTGGCGAAGGCCGGGTCGGTTTCGAGGCGGCGCTTGAACTCGGCCGCCACCGCCGGATCGGCGGCCAGCTGCTCGCGCGCCACGTCCTCGGCCACGTACTCTTCCATGTATTCCTTGCGCTCGTAGGCATTGTTGAAGAAGCCCCAGGCCAGCAGCGAGTCCGGCGCCTGCGGTTCCAGCATCGCCACGACCAGGCGCGCCTTCGGCTGGTTCACCGGCACGAACAGCGACCCTGCCAGCACGGCGCGCGCTTCCGGCTTCCAGTTGCCTTCCACCGTCAGGCGCTGGTGCGACTCGAAGGAGGTGGCGCCAAAGGTCGCCTTGTCGGCGCGGAAGGTCTCGGCTTCCAGCTTCGCGACCGGCTTGGCCAGCTTCTTGAAGCTGATGCCGTGCAGCGCCAGCTTTTGCGCCACGATGTCGGCATAGGCGGCCGGCACGATGTAGCCGGCGCGCGGCGCCGCGATCACCTTGTCGGCCACCACTTCCTCGCGCAGCGGCACGCGCCAGACCTGGGGCTTGCTTTCGTCATAGCGGGTCATCAGCATGCCCGAGATGTCGGACTGGGTACGGGTGAATTCGTAGCCGTTGAAGTCGACCATCTGGGTCTTGTCCGTGGTGCGGTAGGTCAGCGCCACCTCGCCGCCGGCCAGCGTCGCGGCGCGCGCGTCGGCGGCCTTCGCGGCGGCCTGCCAGTCGGCGCCGTGCTTCGCGACCTGCTCGAGGATCGAGATCACGGTGTTGTGGGTCACGCGCACGCGGGTCGGGTAGTCCTTCCACGAGTGGGTCTCGACCAGCAGGGCCATGCGGTTACGCAGCTGGAAGTAGCCGGTCGAGAAGCGCGGGTCCGAGACGCTGTCGACGAAGCCCGACATCGGGTCGTCGGTCTTGGCGAAGGACATGTAGTAGGACTGCGGCGTGGAGCCCTGCCTGGCGATGTCGGCGATCACGCCGGTGCGCAGGGCCAGGCCGGCCTTGCGGAATTCCGGGTCGCCCGAATACACCGGCTCGACCTGGATCGAGACGTCGTGCTGGAACTTGGCGCCGTCGGTCACGTGCAGGTCGACGTAGGTCAGCGGGTCCCAGGCGTTGACGAGCTTGAGCATCGCCTGCATCTCGGGCGCGTCGGCCTTCACGTAGTCGCGGTTCAGGTTGAAGTTCTGCGCCGTGGTGCGCCAGCCCATTTCGACCGGGCCGCGCTGGTTCGGGCGGTTCCACTTGCCGAAGCGCTCGTGGCCGTCGACGTTGAAGACCGGGACGAAGACCAGCACCTGCTTCTCCAACGCGCCCCTGGCGAGCTTGCCGTCCAGGGTTTCGCGCAGGGCCAGGAAGCCGGCGTCCTTGCCGTCGATTTCGCCCGCGTGGATGCCGCCCTGGATCAGGGTGACCGGCAGGCCCGCCTTCTGCGCCGCGGCCGGCGTGAACACGCCCTTGCCGTTGACGATCAGCGCCAGCATCGGACGTCCTTCCGGCGTGCGGCCGAACTCGGTGCACCTGACCTGCTTCGGATAAGCCTTCTGGAAGTCGCCGCACAGCTTGATGACTTCGTCGTAGCGGCCGGTGGCCTGGAAGCCGGAGCGTTCGGAGACCGTGCTCAGGTCGGGCGCGGCGTGGGCGGTGTGCGACAGGGGGAAGGCGGCCAGCACGGCCAGCAATACGGCGGAACGGATCATCCTTGAATCTCCGGCAATTGACGAGGTGACAAAGCGGATGATTATAGTCCCGTTTTCCCAAATGAAACGGCCCGGGCAGCGGGCGCTGGCCGGGCCGTCTCCAAGGCAAAGCGGTCAGGGTCGCGGCCTGGTGCGGATCGCGATTTCCTTCACTGGCGGCCGCACGATCTCCATCGGGATCATGCGCGCGCGGCTGGCCGGCGGGCAGGCGCCGGTCTGGCGGTAGGACAGCGCCGCGGCCAGGAGACCCTCGGCCGGGTCGCCGATCTCGCGCGACAGGTCGTCGGCCACCTGGCAGGTGGCGGCCAGGCCGTCGGCAAAGTCGCCGAAGCCCTTGTCGTTCACGCCCTTGAACTCGATCGAGAAGTAGGTCGTGCCGCAGTTCGGCACCGGCGTGAAGCCGTAGGGCTTGCCGCAGGTCGTGCTGCCGATGACATCGACCTGGATGTCGGCGCCGCGCAGGCCGTTGATGACCGCTTCGCTGGCCGAACAAGTGCCGGCGGTGGTGAGCACGGTGACGCGTTTCAGGCCCAGGTAGGGCAGCGGCGTTCCGGGCGCCACCTTGTTGGTCGAAGGGAAGCCGTAGGCGGTCGAGCGGAACGGAATCGCCGGCTCCTGGGCAATCTTGTCGTTGTAGACCGGACGCTCGAAGATCTTGCCGTTCGTCGCTTCGGGACCTGCGATCATGTAAGAGAGCTGGCTGGCGATGTAGAGCAGGCCGCCGCCGTTGTAGCGCATGTCGAGCACCAGGTCGCTCACCGCGGCCTGCTTGAAGGTCGTGAAGGCGTCCAGCAGTTCCTTTTCGGATACACCGTTGTGGGTTTCGAAGCTGAGGTAGCCGACCTTGCCCGTCGGGGTGTCGAGCACCTTCACGTGCTTGACCGGATCCTCGCTCACCTCGCTTGCCGTCATGTTCACATCGTAGTTCGACGCACCGCGCCGCAGCGTGAAGCTGTGCGCGGCGCCGGCGGTTTCGGGGAAGAGGCCGGCGTTGATGCGGTCGACCGATGCCGCGTCCGAAGCGTTGACGAAGTCGACGCCGTCCACCCGCACCAGCATGTCGCCGCGCTTCAGGCCGGCCACGGCGGCCGGCGATCCCGGCTCGACCAGGGTCACCAGCCAGGTGCGCGGCGCGGTCGAGCTGTTGCGCTTCCAGGTGACGCCATAGCCCAGGTCGATGCCGGCGTTCTGCATCTTGTCCCACTCCTCGCTCGCATAGGTGAAGTGGTATTTGTCCTTGGGCTGGCCCGATGGCGTCAGCGCCGTGGTCTTGAGGACGTTGAAGTAGTCGATCGGGTTGGTGAAATCCGCCATCTTGTAGGTGTTGGGGATCTCGTTGTACCAGAGATAATATTGATTCGAGAACGCGCGCAGGAACTTCAGCTCGTCGAGCAGCGTTCCCTGGCGGTCCGGGAAGGCCTTGCCTTCGAAATCGACCCCGGTGCGCGGCTTGGCGCACAGGTTCCAGTAGGTCGTGAAGGCGTCGCCCAGCGTGTTCGGGTCGAGGTCGGCCGCTGACGGCGTGGTCGGCGTCGGGTTCGTGGGCGTGGTCGGCGTGGTCGGATTCGTCACCGGGGGTGGCGTGGTGCCGCCCGTGGGCGGACGTGCGCCGACACCGGGCGAACCGCCGCCGCCGCCGCAGCCGGCGAGGACGCTTGCAAGTACAAAGGGGACGATCAGGCGGAGGGATGGCGATCTCATGCGCCTGATTATAGACGCCGCAAATCGCCCGAAGTGCAACCAACTGTAACAGTTGGAGCCCTTAAACAACAAAGCATGCCAATCGAATATGGCCGGGCGAAGCCGGCCATATCAAGCTGTCATCATGCCGCCTGCGACGTCGCGCCTGCGGGCGCGTGGAAGGCCGCGACCAGGGCCGCTTCCTTCTGTTTCGCCGCCTTCAGGTGGCGCTCCTTCACGTGACCATAGCCGCGGATGTCTTCCGGGATGCTGGCGATGGCCACCGCCTGCGCCAGGTTGTCCGGGGTGAGCTTGGACAGCAGCCCTTCCACGGTCTGGCGGTACTCGCCAATCAGGGCGCGTTCGGTGCGGCGCTCGGCCGTGTAGCCGAACACGTCGAACGGCGTGCCGCGCAGGCGCTTCAATTTGGCCAGCACGCCGAAGGCCCCCATCATCCACGAACCGTATTCCCGCTTCAGCGCGCGGCCTTCCTTGTCGTGCTTGGCCAGCAGCGGCGGCGCGAGGTGGAACTTGAGCTTGACGTCGCCCTCGAACATGTTCGCGATCTTGGCCTTGAAGGCCGGGTCGGTGTGCAGGCGGGCGACTTCGTACTCGTCCTTGTAGGCCATCAGCTTGTAGAAGTAGCGGGCCACGGATTCCGTCAGGCGGGTGCCCTTGCCCAGCCTGGCTTCCTCGGCGCGCACCTGGTCCACGAAGGCCTTGTACTTCGCGGCGTAGGCGGCGTCCTGGTAGGCGGTCAAGAGTTCGACACGGCGGTTGATGACGTCGTCCAGGCTCTCGCTGCGCTTGAACTCGATCACCTGGGCCGGCGTCGCCAGCTTCTTCACCGATGCCAGGTCGTGGGCGGCCGTGCGGCCCCAGTTGAAGGCGGCCTTGTTGAAGGGCACCGAGACGCCGTTCAGTTCGATCGCTTTCAGCAGCGACGCTTCCTGCAGCGGCACATGGCCCTTCTGGAAGGCATAGCCCAGCATGAACATATTGGTCGCGATCGCGTCGCCCATCAGGGCGGTGGCGATTCTACCGGCGTCGACGAAGTCGACATTGCTCTCGCCGCAGGCTTGCACGATGGCGCCGCGCGAACCTTCGGCCGGGAACTGCCAGTCCGGGTTCTTGACAAAAGCCGCGGTGGTCGCGCCGGTCGAGTTGACGGCGGCCCAGGTGCGGCCTTCGCCCATGCGGGAGAGTGCATCGCGGGCGGCGGTAACGATCTGGTCGCAGCCGATCACGAGGTCGGCGCTGCCGGTACCCACGCGGGTCGAGTGCAGGTCGGCCTGGTGTTCGGCCAGGCGCACGTGCGACATCACCGGACCGCCTTTTTGCGCGAGGCCCGACTGGTCGAGGACGAGCGCGCCCTTGCCTTCCACGTGAGCCGCCACCGCCAGGATCTGGCCGACGGTGACGACGCCGGTGCCACCCACGCCGGCGATCAGGATGCCGAAGGGTTCGGCGACCTGGGGGATGCGCGGCATCGGCAGGCTCGGTGGCGCTGCGTCGGCAGTCGCTGCTTTCTTGGGCTTCTTCAGGCCGCCGCCTTCGACGGTGACGAAGCTCGGGCAGAAGCCGGAGACGCAGGAAAAATCCTTGTTGCAGGAGGAATGGTTGATCTGGCGCTTGCGGCCCAGTTCCGTTTCCAGCGGTTCGACCGACAGGCAGTTCGACTGCACCGAGCAGTCGCCGCAGCCTTCGCAGACGGCTTCGTTGATGACGGCGCGCTTGGCCGGGTCGGGGAACTCGCCCTTCTTGCGGCGGCGGCGCTTCTCGGAGGCGCAGGTCTGGTCGTAGATGACGGCGGAGACGCCCGGCATCTCGCGCAGTTCCTTCTGCACGTCCATCAGCTCGGAACGGTGGCGCACGGTGACCCCTTCCGCCCAGGCGTAGTCCTCCGGGTATTTTTCCGGCTCGTCGGTGACGACGATGATGGGACGCACGCCTTCGGCCGCGATCTGGCGCGTGATCATGCCCGGGTCGAGCGGACCGTCGACGTTCTGGCCGCCAGTCATCGCGACCGCGTCGTTGTAGAGGATCTTGTAGGTGATGTTGACCTTCGCCGCCACCGCCGCGCGGATCGCCAGGATGCCCGAGTGGAAGTAGGTGCCGTCGCCCAGGTTCACGAAGACGTGCTTTTCGTCGGTGAAGGGCGACTGGCCGATCCAGGTCGTGCCCTCCGCGCCCATGTGCGTGAAGGTGGAGGTTTCACGGTCCATCCACAGCACCATGTAGTGGCAGCCGATGCCGGCCATGGCGCGCGAGCCTTCCGGCACCTTGGTCGAGCTGTTGTGCGGGCAGCCGGAGCAGAAGAAGGGGATGCGGTCGGTTTCCGGATTCGCCTTGGCGGGAATCGACTTCAGCACCAGCTCCTTGTTCTCCAGGTAGGCGATGCGCTCCTTCACGCGCTGCTCGACCGGATGGCCGGCGCAGTAGTGCGAGATGCGCGAGGCGATGGCGCGCGCGATCTGGGCCGGGTTCAGCTCGTAGGTGGCCGGCAGCAGCCAGTCGCCGTGGCCCATGCGGTCCTTGTTGCTCCATTCGCCGGTGTCGTCGAACTTGCCGACCACACGCGGACGCTCGCCGTCCGGCAGGTTGTACAGCGCTTCCTTGAGCGCGTATTCCATCACCTGGCGCTTCTCTTCGACCACCAGGATTTCATCGAGACCGCGCGCGAATTCGTGCACGCCTTCGGATTCGAGCGGCCAGGTCATGCCGACCTTGTACAGGCGCAGGCCGATGTCGGCGGCCGCCTGTTCGTCGATGCCGAGGTCGGCCAGGGCCTGGCGGGTGTCGACATAGCTCTTGCCGGCAGTGATGATGCCGATCTTCGGCTTCTTGCTGTCCCAGATGATGCGATTGAGCTTGTTGGCGCGCGCATAAGCCAGGGCCGCGTACCACTTGAAGTTGCTCATGCGGACTTCCTGGTCCAGCACGGCGTCGGGCCAGCGGATGTTCAGGCCGCCCTGGGGCATGTCGAAGTCGGTCGGCAGCGCAATCTGCACGCGGTCCGGATCGAGGTCGACCACGGCGCCGGATTCGATGATGTCGGTGACGCATTTCATCGACACCCACAGGCCCGTATAGCGGCTCATGGCCCAGGCGTGCAGGCCGAAGTCCAGGTATTCCTGCACCGAGGAGGGATACAGGACCGGGATGCCGCAGTGGGTCAGGATGTGGTCGGACTGGTGGGCGGTCGAGGAGGATTTCGCCGCATGGTCGTCGCCGGCCAGCACCAGCACGCCGCCGTGCTTCGCCGAGCCGGCATTGTTGCCGTGTTTAAAAACGTCGCCGCAGCGGTCCACGCCCGGGCCCTTGCCGTACCACATGGCGAAGACGCCGTCGTACTTGGCGTCCTTATACAGATTGGTCTGCTGGGTGCCCCAGACGGCGGTCGCCGCCAGGTCTTCGTTCATGCCCGGGTGGAACTTCACGTGATGGGCGTCGAGGTGCTTCTTCGCCTTCATCGCGGTCTGGTCGACGGCGGTGACAGGCGAGCCGCGGTAGCCGGTGATGTAGCCGGCGGTGTTCAGGCCCGCCTTCAGGTCGCGCTCGCGCTGGAGCATGGGCAGGCGGACCAGGGCTTGCGTGCCGGTCATGAACGCGCGGCCGCGTTCGAGCGTCCACTTGTCGTCGAGGGTAATGTCGTGCTGGGGCAGCGCCAGGTTGGCGCGCTCGAGGGGTGCGTTCATGCGGTGTCTCCGTGGTGTTCGGTGGGATGCGGAACGTGGCGCCATCGGCTCTTGTCGGCCTGTCGTGCGCGCAGGGCTGTTCAGCCTGCTCCCGTATGGCGCACAGTATAGGGCTGGTGATCCGGCATTAAATTCCAAACAATTCCCCCCGCCGGGCGATTTGCGCAATAAAATTGCCGTGTTTGCGAATCAACCGAGGAAACCATGTCAAAAATCGAGCTCGACAAGACCGACCGCAAGATCCTGGCGGTGCTTCAGACGGATGGCCGGCTGTCGAACCAGGACGTGGCCGAGCGCGTCAACCTGTCCCCCTCCCCCTGCCTGCGCCGCATCAAGCGCCTGGAAGAAGCCGGCGTGATCCGCCAGTACGTGGCGCTGGTGGACCCCGACAAGATCGGCCTGGGCCTGCTGGCCTATGTGAACGTGCGCCTGGAAAAGCACAGTGAAGTCGCCGGCGGCGCCCGCGGCGCCCCCAGCCTGCCGGCCACCTCGCCGCGCAATGACTTCGCGGTGTCGGTGGGCACCTGGCCGGAAGTGGTGGCCTGCTATGCGATGACGGGAGAGATGGATTTCCTGCTGCGCGTGCACGTCGAGGACATGGACCACTTCTCGCGCTTCATGATGGGGACCCTGCTGAAACACCCGGCGGTGCTGGATGTGAAGTCGAGTTTTGCCTTGCAGCGGATTAAAGAAACGACGGCGTTACCGGTCGCCGGGTAGGGTGGTCGGCTTCGCCGACCACCCTACTTTTTCGGCGTCAGCCACTTCACCGCGGCCCTTGCATTCGCCTTGACGGTATAGTCGATCGCCGCCCACTGCTCTTCCAGCGCCTCGGCCATCACACTGCCCGGGCTCGGCGGCGGCAGCTGCAGGTAGGCGTCGGCCTCGCCGTATTCGCGCTTGATCTCCATCCCCGCCTTGCGGGCGATGTGCATCATGGTCTGGTTCGACGTCAGGCACTGCATGTAGAGGGTGTCGACGTCGGCGTTGCGGCAGTGGATGGCGGCGCGCTGGAACAGGCGCGAGCCGACGCCCTGGCCGCGCGCGGATGCCGACACCGACACGCCGAACTCGGCCACCCGCGCCTTCTGCGTCGGCTTGCCCTTGTCGGCCGCCGCGAAAGCCAGGTGGCCGACGCCCACCAGCTGGAAGACGCGGTTTACCACGCCGAACACGATGTCGCGCCTGAAGTCGATCCTGGCGACATAGGCCTGGATCTGCTCGTCCGGGATCATGCTGCCGAAGCGCAGCAGGCGGTCATTGCTGTCCAGCGCCAGGAAGTGGCGCAGGATGCGGCGGCGGTCGCGCTCGCTCAGTTCCTTGACGAGCACGGTCGGACGGCCAGGTTTACCGTCGTTGCCTTTGCCACTTCGGCCACCCAGGCCGCGCAGCCAGCGTCCCAGCGGATTGTCCAGCATGGTGTGTTTCCTCTTTTGTGCAGTGCAGCAATACCAGGATTCTAGCGAATTCTACCCCGTCGTGCTGCCGTCACCAGGAACAGCCCACTGCGCCTTCGGGCTGACCACGAACACGCCCTTGCCCGAACTCTTGGCCTCGTACATGGCCTTGTCGGCCTCGGCCAGCAGGGCGGCCGAGCCGCGCGCCGCGCCCGCGTGACCTTTGGCACTGGAAATGCCGATGCTGGCCGAGATCGACACCGGATTGCCGTCGGCCTCGGTGACCGACCTGATCTGCTCGAGGGCGATCTGGGCCACCCGCAGGGCGCCGTCGCGCGAGGTGACCTCCTCCAGCATGATGACGAACTCGTCGCCACCCAGGCGGGCCAGCGCATCTTCGGCGCGCAGCTTGTCCTGCACCCGGCGCGCGACCATCTGCAGCACCAGGTCGCCGGTGGCATGACCGTAGGTGTCGTTGACCGCCTTGAAGCCGTCCAGGTCGATGAACATGATGACCACCACCGTGTCGCGGCGGTCGGCACGCGCCAGCGCCCGTTCGAGCAGGCGGGTCAGCTGGCGGTAGTTGATCAGGCCGGTGAGGCTGTCGTGCTGGGCCAGGCGTTCCAGCTGTTTCGATTGCGTTTCCAGTTCGGCGGTGCGCTCGGCCACGCGGTGCTCGAGATTTTCGTTGGCCGCATGCAGGCGGTGGTTGACCTCGCCGATGATGCGGTAGCTGCGCCACAGCCGGGTGCCGGCCCAGGCCAGCAGCACCAGCAGGAGCGCCGAATAGGCGAACAGATAGCCGCGATAGCGCTCGCGCACCGCCAGCGCGGCGTCGAATGAGCGGGTGAATTCGCGCCCCAGGCGGTCGAAGGCGGCGCTGGTGGCGGTGGAGGCGATCTGCGCTTCCAGGCGGTTTTCCAGCGGGCGCTTTTCCAGGATCACGCGGCTGGCCTTGATGATGGCGTCCATCTTCTCGACCACGGCGGGCGAAAAGGCGATCTGCTGGGCCGCGATGTCGCCCAGGATCGCGTCGATGCGCGCGGCCAGCGGCGTCGAGGGAATCACGTTGTAGCGCAGGATCTCGGTGAGCAGGGCATTGAGCGAGGCGTCCAGGCGCACCACCAGGCGAGCCGGCGCCAGTGCGCCTTCGATGCCGCCCAGTTCGGTCTTGAGATCGGCCACTGCGGGCGGCAGATAGGCCAGCGCCTCGCGCAGTGGAGGATTGTGGCGCGCGAACTGGACGGAGATCAGTTCCTTGCGCTGCATGGCGTCGCTCAGTTGGGCATAGGCGCTCTTCAGGGCGGGGTCGCCATCAACGGGCACCGCCTCGCCCAGGCGTATCAGCAGGGCGTGCATGCGCGGCAGCTGGGTGGTCAGCTGCGGGGTCGCGGGCGCGCGGCCGATGTGGGCGCGCAGGATGTTGGCATCCCATTCGGCGTCGAGCTTTTCCAGCTCGCGCAGGCTGAGCATGACGTCGTTGCGGATTTCGGGATCGGCCGCTTCCGAGCGGACGAACAGGAAGGCGAGCAGCAGGGCCAGCACCACGACCGCCGCGCCGGCAAGTTGCAGGCGGCGACGCGGTGTCCAGCTTGCTACCCGCTGTGCCAGCACGGCAACCATCTTTCTCCTCCGTTACACCAGTTGAACCATTGTCATCGGAGAAGCATAGCAAAAGCTTGCGGAACAGCCGCGCACTTCTGAATTGCCCTGTTACAACTCCTCCGCTACCGCCGCGACCCGGGCCGCGTGGACGGCCTGCGGGATCCTGGCCTTGTCGCCGGCGCAGCGTGCCGCCACCTCGCCCGCGTTCACGGCGCGCGCCGCCGCCAGGGCGCGCGGCAGGCGCGCTTGCGGCGAGTGTGCCGCGCCGCCGATGCAGGCAGCCGCCAGCAGCAACTGGCCGAAACGCTCCGGTTTGCGGAAGGCGTCGCTGCGCTCGAACAGGGTGACGATGGCCTCGGCGTCGAGCTCCCCTGCCTGCTCGACGACGCCGCGTTCGCGCGCGATCAACTGGGCCAGGTCGCGGCATTCGTTGGGCGCCTTCAGGCGCTTGCTCACCTCCAGGACGTCCTGCTGCGGCAGCCGGTGCAGCAGCACCCCGAAGCGCACCTCGAGCGGCGCGCCCTGCCCCGCCGTCCCGTCGACCACCCCCATCAGGGAGGCATCGGCATCGAGTTCCGGCAGGAGGCGGACCAGGGCCCCGCAGTCGGCCAGCACGGCGAACAGGCGCGAAGGCTGTTCCTCCATCAGGCCGCGCGCCAGCTCCTGCCAGACGCGTTCCGGCACCAGGGCGTCGACCTCGCCGCTCGCGACCATCTGGCGCATCAGGGCATTGGTGCTCTCGTGCACCCGGAAATCCGGGAAGCGCGCGGCGAAGCGCGCCAGGCGCAGGATCCGCACCGGGTCTTCGGCGAAGGCTTCCGAGACGTGGCGGAAGATGCGGTCGCGCAGGTCCTGCCGGCCCCCGTAGGGGTCGACGATGCTGCCGTCCTCCGCGCGCGCCATCGCATTGATGGTCAGGTCGCGCCGCACCAGGTCTTCCTCCAGCGTGACCTCGGGCGAGGTGTGGAAGACGAAGCCGTGGTAGCCGGGCGCGGTCTTGCGCTCGGTGCGGGCGAGCGCGTATTCCTCCTGCGTCTGCGGGTGCAGGAAGACCGGGAAATCCTTGCCGACCGGGCGGAAGCCCTGCGCCACCATCTGCTCGGGCGTGGCGCCGACCACCACGTGGTCGTGGTCGGTGACGGGACGTCCCAGCAGGGCGTCGCGCACGGCGCCGCCGACCACGTAGGTCCGCATCGTGTTCACTGGTCCTCGCCCGGCAGCTCGAGGTCGTGCAGCGGGGTCGGGTCGGTCTCGCGCATGGCTTCCTCGACCCATTGGGCCACGGCCGGGTGGGCCAGCACGCGGTCGCAGTAGGCCTGCAGGGCCGGGGCCAGCGCCACGCCATAGGTCTTGAAGCGGCATACCACCGGCGCATAGAAGGCGTCGGCGATCGAGAAGTCGCCGAACAGGAAATGGTGGTGGCCGAAGCGGGACAGGCAGTCTTCCCAGATCTCGCAGATGCGGCCGATGTCGGCCTGGGCGCCCGGGGTGCGGCCGCGGCCCGGCAGGCGCGCCTGGATGTTCATCGACATCTGGGTGCGCAGTTCGGCGAAGCCCGAGTGCATTTCGGCCACGATGGCCCGCGCCAGTGCGCGCGCGGCGACGTCCTGCGGCCACATATGCTTGTCCGGGAACTGCTCGGCCAGGTATTCGACGATGGCGAGGCTGTCCCAGATCGTCATCTCGCCCGCCAGCAGCACCGGCACCCGGCCGGCGTGCGAGTAGCGCGCGATATTGGTCGCAGTGTCGGCCTGGTCGAGCAGGACGCGGACTTCGGTGAACGGGATCCCGAAGGCCTTGGCCGCCACCCAGGGACGCATCGACCACGAGGACACGTTCTTGTTGCCGATGACGAGGGTCAGGCCCGGCTGGCGGGCCTGTTCGAGGGTGGAAGACAGGGTCGGGTCGAGTTCGATGGTCTGCATGGTGTCCGGTAAGTTGAGGTGTCAGCGGCCCGCGTGCTCGCGGTAGTCATCGAGTCCGCGTGCGGGCGCCAGGTAATGCGGCGCGACGGCCTCGAGCGGTGTGAGCTTGATTCCCAGCGCGCCCGCTGTCAAGACTCCTTCATGGGGGACGAGCACATTGTCGGTCTTCATCGAGGCCAGGTTGTCGCGGCTGATCACCGGCTCGCCCGGCAGCAGCTCGAACAGGCGCGCCTGCGCCCGGGCGGCCCAGTCGGGCAGTGCGAAGACATGGCGCTCGCGGCCCGCATGGCGTCCGGCGAGGCGCACCAGTTCCGCCAGGGTATAGACGCCGGGGCCGGCCAGTTCGATCGTGGCCCCGCGCGTATGCGGGTCGCGCAGCGCCGCGGCGAAGGCGGCAACCACGTCCTCGACGTAGACCGGCTGGAAGCGCGCCCCGGCGCAGGCCAGCGGCACGGCGGGCAGGCGGCGCTGCAGGGCCGCGAACAGGGTGAGGAAATGGTCGCCCGGGCCGAACACCACGGAGGGGCGGAAGATGGTGGCGGATACTTCCGGCCGGCTGCGCGCGGCCAGCTCGCCGTCGGCCTTGGAGCGCTGGTACATCGATGCGCCGGTGGGACTGGCGCCCAGGGCGCTCATGTGCAGGTAGCGCGGCACGCCCGCATCCACGCAGGCCTGCACGATGCGGCGCGGCAGTTCGACGTGCAGGCGGCGGAAACCCGGTCCGTAGGGATCGCCCTGCCCGCCGTGCAGCACGCCGACCAGGTTGATCACCGCGTCGCGGCCCTGGAACAGGCGCCGCAGGGTGGCGTCGTCGTGGATGTTCGCCACCTCGAGGTCGAGGCAGGGCAAGGTGGTGAGGTGCTTGGCGGCCTCGTAGTGGCGCGCCGGCACCAGGGTGTTGAATCCGTCTTGCGCCAGGCGGTTCAGGAGATGGCCGCCGATGAAGCCGGTGCCGCCGATGACCACCACGTTCTGTTCGCGCATGGCCGGACTTTCATAAAAGGTTCAGGGGAGGATGGCGGTGCGCTCGCGCGGTTGCACCGGCCGCACGCGGGTCTTGATCGATTGCGGCTTGTTCTCGAACACGGCGGCGTAGTTGGTGGCGTTGGCCAGCACATTGCGCACGTAGCTGCGGGTCTCGGAGAACGGGATCGACTCGATGAAGACCGCCCCTTCCATCGGCTGGTCCAGCAGGCCGCGCCAGGCGCGCGCGCGTCCGGGGCCGGCGTTGTAGGCCGCCGTGGCGAGGATCTCGTCGCCGTCAAAGTTCTCTAGCACCATGTTCATGTAATTGGCGCCGAGCGTGATATTGGTCCGCAGGTCAGTGAGCATGCTGTGAACGAAATTGTCCATCCCAATCTTGGCCGCCACCCACTTGCCGGTGGCCGGCATCACCTGCATCAGGCCGGAGGCGCCGACGCCGGAGCGCGCGTCAAGGACGAAGCGCGATTCCTGGCGGATCAGGCCGTAGACCCAGGCCTGGTCGAGGCCCAGGCCCTGCGCGGTCGGGTGCAGGACGTCCAGGTGCGGCGCCGGGAAACGCTGCGCGAAGTCGATCTCGGAGCGCGTGCGCAGCGAGGTTTCGACGGTGCGGTCGAGCAGCTCGTTGCGGCGAGCGAGTTCGCCGGCGGCCAGCAACTGACGGTCAGACAAACCGCGCAGCCCCCAGTTCCATTCGCGGTTGCCTTCCGCGCGCAGGCGCAAGGAATAGAACTTCAAGGCGCGCTGCAGGCTGGGGTTGGCGCCGGCCTGGGCCAGCTCCTCGGGCGTAAGCGGGGCCGGCGCCGGCGGCGCCGTGACCTGGCGGCCGAGTTCGTCCAGCGCGAGCTGGCCATAGTAATTGTGCTGGCTGGCGATGCGCTCGAAGGCCGCATTCGCTTCCTGTGTCTTGCCCTCGGCCTTGTCGGCGCGGCCCAGCCAGTAGACCCAGGCATTGTCGTTTTTCAGCGCCTGCGGCATCGCCTCGATGGTGGCGCGGACCGTTTTCCAGTCGCCGCGGCGCAGGGCGATGCGGGTCTTCCACTGCAGCTGCTCGCTGGTAAGGCGCACGCCATTGGTGCGCTGCCAGTAGTTGTAGGCGTCGGGCGACAGGCCGATCGAGGCCGCGTGTGCGAGGCTGGCCCAGCCGGTGGCGCGTTCTTCCGGCGTGAGTTTGGGGCTGTTCTTCTCTAGCGCGACGGCGGCCAGCTTGAGGCTGGTGCGCGCCATGCGGCCGACCGCGACCAGGTAGATCGCGCGTTCGGCGCGGGTCTTGCCGATGCCGCGCGCCATGGCAACGGCGGGTACGTCGACGGCCTGGGCCGCGCGCGTGTCGGAGGCGCCCAGCAACAGTGCGATGCGGCGCGCCGGCCCGGTGGCGTCGGCTTCGCCGGCCAGGCGCAGCTGCCAGTACAGGTCCTCGTCGTTGAACTGGCGCGTCTGGTAGAGCTGGGCGATCAGGGCCGCGCAGGCCTCGCCATAGCCCGGCGGACTTTGCAGGAGGGCGCGGGCGTCAAGCGCCACCGGTTCGCCGCGGTTGGCGCGCGCCAGCAAGGCGTAGCAGCGGATCTGCAGGTTGTCGCCGCGCGCCAGCTGGCCCGCTTCGCGGTCGAAGCCGGCGAAGTCGCGGCGCCGGCCCAGGTCCAGCAACCACTCGGTGCGCAGCTGCTCGGCGACGGCCGTGCCCTCGTGGCGGCGCAGGACCTCGCGGATCTCCTCCTGCGTGGCCTCGCGCAGGCGGGGTTTCAGACGATAATAGTCGACGTAGGACGCCAGCACGTAGTTCGGCAGGCGCGATGCGAGTGCATTGACCTTGGCCGCGTCGTTCTGGCGCGCTGCTTCGCGCAGCAGCATGAAGGTGTCGTCATCGGCGCGGGAATCCGCCGGGGTAGCTCCGGGCACCGTGGGTGCGCCGGCCGGCACCGGAGAGATGGTCTGCTGCGCGGCCGGCGTCGCATCCGGCGCGGATTCCGCGTGGGCTGGGCCAAGGGGCAGCATCCACGAAGCGCATGCAAGGAAAAAAACGGCCGGCAGGGAGCCGGTTGTCAATCTCGATTGAAACATCCACAACTCTCACTCAACGCTGCATTCACACCATGACCGGCGATCCAAGAATACCACGCGCCCCCGGGCTCCTGCCAGACGATGGCGCAAGTGCTGCACCCGATAAACCACAACTGCGCCGCCTGTTGAAGGAGCGGCGCCGCGCCATCGACCATGCCGTGAAGCGCGCCTGGGATGACCGCATCGGCGCGCGCGTGCTGGCCTGGGTGCAGGAGCATGGCGTGCGCATGCTCGGGGTCTACTGGCCGCTCGCCGGCGAACCGGACCTGCGTCCAGCCTACGCGGATTTGGCGGAGGCAGGCGTACGGCTGGCCCTGCCTGTCGTGCTGGAGCGCGATGCGGCGCTGGGATTCGCTGCCTGGGTGCCGGGCGAGGCGACGGTGGCGGACAGCATGGGGGTGGCGGTGCCCGCGGAGCTGCGGATGGTCGACAGGCCGGAGGCGCTGCTGGTGCCCTGCCTGGGCTTCGATGCGCGTGGCTATCGGCTGGGGTATGGCGGGGGATTTTATGACAGGACGCTCGAGGCCGAGCCGCGTCCGAAGACGGTGGGCATCGCGTATGCGTGCCAGCAGGTGGCGTTCGAGATCGGGGAATACGACATCCCGCTCGATCGAATGATGACCGAAATGTAGGGTGGTCGGCTCCGCCGACCGCGCGTTCAACCAGCGTGGGAACAGACGATGCGCGTCAATTCACCATCGGTTTGGACGCGCGGACGGCAAGCCGTCCACCCTACTTGACGAGCCTTTGCCAGATCGCCGTCGTCGCCGCAGCCTGGTTCATGCTGTAGAAATGCAGCCCCGGCGCGCCGCCTGCCAGCAGCTTCTCGCACAGGCCGGTCACGACATCCAGCCCGAAGGCCTTGATCGAGGCGCTGTCGTCGCCGAAGCTGGCCAGCTTGACGCGCACCCAGCGCGGGATCTCGGCGCCGCACATGTCCGAAAAGCGCATCAGCTGCGTGTAATTGGTGATCGGCATGATGCCCGCCACCACCGGCACGTCGACGCCGAGCTTGCGCACATTGTCGACGAACTGGAAGTAGGCGTCCGGGTTGTAGAAATACTGCGTGATCGCCGAATTTGCGCCGGCGGCTACCTTCCGGGCGAAGGCCTGCAGGTCGTCCTGGGGCGAACGCGCCTGTGGGTGCATTTCCGGATAGGCCGCCACTTCGATGTGGAACCAGTCGCCGGTTTCCTGGCGGATGAACTCGACGAGCTCGTTGGCGTAGCGGAACTCGCCGCCGGCGCCATAGCCACTCGGCAGGTCGCCGCGCAGGGCCACCAGGCGGCGGATGCCCTTGGCCTGGAATTCCTGCAGGATGGCGCGCAGCGAGTCGCGGGTGCCGCCGATGCAGGACAGGTGGGGCGCCGCATCGAAGCCCTCGTTCTTGATCTCGAGCACGGTCTGCAAGGTGCCCTGCTGGGTGGTGCCGCCGGCGCCGAAGGTCACCGAGAAATACTTCGGCTGCAATTCGGCGAGTTTGCTGCGCACGACGCGCAGCTTGTCGGCGCCCTCTTCGGTCTTCGGCGGGAAGAACTCGATACTGAAATTATGCGTGTTCATCTTTGTCTTTGAGGAGCAAGGTCGAAAGCGCCCACGAAATGATGCTGTACAAGATGGCTGCCAGGAAGGCGGAGCCGAATCCCCGTACGTCGAAGCCCTCGATCCAGTGCGACACCATCCAGAACAGGAGGGCGTTGATGACGAGGATGAAGAGGCCCAGCGAGAGCACGGTCACCGGCAGGGTGAGGATGACCAGCAGCGGACGGATCAGGGTATTGACCAGCCCGAGCACGAGCGCGGCGATCAGCGCGGTCGTGAAATTGGTGACGACGACGGAAGACATCAGGAAAGGCAGGGCCATCAGGGCCAGGGCATTGATCAGCCAGGTAATCAGCAAGCGCATCGCATCGACTTTCGTGGTACACGGTCACTTTCACGCGGGAAAGTGACCACTGTTGAAAAACGGGCGCGGGGTTGAAACAACGCCGCGCCCGCGCATCCTTTACCAGCTACCGAGGATTAATAACGGTAGTGATCCGGCTTGTACGGGCCTTCCTTGCTCACCGAGATGTAGGCGGCCTGCTCTTCGGTCAGCGTGGTCAGCTGGGCGTTGAGCTTCTTCAGCTGCAGGCGGGCGACCTTCTCGTCCAGGTGCTTCGGCAGGGTGTAGACGCCGACCGGGTACTTGGCAGTGTTGGCGAACAGCTCGATCTGGGCGATGGTCTGGTTCGCGAACGAGGAGCTCATCACGTAGGACGGGTGGCCGGTGCCGCAGCCCAGGTTCACCAGGCGGCCTTCGGCCAGCAGGATGATGCGCTTGCCGTCCGGGAAGATCACGTGGTCGACCTGCGGCTTGATGTTTTCCCACTCGTACTTCTTGAGTGCCGCGACTTCGATTTCGTTGTCGAAATGGCCGATGTTGCAGACGATGGCCTGGTCCTTCATCTTGAGCATGTGCTGCTCGGTGATGACGTGGTAGTTGCCGGTGCAGGTGACGAAGATGTCGCCGTGTTCGGCGGCGTAGTCCATGGTCACGACGCGGTAGCCTTCCATCGCGGCCTGCAGGGCGCAGATCGGGTCGATCTCGGTGACCCACACCTGGGCCGACAGCGCGCGCATGGCCTGGGCCGAGCCCTTGCCCACGTCACCGTAGCCGGCGATCACGGCGATCTTGCCGGCGACCATGACGTCGGTCGCGCGCTTGATGCCGTCCACCAACGATTCGCGGCAGCCGTACAGGTTGTCGAACTTCGACTTGGTGACCGAGTCGTTGACGTTGATCGCCGGGAAGGCCAGCTTGCCTTCCTGGTGCATCTGGTACAGGCGGTGCACGCCGGTGGTGGTTTCCTCGGTCACGCCCAGGATGCACGGCAGGCGCTTCGAGTACCAGGCCGGGTCACGCGCCAGGCGGCCCTTGATCGAGTTGAACAGGCAGATTTCTTCTTCCGAACCCGGCTTGTCCAGCACCGAGATGTCCTTTTCCGCGCGCACGCCCAGGTGCAGCAGCAGGGTGGCGTCGCCGCCGTCGTCCAGGATCATGTTGGCGTGGTTGTCACCCGGCCATTCGAAGATGCGGTGGGTGTATTCCCAGTACTCGTCCAGGGTTTCGCCCTTGACGGCGAAGACCGGGGTGCCGACCGAAGCGATGGCAGCGGCGGCGTGGTCCTGGGTCGAGTAGATGTTGCACGATGCCCAGCGCACTTGCGCGCCAAGGGCTTCCAGGGTGCGGATCAGGACCGCGGTCTGGATGGTCATGTGCAGGGAACCGGCAATGCGCGCGCCTTTCAGCGGCTGGGCGGCGGCGTATTCCTCGCGGATCGCCATCAGGCCCGGCATTTCGGTTTCAGCAATGCGGATTTCCTTCTCGCCCCAGGATGCCAGGGAGATGTCTGCGACGTGGAAATCGTTGATGTCTTTGAGTACGGCGCTCATCACGCCCTCCTTTCAATGGTTGAAAAAAGTAACGTGAGCGCGGTGTTGATATCCGAGCCTGGCGAAGATGGGAATCTTCGTCGCAACGCTCCTCGGAATGGGCGAGTTTACCACGAGTGGCGGCCGAATAGGCCGCCACTGTTGCTAGCTTGCCGACAGGTTTATGCCAGGCCGGCTTCCGCGCGCAGCAGCGCCGCCTTGTCGGTGCGCTCCCAGGTGAACTCCGGCTCTTCGCGGCCGAAGTGGCCATAGGCCGCGGTCTTGGCGTAGATCGGGCGCAGCAGGTCGAGCATCTGGACGATGCCTTTCGGGCGCAGGTCGAAGTGTTCCATCACCAGCTGGGCGATCTTCTCGTCGGAGATGACGCCGGTGCCTTCGGTGTAGACGGTGATGTTGATCGGGCGGGCCACGCCGATCGCGTAGCTGACCTGCACCTGGCACTGGCGCGCCAGGCCGGCGGCCACGATGTTCTTGGCGACGTAGCGCGCGGCGTAGGCGGCCGAGCGGTCGACCTTGGACGGATCCTTGCCCGAGAAGGCGCCGCCACCGTGCGGGGCTGCGCCGCCGTAGGTGTCGACGATGATCTTGCGGCCGGTCAGGCCGCAGTCGCCCTGCGGGCCGCCGATGACGAAGCGGCCGGTCGGGTTGACCAGGAACTTGGTGTCTTGCAGCCACTCGCGCGGCAGGGTCGGCTTGATGATCTCTTCGATGACCGCTTCCTCGATCTGCGAGTGGGTCACGTCCGGGTGGTGCTGGGTGGAGAGCACGACGGTGTCCACGGAGACCGGGCGGCCGTCGACATAGCGCAGGGTGACCTGCGACTTGGCGTCCGGACGCAGCCATGGCAGGCGGCCATCCTTGCGCAGCTGCGACTGGCGCTCGACCAGGCGGTGCGAGTAATAGATAGCGGCCGGCATCAATTCCGGGGTCTCGTCGCAGGCATAGCCGAACATCAGGCCCTGGTCGCCCGCACCTTGATCGAGGTCGATGCCGGCGCCTTCGTCCACGCCCTGGGCGATGTCCGGCGACTGCTTGTCGTAGGCGACCAGCACGGCGCAGCCTTTGTAGTCGATGCCGTAGTCGGTATTGTCGTAGCCGATGCGCTTGATGGTATTGCGCGCGACGCCGATGTAGTCGACGTTGGCGTGGGTGGTGATTTCACCCGCCAGCACCACCAGGCCGGTGTTGCACAGGGTTTCGGCAGCGACGCGGGCGCGCGGATCCTGCTCCAGGATGGCGTCGAGGATGGCGTCGGAAATCTGGTCGGCGACCTTGTCGGGATGGCCTTCCGAAACCGATTCGGAAGTGAAGAGGTAGTCGTTGGACATGTAGGCTCCAGTTACTGCTGTGAGGGCGATTGTTTTAAAAATGTGCCGCAGCAACGGTTGCCTGCGACGCTTTAGCGACATTTATATTCCGCTTCGCAAGTTGTCTATTAACTCGGCGGATCCTGCATTAAGTGGTATTTTACGCTTCCTTCGAGAATTTTGCTCTACCACGCCCTGCGCGTTCAACCCTGATCAATAGCATGTTAGTTTATTTATTCCGTGCACTATCGGTATTCCCATTGCCGTTTTTGCATGCCTTAGGCGCGGCCCTCGGCTGGCTAGTCTACCTCCTGTCCGGCTCCTACCGCCGCCGCCTGCGCGCCAACCTGGCCCAGGCCGGCTATGAACAGCACCTGAATGCCGCCGTGGCCGAGGCCGGCAAGGCCATCATCGAGCTGGCTTTCGTCTGGTGCGCCGACCCGAAACGCGTCGCCCGCCACGCCAGCGTGGAGAACTGGGAACTTGTGCAGGAACGCCTCGACGCCGGCCGCGGCATTGTGTTCCTGACGCCACACTTGGGCTGTTTCGAAATGACGGCCCAGCAAATCGCCCTGCAGACGGCCCTGACCGTCATGTACCGTCCGCCGAAGAAAAGCGCACTGAAGCCCCTGGTCGAGGGCGCCCGCGCCCGCCACAACCTGAAACTCGCCCCGGCAACCCTGTCCGGCGTGCGCATCCTGGCCAAGACCCTCAAGAGCGGCGAGCCGATCGGCCTGCTGCCCGACCAGGTGCCGCAGGAAGGCGAAGGCGTGTGGGCGCCATGGTTCGGCCGCACCGCCTATACCATGACGCTGCCGGCCAAGCTGGCCCAGCTGGGCAAGGCCGACATCCTGCTGGTCTATGCCGAGCGTTTGCCAAAGGGGCGCGGCTACGTCGTGCGCTTCGTGCCCTTCGAGGGCAGCCTGGAAGGCAGTGCCGGCGAACAGGCGGCGGCGATCAACCGCGCCATGGAGCAGCTGATCGCCCGCTGCCCGGCGCAGTATTTCTGGAGCTATAACCGCTATAAGCAGCCGGAAGGCGTGAGCGGCCCGGAGAGCGAGGTCGCGGCATGAGGCTACTGCTCGGTTTCCTGTGGCTGCTGCATTTCCTGCCGCTGCCCATCCTCGGGCGCTTCGGCGAAGCGGTCGGCAGCCTGATGTTCCTGATCCTCGGCAAGCGCCGCCGCATCGCCCTGACCAATCTGCGCCTGTGCATGCCGGAAAAGTCGGATGCGGAACGCCATGCGATCGCCAAGCAGCACTTCCGCGCCTACGCGCGCAGCATCTTCGAGCGCTCCATCCTCTGGTGGGCGCCGGAGGAACGGGTACGCAGCTATATCCATGTGGAGCCGGCGGTGCCGCAGGCCGAGATGGAGGCCGGCCCGACCATCCTGCTGTGCCCGCACTTCGTCTGCCTGGACGTGGCCGGCGTGGCCTCGCGGGTGATCCCGGTGTGCAGCATGTACGTGCCCCAGAAGAACGAGGCCTTCGACAAGCTGCTGCGCCACGGCCGCGAACGCTACGGCCCGGTGCGCCTGGTGACGCGCAAGGAGGGCATCAAGCCCATCCTGCGCGCGCTGCGCGACGGCCTGCCCTACTTCATGCTGCCGGACATGGACTTCGGCGAAAAGGATGCCGAGTTCGTTCCCTTCTTCGGCATCCCGGCCGCCACCCTGACCGCCCTGGGCCGCATCGCGGCGACCACCGGCGCCAAGGTGATTCCGGTGATCGCGACCTATCTGCCGGATTACCAGGGCTGGCGTGTGCGTTTCTATCCGGCGTGGGAGAATTATCCGGGCGACGACATGGTCGAGGCGACCCGCCGCATGAACGCCTTCATCGAAGAGCGCGTGCGCGAGGCGCCGGCGGAATACTTCTGGACCCATAAACGCTTCAAGACCCGTCCGGCGGGCGAGCCGTCCTTCTACGAGTAAACTGCGTGATTAAGCCGCGCTAATCCAATATGGATTTGCATTAGCAGAACTGAACCAGCATGAAACTGAAATTCACCAAGATGCACGGCGCCGGCAACGACTTCATCGTCGTGGACGCCATCCACCAGGACGTCAACCTGAGTGCGGAGCAATGGCGCAAGCTGGCTGACCGCCGCTTCGGCATCGGCGCCGACCAGATCCTGGTGGTCGAACGCCCGGTCACGGACGGCGTCGATTTCCGCTACCGCATCTTCAACAACGATGGCGGCGAGGTCGAACAATGCGGCAACGGCGCCCGCGCCTTTGCCCGTTTTGTGAGCGACAAGGGGCTCTCGACAGAAAGCAGCATTCGCGTCGAAACGATGAAGGGCGTCATCGCCCCGCGCCTGGAGCTGGACGGCAGCGTGACGGTGGACATGGGCGCGCCGCGCCTTGATCCAGCCGAGGTGCCCTTCGACAGCGCAGGCCTGGACGGCCGGATCGAAGGCGGCGATACCAACTGGCCGCTGCCGGTGGGCGAGCAGCTGGTGTTCGTATCCGTGGTCTCGATGGGCAACCCGCACGCGGTGCAGGTAGTCGACGACGTCGATACCGCTCCAGTGGAAACGATGGGCCCGGCAATCGAAACGCATCCGCGCTTCCCGAAAAAAGTGAATGCCGGCTTCATGCAGGTGGTGGACCGCCGGCACGTGAAGTTGCGCGTGTTCGAGCGCGGCGCCGGCGAAACCCTGGCCTGCGGCACCGGCGCCTGCGCCGCCGTCGTGGCCGGCATCCGCCGCGGCCTGCTCGATTCGCCGGTGCGGGTCTCCGCCCGCGGTGGCGAGCTGAGCATCGCCTGGGCTGGGCCCGGCGAGCCGGTCTACCTCAGTGGCCCGGCCGTGACCGTATTCGAGGGCGAAGTCGAAGTCTGAGCGGCTGCCACGACGTCCACGGTACCGTGTCCAACCTTTCGATTCTCAAACGACTGGAAGATGCGTTGGCAGCCTGCGCGAATGGACGCATGGCCCGCGCGGCCTTTGTGGATTTCCTGGGTAACAGTATTCGTGCCCTCGAGGGCGTACCGATGAGCGTCACGCATGAACTTCGACAGCATGAGTACGCAATCGAGACAGAGGGCTATCTGGACGAGGAAGGGTTTGAGTCCCGGCAAGACTCGGTCAAGAAAAACCTGTCTGACTGGATCCGGGAGCTCAAACGCATCCATGGCGGGTGAGCCTTTACGCTGCCATCCCGATCTCCGTCTCGGCATGGCCTTCCTCATCTCCCTTTGCTGACGTTCCCAGCAAGGTCCGCAGCCGGTACAAGCGCTGCCGATAATTCCCCTCCGGCCCCGACGGCCCGCAGTCGATCTGCTCGAACAGCCGCCCGATCCGGTCGAGCGCGATGCGTTCCTGCGCCGTCTCGACCAGCACCAGCCGCCGCTTGCTGCGTCCGTAACTGGCGCGGATGTCGATCACCAGGCAGTGGCCCTGGTCGGCTGCCGGCACGTCCAGCAGCAGCGCCTCGGCGCGCGACAGATTGAACAGGGCAGCCAGTTCCAGGCGCGCCGCCAGCAGCGGATGCGCCGGAGCGGCATCGCGCGACCCGTTGCGCTGGCTGGCCTGGTAGCTGGCGAACAGATTGCCGGCCTCGAGATAGGGCGGCGCGGACAGGCGCGGCGCGATCTTGCTCAGCAGTGCGGCTGCAGCGCCCGAACCCTGGGCGGCCGCCTTCTGCAGCCAGTAGGCCGCGCGCACGTCGTTGTTCTCGTTCTCGCGGCGCGCGCGCCAGGCATTGTTGCCGCATTCGAGCTGGGCGTCGGCATAGCCCATCTCGGCGGCGCGCTCGAGGTGGCGCTGGGCGTCGGCCACATTGCGCTGCGAGAATTCCGGCTTGATATAGATGCGCGACAGCGCATACCAGGCTTCCGGCAAACCCTGTTCGCCCGCCAGCGTCAGCCAGCGGATCGCCTTTTTAAAATTGGCCGCCCCGCCGCCGCCGGCCACGCGGCGTCCGTCGATGCCCATGCGGGCGCAGCGCAGGCCCATGGCCAGTTGGGCGTGGCGGTCGTGTTCGGCCGCGGCGAGTTCCCAGAAACACAGCGGTTCGCCGGGCGCGGGCGCCGGGCCGTGGCGGCCGTCGAGCAGGCGCGCCACCCGCGACAGCAGGGCGATGTCGCCGGGCGCCAGGCGCTGCAACTGGCCGCGGCTGGAAGCGGCCGCCACCAGCGCCCGCGCCAGCGGCAGGGCGCGCGCCAGGTAATCGTCCCAGTGGCCGGCCTCCCAGGCCTGTTCGAGCACGGCGGCCTGGGCTTCGGCGACACCGTTGTCGGCGGCGCGCCGCAGCCAGCCCTGGCTGGCCGCCGTCGGCCTGCCGCTGGGCGGCGCGGCGGCGGCATCGGCCCGGGCCTGGCGGGCCGGGGCGGCAGCCAGCTCGCGCCGGCGCGCCAGCAGCCACTGGGCGGCGGGGAAGCCCGCGCGCGCCGCATCCTCGAGGGCGCGCTGCGCCTTGCCATGCTGCGGCCCCGGCGCGACGCCGGTGTCGATGGTGTCGAGCACGAGCTGGGCGAATACCAGCCCGGCGTGCACGCTGCCGTCGTCGTAGGCGCGTTCGTACCACGGTGCGAGCGCTTGCGCGCTGCCCTGTGCCAGTTCCAGCGGAATGTGGTCGCCGATCAGCTGCCAGGCCTGCTGGCAGTCCTGGCGCGCGGCCCGCTCCAGCCAGTGCAGGGCGGTCGGCAGGCTTTGCGGGAGGCCGGCGCTGCCGAACAGGTAGAGCTTGCCCAGCGCGAGCTGGGCGGCGGCCTGTCCGGCGCGGGCATTGCGGATGATCGCCAGTTCTTCGCGGTTAGCCATTGTGATTCATGGGTATGGGTTCGGTACGCGGCGCGGCGGCGGGAGCGGCGAAATCGCCAGGCAACCGGGCGGCGCAACAAAGGCCATGCCCAAAGTTGCCAATATACAAGAAATCAACATTCGTCGCCGACACGCACGCAATGTGACGCAGAGTCTAAGCCGCGACCGGTGGCATTCCTCTTGCAATTCCGGCCTTCCTTGAGGCGGCGCAAACCCTGCGCTTGCCGAACTCGGCTGTAGCTTTGAAGCAATTTGTTACATCTTTTTGACACGCGTTTCAAAAATACAACAGCACGATTGGATTTATTGGCTTTCGGCCAAGTCACCCCTTCATAATTGACAAAACCGACAATCTTGACGACTCAAGCATTTAAGGTGCAGCTTATCCGGGCATTCAGCACACGAGCCTCAATGCCAAGGATGACGCTATAGACTTAAGAAAAGGAATACGAACAATGAAACACTCCCTCATGGCCATCGCACTGCTCGGCGCATTCGCCGGCGTGGCCCATGCACAAACCTCGGTTCAAATCTACGGCACCATCGACGCCGGCCTGATCAAGCGCAGCGGCCAGAGCCTGAACATCGGCAAGCGTGCCTCGAACACCCTGGGTTTCAAGGGCACTGAAGAACTGGGCAACGGCCTCAAGGCCCTGTTCCAGCTGGAAATGCGTTACGAGCCGGACACCGGCACCAATGAAGTCGGCGGCAACGGCGCCCAGCGTCCGCTGTTCCAGGGCCAGAGCCGCGTCGGCCTGCAGGGCGACTTCGGCATGGTCCGCATCGGCCGCGGCCTGACCCCGCTCCACGAAACCGTGGGCGCCTTCGAGCCGTTCCACGCTTCGCCGAGCCCGGCCGGCTTCTGGACCGACATCGCCGTCGCAGGCTTCAACTCGCAGCCGCTGGACGTGGCCGGCTACTCGAACAACCGCTTCTCGAACGCAGTCTGGTACAACTCGCCGGTCACCAGCGGCTTCCAGCTGAACGCGGCGATCGCCACCAAGGAGGGCGGCGGCGGCCCAGCCATCATCGGCCGCGGCACCGCAGCCAACCCGCAGTTCCCGGTGGGCGCGCAGGCGTCGGCCAACCCGTACTCGATCACCGGCACCTACAACAACGGTCCGCTGGCCTTCATGGGCGCCTACGAGCGTAACGCCATCGAATCGAAGGTCTGGTCGATCGGCGCATCGGTCGCCGCCACCCCGGAACTGAAGCTGATGGCCCTGTACTCGGCGCAAGACCAGGAAGAGAACCGCCTGATCAACCCGGACACCAAGGCATGGGTCGTGGGCGCGAACTACACCATGGGCCCGGGCAAGTTCCTGGCCGGTTATGGCCAGAAAGACCAGGACGGCATGGAGAAGGTCAAGCAGCTGTCGCTGGGCTACGAGTACAGCCTGTCGAAGCGCACCTACCTCTACGTGGACGCGTCGCGCAAGAAGGGCCTGACCTCCCAGCCGACCACCGTCAACCACTACGACGTCGGCGTGAACCACTCGTTCTAAGCTGAACATCGCCGATGGGCGGGCCGCAGGGCCTCCCTGGCACAGGGGCGGGCATGGGCAACCATGTCCGCCCTTTCGTTTTTAGACGCTGTTGACAGCGCATTTGCTGATGTTTTGTAGTATTTCAGCAACGTTAAGCATGAGCACCGCATCACGCATGAGGTGGGTCTGTACAGTGCGCAGAAGCAATGGCATATTGCCAAGACGAGTTACCAAACGCTCGTTCGCAAAATAACATGGAGACGCAATGAAGAAGAGTATCCTGGCCGCGCTGATCGGCACCTGTTTCGCAACCTCGGCCTTCGCGCAGACCAGCGTGCAGATCTACGGTATCGCCGACGCCGGCGTCATGTGGCAGAAGGGCGGCCCGACCAAGATCTACAGCGGCGGCGCCGACGGCTCGCGCATCGGCTTCAAGGGCACCGAAGACCTCGGCAACGGCTACAAGGCGATCTTCAACCTGGAAGCCCGTGTCGAACTCGACACCGGCACCCAGCAGCCGACCCTGATGAACGACAATCCGGGCACCTATCTGCTGCGCGGCATGAACGGCATCCCGCCGGCGATCCTGTCGAACCTGCAGAACCTGATCCAGCCGCCGGGCGGCCCGGCCGTCAACCAGGAGCGCGCGCTGTTCGACCGCACCGCGATGGTCGGCCTGATCACCCCGGTCGGCGCCATCCTGCTGGGCCGCATGTACACCCCGGGCTACGAAGTCTTCAACAAGGCCGACACCTTCGAGTCGGGCACCGGCGGCACCTGGGGTCACGTCACCGGCGGCACCGCAGGCTTCACCGCGCTGGGCGCCGACATCCGCTCGCAGGAAGCCATCCAGTACCGCATCGCGCTGCCGAACGGCATCGGCGCCTCGGTCATGTACGGTCCGAAGGGTTCGGGCTACCTGGGCCGCTACAACAAGTTCCGCGCCGGCGCCGTCACCTACACCGCCAACGGCTTCGACGTCGGCATCGGCTACAACCACGGCTACGACCAGCTGAACCGTCCGAGCCTGCGCACCACCACCGTGGGCGGCTCCTACGCGCCGAACGACACCTGGAAGTTCTTCGCGGGCTTCCACAGCCAGCGCAACTCGAATTCGGTCCTGATCGCCGATTACACCAATGGCTGGGATGCGGGCGTGGTACCGGCCCTGACCGCACAGGGCGTGCCGGCAGCCAACCGCACTGCGCTGCGTAACATCTTCCTGAACGCGATCCGCAACAACACGCGCCAGGACGCCAACAGCTACCAGGCCGGCGTGCACTACAAGATCGGCAGCGGCCGCATCATGGCCCAGTACGCGCACCAGAACGACCGTACCGAGACCAACAGCGACGCCAACCTGTACGCGCTGGGCTACGACCACTTCCTGTCGAAGCGCACCGACCTGTACACCGTCGTGTCCTTCATCAAGAACGATGGCCTGGCACAGTACTCGCCGGGCACCTCGGGCAACCCGGGCGGCTTCACCAAGTCGCCGGGCGAAGACGGCCGCGCGCTGCAGATCGGCATCCGCCACCGCTTCTGATCCGGCGACGCTTGCCATACGAGACGCCCTGCGGGGCGTCTTTTTTTATGTTCCCGGGTCGTCGCCCGATGCCATGCGGCGGTCGGGTAAAATGACACTTTGATGTCCCTCCACTTCCATCGAGCATTCATGACCACTGACGTACTCGACGCCAACGCCGTCGCCCAATACCTCATCGACCACCCGCAGTTCTTCGAAGAGCACGCCGGCCTGCTGGGCGAAGTCAAGCTGTCGAGCCCGCTGACCGGCCGCGCGGTGTCGCTGCAGGAACGCCAGATGGAAGTCATGCGCGACAAGTACCGCGTGCTCGAGCTGCGCCTGGCCGAACTGACCCGCCGCGCCGAGGAAAACCACGCGATCGCCAACCGCTTCCACGCCTGGAACCAGGCCCTGCTCGCCTCGAAGGGCGGCGCCGCGATGGCGCGCGACCTGGTCGATGCGCTGCGCACCGAATTCATGGTCCCGCAAGTGACCCTGCGCCTGTGGAACCTGGCCCCGGAATACGCCGGCACCTGGTTTACCGAGGGCGTGTCGGATGACGCGCGCCTGTTCGCCGCCAGCCTGCGCGCGCCCTACTGCGGCCTGAACAACGACTTCGAGGCGGTGCGCTGGCTCGACGACCCGGCCGCGGTGCGTTCGACGGTCCTGATGCCGCTGGTGGCTGGAGGCAAGACCTTCGGCCTGCTGGTGCTGGGCGCCCCGAACGACGACCGCTTCACCGCGACCATGGCGACCGACTTCCTGGTCCACATCGCCGCCACCGCCAGCACCGCGCTGGCCACGCTCCGCGCCTGAGCATGCCTGAGACGGCGGACAGCCGGGACGACTGGCCGGCGCGCTACCTCGGCGAGCTGGCCACCCAGCGCCAGCTGTCGCCGCACACCGTCGCCGCCTACCGGCGCGACCTGCAGGAGCTGGCCCAGCTTGCCGGCCACGCCGACTGGGCGCGCCTGTCCCACCACGATATCCGCCGCTTCGCCGCCAGGCTGCACGCTGGCGGCCAGTCCGCGCGCTCGATCGCGCGCAAGCTGTCCGGCTGGCGCGGCTTCTATGACTGGCTGTCGCAGCGCGTAGCGCTGGCCGCCAACCCGGTCGACGGCGTGCGCGCCCCGCGCCGGCCCAAGACCCTGCCGAAGGCCCTGTCGGTCGACGACGCGGTGCAGCTGATGGAAGCGAACCGCCACGGCCATCCGGAACCGGCCGAACTGTGCGACCGCGCCATGTTCGAGCTGCTGTATTCGAGCGGCCTGCGGGTCTCGGAACTCACCGGCCTCGACATGGTCTATACCGAAGGCGGCCATGGTGTTCCCGCCTCGCTCGGCTGGCTCGATGCCCAGGCCGGCGAAGTCGTGGTCACAGGCAAGGGCGGCAAGATGCGGCGGGTGCCCGTCGGCGGCCCCGCGCGCGAAGCGCTGCAACGTTGGCTGGCCGTGCGGCCCGCCGCGCGCGATGGCAGCACCGCGCTGTTCCTGTCGGCGCGCGGCGTGCGCATCACGCCGCGGGTGGTACAGACGCGCCTGAAAGCCCACGCCCTGCGCGCGGGCACGCCGGTGCATGTGCATCCGCACGTCCTGCGCCACTCCTTCGCCTCGCATGTGCTGCAGTCCTCGGGTGATTTGCGCGCGGTGCAGGAGCTGCTCGGCCATGCCAGCATCACCTCGACCCAGGTGTATACGGCGCTCGACTTCCAGCACCTGGCCGCGGTATACGACAAGGCCCATCCGCGCGCAAAGAGCAAATAGCGGACAGGGCGCAATTGGCGAGCGGAGTCCGCTTCAATGACATGAGCTGCGTCAAGACACTGCACGGTTGATGGTGGTGTTGCAAGAAATCCGGCATAATCCCCCGATTCTCCGGCCCCAGCACGGGCCCAACCGGACGCATAGCGAATATGGCACCCATCCCGAGCACCATCCTGACCGGCTTCCTCGGCGCAGGCAAGACCACCCTCCTCAACCGCATCCTGCACGAGGAGCACGGCCTGCGCATCGCCGTCATCGAGAACGAATTCGGCCAGGAAAACATCGACAATGAGATCCTGGTGCGCGACACCGGCGAGCAGATCGTCGAGATGAACAATGGCTGCATCTGCTGCACCGTGCGCGGCGACCTGATCGTGGCGCTGACGAACCTGGCGCAGAAGCGCGCCGCCGGCGAAATCGCCTTCGACCGGGTGGTGATCGAGACCACCGGCCTGGCCAACCCCGGCCCGGTGGCCCAGACCTTCTTCGTGGACGAGGAAGTGGGCGCTAACTATATGTTAGATGCCGTGGTGACCGTCGTCGATGCGCGCCACGCCATGATGCAGCTGGACCAGCACGAGGAAGCCCAGCGCCAGGTGGGCTTCGCCGACAAGATCCTGCTGTCGAAGACCGACCTGGTCGACGCCGCCGCGATCGACGCATTGAAGACGCGCCTGCACCGCATCAATCCGCGCGCCCCGATCGCCACGAGCGACTTCGGCCGCGCGCCGATCTCGGACGTGCTGGACTTGCGCGGCTTCAACCTGAACGACAAGCTGGAGATCGACCCGGACTTCCTGCGCGCCGACGAGCACGATCATGATCACGCGCACGACCACGATCACGAGCACGGTGAGCACTGCGGCCACGACCACGCCCACGGCGAAGCCTGCGGCCACCAGGACCACCACCATAGCCACCACACCGACGACATCGCCGCCTTCGTGTTCAAGAGCGAACGCGCCTTCGATCCGGAGCGCCTCGACCAGTTCCTGGGCAGCATGGTGCAGGTCTTCGGCCCGCAGATGCTGCGCTACAAGGGCGTGCTGTCGATGGCGGGCGCCGACCGCAAGGTCGTGTTCCAGGGCGTGCATCAAATCATGGGCAGCGACCTGGGCGCAAAGTGGATCGATGGCGAACCGCGCGCCAGTAAAATGGTCTTTATTGGTAAAAATTTACCAAAAGACGTATTTATCGCCGGACTTGAACAGTGTTTGGTATAAACTACATCAGTTTTGCGGGCACGCCCGGGCCCGTTTGACGGCCTGCCACGGTAGTTGGCGGGACGGCCGGCGGCAGCAGCCGCATCCGGGCAACCCACCTCGTCCAGGGTGGGGAGCAGGCAGTGAAGGACGGCGGTCGCCGTCCGGGCAGCAGCTCTCGCACGCACCTGTTGTAAAAGTGCTATTGCTGAGTTAGCTGCTAAAATGAAAACCTCTGTCGTATCGAAGGCATCATGACTAAAACAACGAAACCGAATACCGCCGCGCAGCTCGAAGAACGCCTTCTGACGGAAGAAGAAATTCGGGCGATGAGCGACGACGACTACATGAATCCGGCCCAGCTGGCGTTCTTCCGTAACCGCCTGCAGGAGCTCGAGAAGGAACTGTTGAAGAACGCCGGCGAAACCACCGAGCACCTGCGCGAAACCGTGCTGGTCCCGGACCCGGCCGACCGCGCCACCATCGAAGAAGAACACGCGCTGGAACTGCGCACCCGCGACCGCGAACGCAAGCTGCTCAAGAAGGTCCAGCAGTCGCTTGCCGCCATCGAGGCCGGCGAGTACGGATACTGCGACGAAACCGGCGAACCGATCGGCGTGCCGCGCCTGATCGCCCGCCCGACCGCGACCCTGTCGCTGGAAGCCCAGCAGCGCCGCGAATTGAAGCAAAAGCTGTACGGCGACTGATTCCGGTCTGCTCCCAAGGAAAGGCATGCGCCGCAAGCGCATGCCTTTTTTGTTTCCTGTATCTACAATCCCCGAGTAGATGTTTCGCGTGCTTTACGTGTTTCTACGTGCCGTACGTGCATACCTTTTTATTTCCCATCGGATACACTAGCGCATGCATGGTCCCGCGTGGCGCAGGCGTGCGCGCAGGACGCATCCAGCGCAGCCGTGCTACCGTTCTGCACGCTGACTCCTTCATCCTCTACTATCGACAATGGGGCTGTTCTCCTTCCTGAAGAAAAAGAACGACGCGCCGGCCGACGACATCTTCGTCATGCCGGACACGCGCCTGCGCGCGGGTGAGCCCTCGCGCCTCGACAGTGAAGCGGAGCGCGAACGCCAGCGCGCCATCGCGCGCGCCACCGCCGCCAAGATCGACGAGATCGAGCTGGCCATGGCCTCCGACATCTTCGACGACGAGCCGGCCTGGGGCAGCGCGCGCCGTCCCGCGGCCGCGAATGCGCCTGTGATCTCCCCGCCCGAGCCGGAAGAAGCGCTCGAGCCCCCCGTCCCGCCCGCCAGCGCCCCGGCGGTCGAGGAAAGCGCCATCCTGTATGCCAACGGCCAGGCGGCAGCTGCCGAAGCGCTGCTGCGCGACAGCCTGCAGGACTTCGGCCGCGGCGAGCGCCTGCCCTGGTGGATGCTGTTCGACCTCTACCAGGCCACGGGCCGCGAAGCGGACTTCGAAAGCCTCGCGATCGACTACGCCAGCCATTTCGAGACCTCGCCGCCGGCCTGGCAGCCCCTGCTGCCGACGGAAGCGCCCCTGCTCGTCACCGGCATCGCCGCCAGCGAAGCCTTCGGCGCCGTGCTCGACAGCAGCGCCGCGCCGCGCCTGCAGCGCCTGCTCGCTTCCAGCGCGCCCCTCGTGCGGATCGACCTGGGCGCCGTGCGCAGCGTCACGCCGGAGGGCTGCGCCGGCCTGCTGTCCGCCCTGCAGGCGCTGCGCAAGGACGGACGCGAGCTGGTGCTGGCCGGCGCCGACACCCTCCTCGGCGTGCTGCGCCCGATGCTGCCTGTCGGCGACCGCAGTCCCGGCGAAGCGCCCTGGCTGCTGCTGCTCGAACTGCTGCTGCTCTCCAACCGCGAGAAGGATTTCGAAGAGTCGGCGATGGATTACTGCGTCACCTTCGAAGTCTCGCCGCCCTCCTTCGAAACGCCGAAGCGCGTCAGCACCGCCGCGCCGGCCCCGGTGAAGGGCGACCGCTTCCTGCTGCCGCCGGTGGCGGGCGGCCCCAGCGCCGCGCTGCTCGATGCCATCGACGCCTATGCCGAGGGACGCGCGCTGCTGGTGCTGGACTGCTCGCGCCTGGCGCGCATGGACTATGCCTGCGCGAGCGCCCTGCAGTCGCGCCTGCGTGCACATGCGGCCCAGGGCCGCGACATCGAGCTGCGCGAGCTGAACCACCTCGTCGCGGCCCTGCTGCGCCTGCTCGGCTTCGCCCAGGACGGCGCAGCAGGCGAGGTCGACACCGGCGCCATCCGCCTGTATCCGCACCGTTATTGAGTCCTTGCCGGCCCCGCGCCGGTCGTTTTGCCAGCTCGACAGTTTTTGAACTCGGCCGTCTTGCAATCCGGTCCATGCGCCCCATCTGCGGGTGGCTAGACAACCACGAGGCTTAATATGGAACAATTTCACGGCACCACCATCGTCAGCGTGAGGCGCGGCGAGCAAGTCGCGCTGGGCGGCGATGGCCAGGTCACGCTGGGCAACGTCGTCATGAAGGGCTCGGCGCGCAAGGTGCGCAAGCTGTACCAGGGCAAGGTCCTGTGCGGATTCGCCGGCGCCACCGCCGACGCCTTCACCCTGCTCGACCGCTTCGAAGCCAAGCTGGAAAAGCACCAGGGCAACCTGCTGCGCGCCTCGGTCGAACTGGCCAAGGACTGGCGCACCGACCGCATGCTGAGCAAGCTCGAGGCCATGCTGCTGGTCGCGGACCGCGAATCGACCCTGATCATCACCGGCAACGGCGACGTGCTGGAACCCGAGGACAGCCTCGGCGCCATCGGTTCGGGCGGCGTGTACGCCCATTCGGCCGCCAAGGCCCTGTACGAGAACACCGAGATGTCCCCCGCGGAAATCGTGAAGAAGTCGCTCACCATCGCGGGCGAGCTGTGCATCTACACCAACCTGAACCACATCATCGAGACCCTGGAATGAACTCGTCCCCCATCATGAACATGACGCCGCCCGAGATCGTCTCGGAGCTGGACAAGCACGTGGTCGGCCAGGGCAAGGCCAAGCGCGCGGTCGCGATCGCGCTGCGCAACCGCTGGCGCCGCCAGCAGGTCGAGGAACCGCTGCGCCACGAGATCACCCCGAAGAACATCCTGATGATCGGCCCGACCGGCGTCGGCAAGACCGAGATCGCGCGCCGCCTGGCCAAGCTGGCCGACGCGCCCTTCATCAAGATCGAAGCGACCAAGTTCACCGAGGTCGGCTACGTCGGCCGCGACGTCGACACCATCATCCGCGACCTGATCGACATCGGCGTCAAGCAGACCCGCCTGAGCGAGCAGAAGAAGGTGCGCCAGCGCGCCGAGGACGCCGCCGAAGACCGCATCATCGACATCCTGGTGCCGCCGGCGCGCGACTTCGGCTTCAACGTGAGCAACGGCGACAGCAAGGAAGGCGACGCGACCCGCCAGACTTTCCGCAAGCGCCTGCGCGAAGGCTCGCTCGACGACCGCGAGATCGAGATCGACGTGGCCGAGCCAAGCCCGCAGATGGAAATCATGGCGCCGCCGGGCATGGAAGAAATGACCGAGCAGATCAAGACGATGTTCGCCGGCGTCGGCAATGCGCGCAAGAAGCCGCGCAAGCTGAAGATCAAGGACGCGATGAAGCTGCTGGTGGACGAAGAGGCCGCCAAGCTTGTCAACGAGGATGAGCTGAAGCAGAAGGCCATCGCCAACGTCGAGCAGAACGGCATCGTGTTCCTGGACGAGATCGACAAGATCGCTACCCGTTCCGAGCACGGCGGCGCCGATGTCTCGCGCGCCGGCGTGCAGCGCGACCTGCTGCCGCTGGTCGAGGGCACGACGGTGAACACCAAGTACGGCATGATCAAGACCGACCACATCCTGTTCATCGCCTCGGGCGCGTTCCACTTATCAAAACCTTCGGACCTGATCCCGGAACTGCAGGGCCGCTTCCCGATCCGCGTCGAACTGGAATCGCTGTCGATCGAGGATTTCAAGAGCATCCTGACCTCGACCGACGCCAGCCTGACCAAGCAGTACGAAGCCCTGCTCGCGACCGAGGGCGTGAAGGTCGATTTCCTTGAATCCGGCATCCATCGCCTGGCCGAGATCGCCTTCTCCGTCAACGAGCGCACCGAGAACATCGGCGCACGCCGCCTGTACACGGTGATGGAAAAACTGCTCGAGGAAGTCTCGTTCACGGCCGGCGCCGCGGGCGAGCAGGTAGTCACGATCGACGCCGCCTACGTCAACGGGCGCCTGGACGCGCTGTCGGTCAACGAAGACCTGTCCAGGTACGTGCTGTAGCCGTTCAGAGGAGAAGCGCATGGCGAACAAGGCACTGGCGACGCGGCAGAAGATGCGGCTGCGCGTGGAACCGTCGCAGCAATTCGGCAAGCCGCGCAACCCGATCGCCGCGCTGGCCAAGGCCCGCTCCGCCGGGCCGCACGCCAAGCCGCTCTCGAGCGAGCGGCAGGAGGCCAAGCGCATGCTGAAGAAGGCCAAGCTGGTCGCGGACGACGACGAGTAGGCCGGCGCTTCTCCTGACAATGGAATCCCCTTGGCGGACCGCGCGAGCGTGTCCGCCTTTTTTGCTTTTGTAGGGTGGCGCGGCTCTACCCGGACGCGTGCATACCCGCGCCCCGATTTCGTAATGCGGGCAATTAGCCCGCATTACCCCCCCCCGCGTTCAAACCACGGTGCCGCTGCCCGCGCTCCTCCATTCATCCACTGGTTGAACGCGTGGGCGGCGCTTACGACGCGGGCCGATCACATCGCCGGGTGGAGCCGTGCCACCCTACATATTGCTCAGCGCACCGTTCGCAGGTACATTCAAGCGACAACATCGATTACAGGAACACCCATGAGCTCCCCCGAACAGGTCCTCGACGTCCTGCGCGCCGAACTGCGCGCCACCGGCATTACCTACAAGGGACTGGCCGAGCGCATCGGGGTGAGCGAATCGAGCGTCAAGCGCATGTTCGGGCAGAAGGACATGGCGCTGTCGCGGCTGGCGCAGATCTGCCAGGTGACCGGCATCGCCATGGAGGACGTGCTGCGCCGGGCGGTCGATGCGCGGCCCCATGCCGACGCCCTCACCCTGCCGCAGGAAACCTCGCTGGTGGCCAATCCGCGCCTGCTCCTGATGGCGATCTGCTGCCTTGGGCACTGGTCGCTGGAACAGGTGATCGAGACCTATCGCCTGACGGAAGCCGAATCCATCACCCTGCTTGCCGAGCTCGACCGGCTGGGCCTGATCGAGCTGAAACCCCTGAACAGGTACAGCCTGCGGGTCTCGAATGCCTTTCGCTGGCTGCCGGACGGCCCGGTGCAGCGTTTTTTCCGCGAGCACGTGGTGGCCGATTACTTCGCGGGCGGCTTCAACCGCCCGGGCGAAGCCCTGATGTGCCTGCCCGCACGCCTGTCCAGCGCCAGCGCCCAGGAGCTGGGCCAGAAGATCGCCCAGCTGGCCGGCGAGCTGGCGCGCCTGCACCGCAACGACCGCCGCCTGCCGCCGGAAGACCGCGAAGGCTACACCCTGCTGCTGGGTTTCCGCTCCTGGGAATTCGCGGCCTTCACGGCCTTGCGGCGCAGCTAGCGGCGCCAGAACGACGAAGGCCGCATCGCTGCGGCCTTCTTCATTGATCGCTTACTGCACCGGCGCCGGCTGGCCCGGATTGACGTTCCGGGTGGGCGGCGGCATCTGGGTCTGGTTCGGCGGCGGCGCCGGCTGGTCGGGCGGCGGACCGGACTGGTCGGCCGCGCCCTGGTCCATCTGGGGCTCGGGCACCACCTGCGGCTGGCCGGTGGTCGGCACGGCTTGCGCCGGCACGCCCTGCTGCATGCCCGGCGGCGCCACCACGGCGCCCGGGGAGGTCTGGGGTTCGATGCCCGGGGCCGGTTCGGCGGCCACCGGTTCGGGACGCGGCGCCGGCGGAATGCCGCCACCGTTGTGCGACGGTCCGGTATCGGGCGCCAGGTCGACCCGCTTCATCACGCCGCCTTCGGACAGCATCACATAGCGCGGATGCACCTCGGCCACGGTCACGCCCGGCACGATCTCGCGGCCGATGCGCACGGCCTTGGGCGGCGAGCCGTCGGCCACCAGGATGACGGCGCTGTTCGCGCCGGCCGCCACCACACCGGTCAGCTGGTAGTTCGAGATCGCCACCGCCGCCGGCTGGCCGCCGAACAGGGTCGCTGCCGCGTCCATGCTGGGTTCGGTTTGCGCCACGGCGGGCGGCGGCGCCAGCGGGCGCTGCTCGGGCCGGTACAGTTGCAGGAACCAGTAGGCGATCGAGGCCGCCAGCAGGATCAGGGCCAGCACGGTGAGGAGAAGGGGCAAACGCTTGTTCATGTTTTTTTGTTTTTCCGTGTTCTTTTCTTAGCGCACCAGCTGGTTGATTTCGATGATCGGCATCAGCACCGCCAGCACGATCAAGAGCACCACCAGGCCCATGGCCAGGATCAGCACCGGCTCGAGCAGGCCGGCGATGGTGAGCGTGCGGCGCTCGAGATCGGCTTGCTGGGAACTGGCCGCGCGCTCGAGCATGGCAGGCAGCTCGCCGGTGATCTCGCCGGCGCGGATCATGTGCACCAGCATGGGCGGGAAATGCTTCTGCGCCGACAAGGCGCGCGCCAGGCTCACGCCCTCGCGCACGCTGGCGGTGGCCTGCTCGACCAGTTCGCGCATGGCGACGTTCGACAGGGTGTCGCGGCTGGTGTCCAGCGCCCGCAGGATGGGCACGCCCGAGCCGGTGGTGATCGCCAGGGTGCTGGCGAAGCGCGCCGTGTTCAGGCTGCGCTCGAACTTGCCGTACACGGGCGCGTTCAGCAGCCAGGTGTGCCAGCGGCGTTTCAAATCGGGGTTGCGCAGCGCGCGCCGCCACAGCCAGAAGGCGCCGACGATGAGGATGGCCATGTAGATGCCGTAGGCGCGCACGAAATCCGAGATCGCCAGCATCATCACCGTGAGCAGGGGCAGCTTCTGCTTGGTGTTGGCAAACACCGAGACGATCTGCGGCACCACGTAGGTGAGCAGGAAGATCACGATGGCGAAGGCCACCACGGTGACGATCGCCGGGTAGGTAAACGCCAGGCGCACCTTCTGCACCAGGGCGTTGCGGCGCTCGATGTAGTCGGCCAGGCGCGACAGCACGCGCGCCAGCTGGCCGATCTGCTCGCCCGAGGACACCAGGGCGCGGTAGATCTCGGCGAAGTCGCGCGGGTGGCGCGACAGGGCCGACGAGAAGGACACGCCGCCCATCACCTCGGAACGGATCGAGGCGATCAGGTCGCGCACATAGGGGCGCTCAGCCTGTTCCAGCAGGGCGGTAAAGGCCTGCTCGAGCGGCAGCCCGGCTTCCAGCAGGCTGGCGAGCTGGCGCGTGAACAGGGCCAGCTCGACCTGGGACAGGCGCTCGCCCAGGCCGCGCGAACGGGTAGCGCCGCTTTCATCGACCTGGGCCGCGATCTGCTCCACGGACAAGGGCGTGAGGCCCTGGGTGCGCAGGTCGGCGCGCGCCGAGCGCGGGCTGTCGGCGTTGACCACGCCCTTCCTGGTCGCGCCGCCGGCGTCGACGGCTTCATAGCGAAATGCCGGCATGGCTCTTTCCTCAGTCCTTGGTCACGCGCACGAGTTCCGCGCGCGTGGTGGTGCCGTCCGCCAGCCAGCGTTCGCCGTCCTCGCGCATGGTCTTCATGCCGTTCTTCTGGGCAGTCTCGCGGATCTCGGCTTCGGACGCCTGGTTGTGGATCTGGGCGCGGATCTCTTCGGTGGTTTCCAGCAGCTCGTAGACGCCGACCCGGCCGTGGTAGCCCGTGTGGCCGCAGCGCTCGCAGCCGACCGCATGCCAGCCGCCGTTGCTATCCCTTGCGTCGCTGACCTTGCAGTGCACGCAGAGTTTGCGGACCAGGCGCTGGGCCATCACGCCCAGCAGGGATGACGATAACAGGAACGGTTCGATGCCCATGTCCAGCAGGCGGGTGACGGCCGAGGCCGAGTCATTCGTGTGGAGGGTCGCCAGCACCAGGTGGCCGGTGAGCGAGGCCTGCACCGCAATCTGCGCCGTTTCCAGGTCGCGGATCTCGCCGATCATGATCACGTCCGGGTCCTGGCGCAGGATCGCGCGCAGGGCCTTGGCGAAGGTCATGTCGATGCGCGCATTGACCTGGGTCTGGCCGACGCCGTTGAGGTCGTACTCGATCGGGTCTTCCACCGTCATGATGTTGGTGGTCGAGGCGTTCAGGCGCGACAGCGCCGCGTACAGCGTGGTGGTCTTGCCGGAGCCGGTCGGGCCCGTGACCAGCACGATGCCGTGGGGCTGGTTGATCAGGCGGTCGAACTGCGGCAGCATGTCCGGCGCCATGCCGAGGTGGCTGAGGTCGAGGCGGCCGGCTTCCTTGTCGAGCAGACGCAGCACGGCGCGTTCGCCGTGGCCGGTCGGCAGGGTCGAGACGCGCACGTCGACGGGTTTGCCGCCGATGCGCAGGGTGATGCGGCCGTCCTGCGGCAGGCGCTTCTCGGCGATGTCGAGCTGCGACATGATCTTGATACGCGAGATCAGCGAGGCGTGGATGGCCTTCTTGGGACGCACGATGTCGCGCAGCGCGCCGTCGACGCGGAAGCGCACGACCGAGGTCTGCTCGAAGGGTTCGATGTGGATGTCCGAGGCGCCTTCGCGCAGCGACTGCGTGAGCAGGGCGTTGATCATGCGGATGACGGGCGCGTCGTCCGAGGATTCGAGCAGGTCTTCGATGGCCGGGACGTCCTGCAGCAGCCTGGTGAGGTCGAGGTCGGCATCGAATTCATCGACCACCTGCGAGGCGTCGCCGCCGGCGCCGGCATAGGCCTTCGCGATCGCATCGTCGAGCTCGCCACGGTCGAGGCGGCGCAGGGTGATGCGGCCGAAGCGGCGCGACACCTCCGCGATGGCGGCGGGCGCCGTGGCGCTGGAGACCAGCACTTCGATCGGCTGTCCCGCTTCCTCGCCGCCGCGCGCCAGCACGCCGTGGTCACGGGCGAAGGCGTAAGGCAAGAGATTGTTCATGTTCACATCACTTCTGGTTCGATGGCGTCACCGGACGGAACTGCGAGGCCGGCTGCTGTCCCTGCTGGCCTCCCTGCTGGGCCGGGACCGGCTGGCCGCTGGCCGCGCCGGGCGCTGCGCCCGCAGCCGGGGCGGTCTGCACCGGCGCGGTCGCCATGGCGCCGCCGACCGGCGGCTGGCCATTGGTCAGCGGCGGCAGCAGCGGCGCGCCGAGGCTGCGCATCAGGATGGTCTGCTCTTCCTGTGCCTGGCCGGCGGCGCCGGCAGCGCGCATGTATTCGTAGCGGTCCATGGCGATCGAATTCGATGCTTCCTTGCTGCGCACCACGACCGGGCGCAGGAACACCATCAGGTTGGTCTTGGTCCGGGTGCGGCTGCGGTACTTGAACAGATTCCCCAGCACCGGAATGTCGCCCAGGCCGCGTACTTTCTCTTCGCCATCGCCCTCGGTGTCTTCGATGAGGCCGCCGAGCACGATGATCTGGCCGTCGTCGGCCAGCACATTGGTCTCGATCGCACGGACATTGGTCGTCAGGCCGGACGCGGCATTGCGGGTGGACTGGTCGACGCTCGAGTTCTCGTGGTAGATCGCCATCTTGATCGTACCCCCTTCCGAGATCTGCGGGCGCACTTTCAGGAGCAGGCCGACGTCGCGGCGGTCGACCGTGGTGAAGGGATTGCCGCCGCCGGTGGTCGAGTTGGTGGTGTAGGAACCGGTGATGATCGGGACGTTCTGGCCGACCTTGATGGTGGCCAGTTCGTTGTCCAGGGTGATCATGTTCGGCGTCGACAGGATGTTGCCGTTGCCGTCGTTTTCCAGCGCGCGCGCCACCGCGCCCAGGCCGAGCTCGCCGCCGACCTGGCGGAACAGGCCGATGGTCAGGCCCGGAACCGACGGCACGCCGGTATCGCCGGAGAGGCCGTTGCGCGCGGCCGCGACCAGGTTGACGATGTTGCTGTTGGTGCCGCTGCTGAAGGACTGCAGGCCGCCGATGCGGTACTTGCTGTCGGAGTCGCCGCTGGCGCCGATCCACTGCACGCCGAATTCGGAAGCCTTGTTGGAAGTCACTTCGACCACCAGCGCTTCGATATAGACCTGGGCGCGGCGCACGTCGAGCTGGTCGATGACGTTGCGCAGGTTGCGGTAGACCGCGTCCGGGGCGGTGATGATCAGGCTGTTGGTCGAGGCATCGGCCTGGATGAAGCCGGAGCCCTGGCCGCCGCCGGCGCCGCTTGCCGTGAGCTGGCTCTGCTGGCCGTAGGTGTTGCCGGTGCCGGCCATGCCGGTGCTGCTCTGCTGGCCCTGCTGGCCGCCCTGGCCGCTGCCGCCGAGGCCGCTGGTCGCGCCGGCCTGGATCGAGCCACCCGAGGTGCCCTGCTGCTGCACCGGCACGGCGGACGCATCCTGCGAAACGACGGCGCGCAGGGTCTGGGCGACGCGGCTGGCGTCGGCGTTCTTCAGGTAGACGACGTGGATATTGCCTTGCGTCGAGGTCTGCTGGTCGAGGCGGGCGATCAGGGACTTGGCAAGATTCGCGCGTGCCTGCGAAGGCGCGCGCACGACCACCGAGTTGGTGCGCGGATCGGCCAGCACCGTGACGCGGCCCGAGTCGCCGCCGGCCGCCGGCTCCATCAGGCGCTGCACCAGGGTGGCGATGTCGCTGGCGATGGCGTTGCGGACCGGGATGACTTCGAGGTCGGCCGCGACCGGCGTGTCGAGGGCGCCGATGATCTTGGCGAGGCGGCGCAGGTTGTCGGCGTAGTCGGTGATGACCAGGGTATTGTTGCCCGGGTTCGCCATGATGGAATTGTTCGGCGAAATCAGGGGACGCAGCACGGCCGTCAGGTTGGCCGCCGATTCATAGGCAAGATAAAACACCTGGGTGGCGATCTGGTCGCCGGTGGCCTTGCTGGCGCGCACGCCGCCGACCTGGGTCGGCGAAGACTGGGCCTTGGCTTCCGCTTCCGGCACGACCTTGGCATAGCCGTCGCCGCTGGTCACCACCGCATAGCCCTGCAGGCGCAGGGTCGAGGTGAGCAGGCCGAAGGCCTGGGTCTTGGTCAGCGATTTCTCGGAGACCAGGGTGATCGTGCCCTTGACGCGCGGGTCGATGATGAAGGTCATGCCGGTGTAGTGGCCGATCGCCTTGATCACCGATTCAATGTCGGCATTGACGAAGCTCAGTGCGGCGGCGTTCGGATTGTCCTGCGCCCAGGCGGGCGCCGGTGGCACGGCCAGGGTCGCGGCGCAGCACAGCATGGCGCCGGCCGCGATGCGGCGCAGCGAGGGGATGGCGGGGGCGAACGTGGTACGGGAAATTTTCTTCATTATCTGAACTCGAGTGCGATTATGTTCTTGCCGTTCACCATGCGGCGCTGGCCCAGCAGGTTGAGCATATTACCCAGCGTCTCTTCGTATCCGTCGGCGGCCGAGGCCTGGCCGGAAAAGCGCAGCCGGCCGTTCTGCAATGCGCCCGCGCCCGACAGGAGCAGGGCGCCGCGCACCGTGCGCAGGTTCAGGTCGGCCTGGCTGCCGCGCCAGTCGAAAACCATCTCGTAGCTGCCGAGCGGCCGGATCGGCGCCATGCGCGAGCCCATGTCGGTGAGCGTGAGCACCGTGCGGCCCTGCACCGTCACGCTATTGGGCTGGCGCAGCAGGTCGAGCGTGTTCCACACCAGGCGGATGCTGCCGGTGGGCGCCAGGGTGTTGAGCGGCGCGCCGAGGCCGGCCAGGCCCTCGGCCGGCAGCAGCAGTTCGCCGCTGCTCACCTGCCACTGCGACCAGCTGCCTTCGATGCGTACCGGGCCCGCCAATGCCTGCGGATTCTCGACCGTCATGCTCACCGAACCGAACAGCACCAGCGGCGACAGGCGCCAGGCGAAGCGTCCCGGCAGCAGCGGCGTCACCGCCCCGCCCTCGCCGGGCGCCCCGCCGATAAAGGCTGAGCCGTTCCAGAGCGTACCCTGCGCATCCCCGAGAGTCAAACGGCCGCCCGTCTGGCGTTCGACCATGGGGCCGAGCCAGGAAGCGGGCAGGAAGGCGAGGACCGTGACCAGCACCGCCAGCACGACCAGCGCCGACCAGGCAAGCAGGCGCTTCATTGCGGCGTGCCCACGCTTTGGCCCAAATTCTGGCGCAGGGTCAATGTGGCATCCACCTGCCCCGCCGCCGGCAGCCCCGTGAAGGCGGCGTCCTGCACCTGGATGCGGTTCTCGCGGCGCTGGGCGTCGAGCCAGGCCACCAGGTTGGCGAAGGACACGTTGTTGAACTGGACCTTGGCATATTCCCCGGTGAGCGTGAGCGAACCGGGCGCCAGGCTGCGCTGGGCCAGGCTGGCCGTCAGGGCCTCGCGGGTCATGGGCGCCGGCGGCGGGGCCGGGTTGGCGGCCAGCGTGGACGCTTCGGCGGCCATGGTCTGCAGCTGGGCGGCCTGCTGGCGCAGCTCGGGCAGGGAACGCTGCAGGCGGTCGCGCCCTTCGAGGGCGGGCGCGAGCAGCAGCGCATACACGAGGGCGACAAGGACCACGGCCGCGCCGATGGCGAGGAACTTGCGCTCCTGCTCGGTGCGGGCCAGCCAATAGGCAAGCGCGCGTTCGCGCAGGGCCACGATAGTTGCTGCTGCTTTCATCAGGGGGCTCCGGTGCTGCGAATCGCCCAGGTGGCGGGCGCGGTTTCTTCCAGGCTCAGATTGCGCGCGCTCAAGGCGGTGCGCAGCTGGCCCGTTGTAGCGGGGTCGACGGTTTCAGGTTTGACCCGAACGGTCAGGGTGCGTTCGCGGAACTCCATTGACGCAATGCCGGGCGGACGCGCGAGGGTGCGTGTCGTTTCGCCGAGCACGCCGGCCATCCAGCCGAATTCGCCGCTCGAGACCTGGCCGCCGGCCGCCTTGGCGCGTGCAAGGTTCTGCTGCATCTGCGCCACCGGATCGATGACGGGCTGGTTCGGATAGGCATTGCGGAAGGTCTGGCTCATGCCCTGGCGCACGCTGTCGGCTTCGCGCTTCAGGCGCAGCCACTCGATGTTGACGCCGATGATGTTGACCACGATGGCGGCGATGGCGAGACGAATCGGCCAGCGCCAGCGGCTCCAGTCGCGCTGGGCGACGCCGGCCGTGCCCAGGCCCGGCACCAGGTCCAGGGTGCTGCTTTTACTGCCCGCGATCCAGTGTGCCCAATCATCGCTTTCCAGCGCGATGCCGGGACCGGCTTCGGCCAGCAGGGCCTGGTATTCGCCCAGCTGATCGTGCGGCACGTAGAGCACAAGGGGAGCGTCGCCGGCCAGCGCGCGCGCCGTCTGCAGGACGGCCGAGGGATTGCCGTCGAGGGCCAGGCCGAGGCCTTCGTACTGGCCCTGGCGCAGCAGCAGTTCGCCGGCGCCGATGGCGGCGCTGGCGCTGCCCGGCTGCAGGGGCAGGCAGAGCTGAGAGGGCATGGCGGCGACCGCGCGCGCGCCCATGCCGAGCAGGGCTTTCACGAGCGGTTCGAGCCAGTCGCGCTGCACCACGCCGACCGGGCGGCGGCCGTCGGGCAGGCTTGGCCCGGCCACCAGCACGGCGTCGAGCGGGTCGCCCAGGATGTGTTCTTCGACCAGGGCCGGCAGGGCCGCGCGCAGGCGGGCGCCGGTGAGCGGCGGGGCCTGGACCGCCAGCAGGGTGACGTCGGCGCCGGCCAGCAGCAGCACCACGCGGCGGCTGGCGGCGACCATGTCGGCCAGGTTGCGCAAGGGGCCTTCGCCCTGCTGCGCGATCACGCCGCCGTCATCGGCCAGGGCGAAACGGCACAGGGCGCCTTCGCCTTCGGCTCTGGCCGGGTGCCGGATATAAAGTGTAGTCAAACTGTCTCGCTTTCTTCTAGTTCTGGCGGGTCCAGATCACGGTGGTGCCGCCGCCGCCGCTGACCAGCGGCTTGCGCTGGATCAGCGATTCCGCGTTCAGGGCGGCGCGGTCGAGCCTGATCCGGCTCTGCACCAAAAACCAGCTGCTTTTTACGTCATACGCACCATCCTCAATTCCCTCGCCGCCACGCACCTGGCTCAGGAAGGTCGCCTTATCGCGCCAGGCCGCCGTCTTGCGCCGCGCCACCAGGCTGCCGGCTTCGGACAGCGACATGTCCGGGATCAGGGCTGCCAGCAATTCGGCCGGCACGGTGTTCACGTTCAGCGTCGTCGTCTCCGGCAGCACGATCAGGAAGGGCTTGAGCTGCGCGAGAATCGCGGGCGTCATGCCCTGCACCGCGAGCAGGTCGTCGACCTGCACCAGCGGGACCGGCAGGCCGTTGGCGGGCGGCAGCTGCGTCTGCTGCGTCTTCTCGTCTCCGTTCACCCCCGGCGTTCCCGTCCCCGGCGCCGCCGCAGGCGCCGAACGCTGGCCCTGCGCCACGAATACGGTCACCCGCTGCGCCAGCCGGGTATCGAGCCGCAGCACGTTCAGCAGGCGCAGGAAGATTGCCTGCTGCGCCGCAACCGGCTCACCCTGCTGCGCCAGGTTGGCGAGATTGTAACGCGACGTGGCGTCGACAATGTTACCGGACAGTGAAGCATCGAAGGCTTCGCCTTCCAGGCGTTCGCGCTCGATGTACTGGTCGAGGCGGGTTTCGGCCAGCGGGGTGGCCCAGACCTGGTCGAGCGAGGTGTAGGGCAGCTCCTGGCGCAGCACCACGCTGGCCCAGTCCAGCGCCCCGCGCAGGATCCACTTGGTCTGCAGTTGCAGGCGCTGGTTCTCCAGGGTGCGCACCTGCACCTGCTGCTGCCAGAACAGGCTGGCGACGATCGAGATGGCGAGCGTCGTGAGCAGCAGCGCGGTCACCACCGCGACCCCGCGCTGGCGCTGGCGACGAATGAAGCTTCGCATCAGGTGCCTCCCAGCAACAGGGCCTTGACCATGGGCGCGGCCAGTCCCTGCGAGGTGAGGCTGATCTGGATGCCGTCCGGCTCGAGCGGCTGGCCGCCTTCCGTGGCGGGCGTGGCCTCCTTGCGCCAGGCATTGGCCTGCCAGACCTGGATGCCCATGGCCGCCAGCCCGCTCTGCAGCACCACCGGCGTGGCCGATTCGGAGGGCGCGTCGCTGGCGACCGCCTGCCACAGGGCATCGAGCTGGGCAAGGTCACGGGTGCCGCGCGCTTCGCGCCGCACCAGGGCGCCGTTCACCACGCGGTAGGACACCACCACCAGCTGGGTCGGTTCGTTCTCGTTGTAGACCTTGCGCACCAGGGTGAGGCGGTCGTCTTCCCAGAGCAGGTTGATGCGGTTGCCGAGCAGGCTGCGCGGCGCCAGGTGTTCGCAGTCGCTCTGCATCTGGGCGAAGGCAAGCTGCATGCCGCGCGTGACTTCCATCTGCTGGGTCAGGGCGATGCGGGCGCGCACGATGCCGTCCAGGCCGCGCCAGCCGAGCACGGCCAGGATGGCGAGGATGCTGATCGCCACCAGGAGTTCGACGAGGGTAAAGCCGCGGCGCCGTTTCTGCGGTCTCATAGTCTGGATGGCCTGAGCACGAGCTGAACCAGTTTGACGATGCGGCGCTGCGGACGTTCGGCGTCGAACACCGAGACTTCGATCCGGCGCAACAAGGGGTTCGGACTGGTCAGCACCTGCTCTTCGCAGATCAGGTTCAGGTCGCCTTGCGGACAGGGGAAATTACGCTTGCCGACTTCGGGGAATTCGCGTCCCAGGCGGATCTGCACCAGGCGGTTCTCGGCCGACCAGGTCGCCATCATCGAAGCGCGCAGGCCGGCGCTGTTGCTGGTCAGGCTGCCGACGGCGCGCAGGCCGGCGCCGAGGGCGGTGCCGACGATGACGAGGGCGACCAGCACTTCGAGCAGGGTGAAACCGGCTTGCGCACGCAATCTCGTCATCGCATCACTCGACAGTGAAGTGGCCGACGCCGTCGGCACGGATCGCCACGGCATTGTTGCCGGACGCCAGGGTCAGGACAAAAGGCTTGTCGACCGGTTCGCGTCCGAAGGTGATGCGCAGCTGGTTCGGATCGACGCCCGGGTTCGGTTCCAGCACAAGGCGCAGCGGCGCCCCCTTGAAGGGACGTTCGCGCAGCAGGTCGTCGCGGGTGACCGGCTCCCAGCCGGTGTCATTGCGCACGATGAAGCGGTAGCGTTCGGCATTGGCCTCGAAGGCCACCAGGCGGTTGCGCACGATCGCCTCGTCGCGCGCCAGCTGCAGCAGCAGGGCCAGGCGCTGGGCCTCTTCCTGCAGGTTCTGGCGCGGCGAGGGAATCGCGTTGAGCGAAGCGAGGCCCAGCGTGATGCCGATGATGACCATCACGACCAGCAGCTCCACCAAGGTGAAGCCGCCTGGGGTGCGCTGGGCGCGCATGGAAAAACCTTATTCCCAGGAACCGACGTCGGCATCCTCGCCGGTACCGCTGGGCTGGCCATCGGCGCCCAGCGAGAACACGTCCACCTCGCCATGGATGCCGGGCGACAGGTACTGGTAAGGGTTGCCCCACGGGTCCTTCGGCAGCTTTTCCATGTAGCCGCCTTCTTTCCAGCCGTTCGCGGCCGGGCCGGCGGTCGGCTTGGTGATCAGGGCCTGCAGGCCCTGTTCGGTGCTCGGATAGCGCTGGTTGTCGAGCTTGTAGAGCTTGAGCGCCTGCATCATGGTGGCGATGTCGGTCTTGGCGGCGGTCACGCGCGCCTCGCCGGTTCGGCCCAGCAGTTTCGGCACGACCAGGGCGCCGAGGATGCCGATGATGACCACGACGACCATGATCTCGACCAGGGTGAAACCACGGGCGCGCTTGAAACGTTGCGAATCGATGTGCATGGATGTCTTTACAAGGATGTCGGTTGAAGGCTGACAGTATAAGGCCACATGGTGGCAGGGGCTACCGTGTGCACGTAGGAAATTGTAAAGATTTTGGCCCGTTTAATCCTGTCTTAATCCGGTCTTATTCATGTGCTATTGCACGGTTTGCACACACCGGACAAGAGGGATTGCGGGCGACCCGGACCGTGCTCCAGTCCATGGCGCGTCCGTCCAGCAGCAGCAGGCGCCCGGCGAGCGGCTCGCCGATGCCCGCCACCAGCTTCATCGCCTCGGCCGCCTGCATGGCCCCGACCACGCCGACCAGGGGCGCGAACACGCCCATGGTGCTGCAGGCCACGTCCTCGAAACCGCTGTCCTCGGGGAACAGGCAGGCGTAGCACGGAGCCTCGGGCCGGCGCGTGTCGAAGACGGCAAGCTGGCCGTCGAAGCGGATCGCGGCGCCGGAGACCAGCGGCCTGCCCTCCTCCACGCAGGCGCGGTTGATGGCGTGGCGGGTGGCGAAGTTGTCGGTGCAATCGAGTACGACCGTGGCGCTTCGCACGAGTTCCCGCAGGCGCTCGCCGGCGACGCGTTCGCGCAGGGCGGTGACCTCGATCTCCGGGTTGATGGCCAGCAGGGCCGCGCGGCCTGACTCGACCTTGGGCTGGCCGATGCGCTCGCTCGTGTGCATGACCTGGCGCTGCAGGTTCGTCAGGTCGACCTCGTCGTCGTCGACCAGGGTGATGTGGCCGATGCCGCCGGAGGCCAGGTACAGGGCGGCGGGCGAACCCAGGCCGCCGGCGCCGATGACGAGGGCATGGGCGTCGAGCAGGCGCTGCTGGCCGTCGATGCCGATGTCGTCGAGGAGGATGTGGCGGGAGTAGCGCAGGAGCTGGTGGTCGTTCATGGGGAAGTCGCATCGGAACCCGGCGCAGGCCGGGATCCGATTGAGCATTACTTCTTGGCCGGCGCCTTGATCTCGGGCGGCTTGGTCTCCGCCCCCGGCAATGCCTTCGGCGCCGCCGGCTTCGCGTCTTCCGGATCCGCCTTGGCCAGCTGCACGGGCTGCCCCTTGAAGTGATTGATCGCCTGCGCCAGCTGGAAGTCGTCCTTGCTGCCGTAGTCGAGCGGCTTGCGGTCTTTCAGCTGGGCGACCGCGCGCTGCTGGGCTTCCAATGCCTCTTTCTGGTCCTTGGCGGCCGGCGTCTTCTCGGCCTCGCCCGCCAGGTGGCGCTGCAAATCGGATTCGCGCACGCGCAGCACCGCCAGGGCGTCGCCCTCGGCGGTCTCGTCCACGCGCATGTCGGGGACGATGCCGACGGCCTGGATCGGGCGGCCTTTCGGGGTGTAGTAGCGCGCGGTGGTCAGCTTGACGGCGGTGTCGGGCGAGAGCTGGCGCAGGGTCTGCACCGAACCCTTGCCGAAGGTCTGGCTGCCCATGACGATGGCGCGCTTGTAGTCCTGCAGGGCGCCGGCGACGATCTCGGAGGCGGAGGCCGAGCCGCCGTTCACCAGCACCACCATCGGTACGGTTTTCAAGCCCGCGGGCAGGCCCGCCAGCGGGTCGGCGCCGCGCTGGGCATAGTATTCGCGGCGGCCGTAGAACTGCTGGTTGGAGTCGGCCAGCTGCCCCTTGGTCGAGACGATCAGCTGGTCGGGTTTCGGCAGGAAGGCGGCCGACACGCCGATCGCGCCGGGCAGCAGGCCACCCGGATCGTTGCGCAGGTCGAGCACCAGGCCCTTGATCTCGGGGTTCTCGGCGTACAGGGCCCTGGCCTTCCTGGCCAGCTCCTCGACGGTGTTTTCCTGGAACTGGCTCACGCGCAGCCAGGCGTAGCCGGGCTCGACCATCTTGGCCTTGACGCTCTGGACCACGATTTCCTGGCGCTGCACCGGCAGCACCCAGGGGCGGTCCTCGCCGCGGCGCGCGATGGTGAGCGTGACCTTGCTGCCGGCCTTGCCGCGCATGCGCTTGATCGCCTCGTCCAGCGACATGTTGCGCACCGGGACATTGTCGATGCGGGTGATCAGGTCGCCCGCCTTGATGCCGGCCTTGTGCGCCGGCGTGTCCTCGATCGGGGCGACGATCTTGACGTAGCCGTCTTCGCTGGCCACCTCGACGCCGACGCCGACGAACTTGCCGGCCACCGCTTCCTTCATCTCGCGGAAGGCCTTCTGGTCGAGGTAGGTCGAGTGCGGGTCGAGCGAAGCGACCATGCCGCCGATGGCTTCGGACAGGAGCTTCTTGTCCGAGACCGGTTCGACGTAGTCGGTCTTGATCAGGCCGTAGACATCGGCCAGCTGGCGCAGCTCGTCGAGCGGCAGCGGCGACTCGACGCCTTTCTGCGCATAGGCCGAGAGCTGGAAGGTGGCGGCCACGCCGGCCACCATGCCAAGTCCGATGAGTCCGAGATTCTTCGCCTTGCTACCCATGTATGTCCTTAGAATTTGACCCAGCTCGCAGGGTCGAAGACCTTGCCGCGATACCTGAGTTCAAAGTATAGCCCCGATTCCTCGTTGCCGCCGGTATTGCCCGCGCTGGCGATCACCTCGCCGGGGCGCACCATGTCGTTCACGCGCTTGAGCAGGGCCGAGTTGTTGCCGTAGACCGACCAGTACTCGCCGCCGTGGTCGACGATGAGCATATTGCCCCAGCCGCGGATCCAGTCCGCGTGCACCACGCGGCCTGCTGCGACGGCGCGCACTTCGGTACCTTCCGCCGCCTTGATGAACATGCCTTTCCAGCTGACGCCTTCGCCGCGGCGCGTGCCGAAGCGGGCGGCCACGGTGCCGTTGACCGGCGGGCTCAAGCGGCCCTTGAGGGCGGCGAAGGCACCGGCTGGAGCCGGCGGCGCCAGCGGGACTTCCTGCGGCGGCGGCGCGCTCGGCTTCTCCACCGGCTTGGGCTGCTCGGCCACCTTCGGCGGTTCCGGCTCCGGCGCCGGCTTCGTGCCAGGCTTGGCGTTCTGGCGCGCGATGCGTTCGCGCTCGGCCTTCTCGGCGGCGGCCTTGGCTCGCGCCAGGGCGCGCGCCTTCTCTTCCGCCTCGGCCTTGGCCCTGGCGGCGGCCAGCGCGGCCTGGCGGCGGCGCTCGGCTTCGGCCTGCTCGCGGATCAGGATGGTCAGGCGGTCCACCAGGGCCGTCATGCGTTGTTCGTCGCGCTGCAGGCGGTCGGCCTGCTTGCGCTGGTCGGACAGGCGGGTCGACAGGTTCTGCAGCAGCGCGGCGCGCTTGCCCTTTTCCTGTTCCAGCCTGGCCTTCTGTTGTTGTTGCTCCTGTGCGATTTCCTGCAGCTCGAGCTGGGCGTTCTCGACCTTGTCGCGATTGGCCTCGACCTCGGCCAGGTTGGCGCGCAGGGAGTCCAGCAGCTTCGCCTGCGCCTGCGAGACGTAGGCCATCATCTGCAGGTCGCGGTTGATGCGGTTCGGGTTGTCGCCGGACAGCAGCAGCTTGATCCGGTCTTCGTTGCCGGCCACGTAGTGCTCGCGCAGCAACTGGGACAATTGTTTTTTCTGCTTAACAATTGTCTCCTGCAGCCGCTGCCCCTGGGTCGACAGGTCGTTCAGGCGGGTGCTGGTGGCGTCCTGCTCCTCGGCCAGGTCGCGCAGGGCGCGGTTGGCGTCGGAGATGGCCGCCTCGGACTCGGCCAGCTCGTCGGCGGCGTCTTCGCGCGCGTCCTCGGTGCGGGCGATGTCCTTGCGGATCGCCTCCAGCTTCTGCTTGACGCCCAGGCGCTGCTTCTCCGCAGTCGCCTTCTGGCGGCTGCGTTCGGTCTGGCGCTGGGCCTGGGCGGGGCTGGACAGTGCGAGGGCCAGCAGCGCGCAGATCAGCGCACTGCCGGCGGACTTCGTGGATGGCAAACGCAAGCTTACTTCGCCTTCCCTTGGCTGGCCACGGCCGCCACGGCGGCGGCGATCGCTTCCTGGTCGCCCAGGTAGTAGTGCTTGATCGGCTTCAGGTTTTCATCCAGCTCGTACACGAGCGGCTGGCCGTTCGGGATGTTCAGGCCGACGATGTCGCTGTCGCTGATGTTGTCCAGCATCTTGATGATGGCGCGCAGGCTATTGCCGTGAGCCGAGATCAGGATCTTCTTGCCGGCGCGGATGGCCGGCGCGATCTCCTCGTCCCAGGCCGGCATCACGCGGGCCACGGTGTCCTTCAGGCACTCGGTCAGCGGGATCTGCTCTTTCGACAGCGACGCATAGCGCGGATCGTTGAAGGAGGTGCGCTCGTCGCCTTCTTCCAGCGCGGGCGGCGGGGTGTCGTAGCTGCGGCGCCAGACCAGCACCTGCTCGTCGCCGAATTTCGCCGCGGTTTCCGCCTTGTCCAGGCCCTGCAGGGCGCCGTAGTGGCGCTCGTTCAGGCGCCAGTCGTTCTTGACCGGCAGGTACATCATGTCCATCTCGTCCAGCGCCAGCCACAGGGTGCGGATCGCGCGCTTGAGCACCGAGGTGTAGGCCACGTCGAAGGTGAAGCCGGCTTCCTTGAGTACGCGGCCGGCGGTCTTCGCCTCCTTGATGCCCTTCTCGGTCAGGTCGACGTCGGTCCAGCCGGTGAAGCGGTTTTCCAGGTTCCAGGTGGATTCGCCGTGGCGCATGAATACGATTTTGTACATAAGCTCTTCTTCGGTTAAAAGGTGCGATTGAAATCCGGTCCGGCATCTATTTTATAATGCGCCGATTCAGTTCAACCATTGGAACCCTTGTGAAATTCATTCTCGATAATATCTTCGTGGTGGCGATTGCCGTGATTTCCGGTCTTGCTCTGCTCTGGCCAGCCCTCGCCCCGCGCGGCAAGCGCGCCACCGCCCTGCAGGCGACGCAGATGATCAACCGCGGCAAGACCCTCGTGCTCGACGTCAGGACGGGCGAGGAATTCGCGGCCGGGCACCTGCGCGACGCGAAACACATCCCGCTGGCAGACTTGGGCAATCGGATCGGCGAGCTGGAAAAGTCGAAGAACCGCACCGTGATCGTCGTGTGCCAGACCGGCGCGCGCGCGGACAAGGCGGTGCGGCTGTTAGCGGCGGCAGGCTTCGAGGACGCGCACGCGCTCGAGGGCGGCCAGGCAGCCTGGGTCGCGGCCGGCCTGCCGGTAACCAAGTAAACCCTTTTAGGAAGGAAGTAAGATGACCCAACACGTCGTTCTCTACCACACCGCCAGCTGCCCCTATTGCGTGCGCGCCGAGCGCCTGCTCGAAGCCAAGGGCGTGACCGACATCGAACGCATCCGCGTCGACCTGGACCCGGAACAGCGCCAGATCATGATGCAGCGTACCGGCCGCCGCACCGTGCCCCAGATCTATGTGGGCGACACCCACGTGGGCGGTTTCGACGACCTGTACGCGCTCGACCAGGCGGGTCGCCTGGATCCGTTGCTGGCTGGACAGTAAGTACGTACTTCGGCCCGCCTTGACGGGCTTCGGGGCCTGCCTCGGCGGGGGTATTGCATCCAAATTGATTTTGATACAATTGCCCTCGCGTTTGACCAAAGCACCGGGACGGCGCGTCCGTCCACCATTACTTAAAACGAAAGCGTTCCATGTCCGACGAAAATCTGCAACCAGTATTCCAAATCCAACGCGTCTACCTGAAAGACATGTCGCTGGAACAACCGAATTCCCCGGCCATCTTCCTCGAGCAGGAAGCCCCGACCATCGAAGTGTCGCTGGACGTCGGCGCCGAAGGCATCGCTGAAGGCATCTACGAGTCGACCGTGACCATCACCGTCACCGCCAAGGTCAAGGACAAGGTCGCTTTCCTGGTCGAAGGCAAGCAGGCTGGCATCTTCGAAGCCCGCAACATCCCGGCAGAACAGATGGATCCGCTGCTGGGCATCGGCTGCCCGAACATCGTGTACCCGTACCTGCGCGCCAACATCGCCGACGTGATCAGCCGCGCCGGCTTCCCGCCGGTGCACCTGGCCGAGATCAACTTCGAAGCCTTCTACGCACAGCGCCAGCAGGCGATGGCACAAGCTGCCGCCGCTCCGGCACAATAAGTTGTCCCCCTGCGGATGCCGCTCTGCGGCGTCCGCTGCCTCCCCGGCGTCCCGCTTCCCCGCGGCGGCATGATCCTCCTGGACCCGCCATGAACCCACACCGTTTTCTCGCAAGCCTGCTCCTGGTGGCAGCGCCAGCCGTGTTCGCCTTCGAATTCAAGAGCGTCGGCGCGCCTTCGGTGATCCTCTACGACACTCCTTCGCCCAAGGGCACGAAGATGTACGTCGCCCCGCGCGGCATGCCGCTGCAGGTCGTGTCGAGCTATGGCGACTGGGTCAAGGTGCGCGACGCCAACGGCGAGCTGGCCTGGACCGAAGCCAGGGGATTGAGCGCCCGCCGCAACGTGATCGTGCGCACGCCCGGCGCCAAGGTGTTCGCCGGGCCCGACGAGAATGCCCAGGTATTGATGACGGCCGACAAGGGCGTCGTGCTGGAACTGGTCGACCCGACCGCGCTCGCCTGGATCCGTGTGCGCCACCGCGACGGCATCAGTGGCTACGTCCGGTCGAACGATATCTGGGGCCTGTGATGTCCAAAGGCGAAACCACATGCTAGAACAGAAAAAACCTACCAAGCCTACCAAAATCGCCGTCCTCGGCGCCGGCGCCTGGGGCACCGCCGTGGCGATCGCGCTCGCCCATCGCCACGACGTGCTGCTGTGGGGCCGCAATCCCGCCCAGATGGCCGAGACCGAGGCCGCGCGCGAGAACCTGCACTACCTGCCGGGCCATCCGCTCCCTGGCGCCCTGCGCGTGAGCGCCGATTTCGAGGGAGCCCTGGCCCATGTGATCGATGCCGGTCTTGAGGATGCGCCGCTGCTGATCCTGGCCTGCCCGGTGGCCGGCCTGCGCCCGCTGCTGGGGCAACTGAAGGGCCGCAAGATCCCCAACGCCGTGTGGCTGTGCAAGGGCTTCGAAGCCGGCACCAGCCTGCTGCCGCACCAGGTGGCGGCCGAGGTGCTCGGCAACGACATCCCCGTCGCCGCCCTGTCCGGGCCTTCGTTCGCCCAGGAAGTGGCGCGCGCCCTGCCCTGCGCGCTGTCGGTGGCCTCGACTTCCGACACCTTGCGCGAACGCGTGGTGGCGGCGGCGCACGGCAACAATATGCGAGTCTATTCCTGCGACGACATGATCGGCGTGGAAGTGGGCGGCGCGGTCAAGAACGTGATGGCGATCGCCACCGGCGCTTCCGACGGCCTGGGACTGGGCCTGAATGCGCGCGCGGCCCTGATCACGCGCGGCCTGGCCGAGATCACCCGCCTGGGTGTGCACCTGGGCGCCCAGGCGCATACCTTCATGGGGCTGACCGGCATGGGCGACTTGATCCTGACCTGCACCGGCGACCTGTCGCGCAACCGGCGCGTGGGCCTGGCGCTGGCGCAGGGCAAGCAACTGGACGCCATCGTGGCGGAACTGGGCCACGTGGCCGAAGGCGTGCCCTGTGCGAAGTCGGTGCGCGAACTGGCGCGCAGGCTGGGGGTGGATATGCCGATCACCGAGGCGGTGGCGGCGGTGCTGTTCGATGGGGTGCCGGCCACCGAGATGGCGCAGCGCTTGCTGGCGCGGGATCCGCGGGATGAGCTGGCCTGAGCTTGATAAGGGAGGCACCAGCGGCGCTGATGCCGTTGGGTTAGTAGGGTGGACGGCTATGCCGTCCGCGCGTTCAAACAGTGCGTGAACTGCATACGCAGCATCCATTCACATGGAAGCTGAACGCGCGCACGGCATAGCCGTGCACCCTACGATCCTAGTCTCTAGTTGCCGGAACCGCGCGGATCCTTCGTCGGCCCACCCGTGCGCACCGGCCCCAGCAGGATGGTCATGAGGCCCACCGCATCCTTGTTGGCGCGAATCGCATGCGGCTCCCCGCCCGCCAGGTAGACCATCTCGTTCGGCCGTAGGATCGTCGTGCGTCCGTGCGCATCGAAGGCGATCTCGCCCTCCAGGCAGACGAGGGTCATCTCGCCCTCGACCCGGTGCTCGGGCATCGGTTTTTCCTTCGGCAGCACGAGCCGGATCAGTTCCATGTGCTCGGTCTTCACCAGCGCGATCGAGGTGAAGTGGGCGATGTCGTCGTCGCCGCGTTGCAAGGCGATGCGTTCGCCCGATACTGCGTGTTGCAAGGCCATGTGTCGCCCTCCTCTGTCTAGTCTTCTTCCTGGAACACCTCCGGCACGCTGCGCAGCCAGGTGACCAGCGCGAACGCGTCCTTCATGCCGCTGGCCAGCTGCGGCACCAGCAGTTCCGGGCGGTTCAGCAGCAGCGGCACTTCGATCCACACGAAATAGCTCTTGAGCTTCAGGTATTCGACCAGCGGGTGGTTCGGGTCGACGCCCTTCGGCGGGCGCTGCAAGGTGTCTTCGAACTGCAGGTCGCCGTAGGTTGCGCGGAGATGCTTATTCTTCAACATTTTCTGGAAGCCTGTCGCATCGTTGACGACGTGCTCGCGAATGGCTTTCAGGCGGTGCGCCGGCGGCAGGTACTCGCCTGCGCCGAACAGCAGCCTGCCGTCGGCCTCGATGTGGAAGTAATAGGTCGGCCCGCCCGCGGCGCTGGGACGGCGCTTGTTCAGGGGCGCGATGCCGGCCGAGAAATGGGTTTTATAAGGCCGCTTGTCCTTTGCGAAGCGCACATCGCGGTGGATGCGGAACAGCGCCTTCTTGGGGTCGCAGCCGGCCACCTGCTTGTCGAACGCGCCCAGCTCCTTGATGAGTTCCGTGACGACGTCGAGGAATTCCGCGCGCAGGATGTCGTAGCGCGGCTTGTTCATGATGAACCAGGGACGGTTGTTGTTCTCGCTGAGCTCGCTTAAAAATTGCGTCAGGTCACGCAGGTGCATGCAATGATTCCAGAATTGTTATTTGAGGCGCGGGCGCTTGCCGACGGTGACGTCGAGCGTGGACTCGCGGTTCTTGCGCAGGATGCGCAGCGGGGCTTTTTCGCCCGGCTCGAGCTGGGCGATCAGGTTGAGCATCTCGCTGGTGTTCGCCACTTCCTTGCCGCCGACGGCGACCAGGATGTCGCCCGGGCGCATGCCGGCGCGGTCGGCCGGTCCGCCGCGCACCACGCCGGCGATGATGGCGCCGCTGTTCTTGCCGAGGCCAAAACTCTCCGCCAGCTCCGGCGTGATGTCCTGCGATTCGATGCCGATCCAGCCGCGCACCACCTGGCCGTGCTTGACGATGGCGTCCAGCACGTTCTTCGCCGTGCTGACCGGGATGGCGAAGCCGATGCCTACCGAGCCGCCGGTCTGCGAATAGATCGCCGAGTTGATGCCCAATAGATGGCCGTTGGTGTCGACCAGCGCCCCGCCCGAGTTGCCGAAGTTGATCGCGGCATCGGTCTGGATGAAGTTCTCGAAATTGTTGATGTGCAGGTTGTTGCGGCCCAGCGCAGAGATGATGCCGAGGGTGACGGTCTGGCCCACGCCGAAGGGGTTGCCGATCGCCAGCACCACGTCGCCCACGCGCGCGGCTTCCGGATTGCCCAGCACCATCACGGGCAGGTTGCGCGCCGCGATGCGGATCACGGCGAGATCGGTCTCGGGGTCGGTACCGACGATGCGCGCCGCCGCCTTCCTGCCGTCGGCCAGGCCCACCTCGATCACGTCGGCGCCCTCGACCACGTGGTTGTTGGTCAGGATGTAGCCGTCGCCGCTGACGATGACGCCCGAGCCGAGGCTAGCCATCTGCTCGTCGGGCGGCATGCGGTCGCCGAAGAAGCGACGGAAGAAGGGGTCCTTCAGCAACGGATGGGTCTCGCGCGAGGCCTTGCTGGTGAGGATATTGACCACGGCCGGCATGGCGCGCCCGGCCGCCTCGCGGTAGCTGCCGGAGGCCGGCAGCGCCGCGCCCTGCAGCACCGGCACGGCGGCATTGCCGGAGCCGATCCGCACCTGGGTCGGGGCGCGCTCAAGCCACTCGGGCCGCATGGCGGCGACCACGAAATACAGCGCCAGCGCCACCGTCACCACCTGGGCGAACAGCAGCCACAAGCGCCGCATTGCCCCGGGCTGGCGCCGGGGACGGATGGCTTGCGGGCGAAGCTCGTGGACGCTGTCGTTCACTGTGGCCTACTTTTTCAGGGAGTCGCGAATGTCGCGCAGGAGCAGGATCTCTTCCTTCTCGACAGCCGTCGGCGCGTCGACAGGGCCGCGCAGGCGGTTCACGATGCGCACCATCTGGAAGATGACAAATGCCAGCAGGATGAAGTTCAACAAAATCGTCAGGAAATTGCCGTAAGCGAGGACGGCGCCTGCCTTCTGCGCCTCCGCCAGCGGCAGATTCGTGCCCTGGCCGTTCAGCGGAAGGTAGTAATTCGCGAAATCGAGGCCGCCGAACAACATCCCGATGGGCGGCATGATGACATCCTTGACGAGCGAATCGACGATGCGTCCGAAGGCGCCCCCGATGATGACACCAACCGCAAGATCGACGACGTTGCCGCGCATTGCGAATGTTTTGAACTCTCCCAGCATGGACATGGTTACTCCCTTCGTTGTTATTGAACTAAGCAGGTTGATGATACCCCAAGCTTTTATGCTGCGGATGCACACATGTTTCCGAAGACGGGACAGGCACGAATATTCCATCTGGATGTGTCCGCTTGATAATTTTTTTCCAATCGGTATTGCCCTTCACATATAATTTTGTGTTGCTGGAAGCTCTTTATTAATTCTTAAGATTCGTATTTTCACGGAGTGGGGTTGGTATGAGTAATGAAAAGCAGGTCGATTCAGGCCGACGCGGACTGCTGGTGGCAACATGCGCCGCAGGTGGCGTCGTAGGGGTATCCACGGCGGGCGTCCTCGTCAGCACCTTCCAGCCGTCCGAGCGCGCGAAAGCCGCCGGCGCCCCCGTCGAAGTCGACATCTCCGACGTCAAGCCCGGCGAGATGAAGGTCGTCGAATGGCGCGGCAAGCCGGTCTGGATCCTGCGGCGCACTCCGGAAATGATGGCCACCCTCGAGAAGGACAGCGGCGAACTGGCCGATCCGAACTCCGAAAAAGTCTTCCAGCTGCCGATGCCCGAGTACGCGAAGAATCCGTACCGCGCCAGACCCGAGCACAAGGAAGTGCTGGTCACCGTCGGCATCTGCTCGCACCTGGGCTGCTCGCCCTCCTCGCGCCTGGCCGCCGGCCCGCAACCCAACCTCCCGGACAACTGGCCGGGCGGCTTCCTCTGCCCCTGCCACGGTTCGACCTTCGACCTCTCGGCCCGCGTGTTCCAGAACAAGCCGGCGCCGACGAATATGGATGTCCCGCCGTACATGTACCTGTCCGATAACAAGCTGGTGATCGGCAAAGACGAAAAAGGAGAGGCATAACATGGGCGCTCCATTCAAGGAAACGCAAGTGCCGGCCGACGCGCCGGTCGGCGCCAAGGCACTGGCCTGGGTCGACGACCGCTTCCCGCTGTCGAAGCTGTGGAACGACCAGTGGGGCAAGTACTACGCACCCAAGAACTTCAACATCTGGTACCTGTTCGGCTCCCTGGCCATGCTGGTGCTGGTGCTGCAGATCGTCACCGGCATCTTCCTGACCATGCACTACAAGCCGGACGCCGCCCTGGCCTTCGGCTCGGTCGAATACATCATGCGCGAAGTGCCCTGGGGCTGGCTGGTGCGCTACATGCACTCGACGGGCGCCTCGATGTTCTTCATCGTGGTCTACCTGCACATGGCGCGCGGCCTGATGTACGGCTCCTACCGCAAGCCGCGCGAGCTGATCTGGCTGTTCGGCTTCGCGATCTTCCTGTGCCTGATGGCCGAAGCCTTCTTCGGCTACCTGCTGCCATGGGGCCAGATGTCCTACTGGGGCGCCCAGGTGATCGTCAACCTGTTCGGTGCGATTCCGGTCATCGGCCCGGACCTGTCGCTGTGGATCCGCGGCGACTACGTGGTGTCGGACGCGACCCTTAACCGCTTCTTCGCCTTCCACGTCATCGCCCTGCCGCTGGTCATCCTCGGCCTGGTGGCGGCCCACCTGATCGCGCTGCACGAAGTCGGCTCGAACAACCCGGACGGCATCGAGATCAAGGACAACCTGGACGCCGACGGCCACCCGGTCGACGGCATCATGTCGCACCCCTACTACTCGACCAAGGACTTCTTCGGCGTGTCGGTGTTCCTGCTGATCTTCTCGGCGGTCGTGTTCTTCGCGCCCGAGATGGGCGGCTACTTCCTGGAATACAACAACTTCCTGCCGGCCGACTCGATGAAGACCCCGCCGCACATCGCGCCGACCTGGTACTTCACCCCGTTCTACTCGGTGCTGCGCGCGACCACCGCGGACTTCATGTACGTGCTGATGGCGGCGACCGCCGCCTACGTCGTGTTCATCTGGCTGAAATCCCGCCTGGCCTACAAGACCAAGGTCGCGATCGCCGTCATCGGCCTGGTCCTGATCGTCGGCATGCTGCCGCAGGTGCTGGATGCGAAGTTCTGGGGCGTGGTGCTGTTCGGTTCCTCGGTGGTGATCATCGCCTTCCTGCCGTGGCTGGACCACTCGCCGGCGCGCTCGATCCGCTACCGTCCGGACTGGCACAAATACGTGTACGCCCTGTTCGGCCTGTGCTTCGTGGCCCTGGGCTACCTGGGCACCCAGCTGCCGACGCCGGCCTACACCATCATCTCGCAAGTGGCGACCCTGCTGTACTTTGCGTTCTTCCTGTTGATGCCGTGGTGGAGCACGATGGGCCGGTTCAAGCCGGTCCCGACGCGCCTGACCTTCACGCCGCACTAATCACGAGCACAAGGACAAGAACATGAAATTTGCGAAGAAACTGATCGCAGTCCTGGCCCTGGTGCCGGGACTGGCATTCGCCGCGGAAGGCGGCTTCCCGCTCGAGCGCGCCCCGGACCGCCACGACCTGTCGTCGCTGCAGAACGGCGCCAAGCTCTTCATCAACCACTGCCTGAACTGCCACTCGGCATCGAGCATGCGTTACAACCGCCTGCGCGACCTTGGTCTTACCGAGAAGCAGATTCAGGACAATCTGTTGTTTTCGCAAGACAAGGTTGGCGGCATGATGACGACGGCGATGCGCCCGGACGACGCCAAGGCCTGGTTCGGCGCCGTGCCGCCGGACCTGTCGGTGATCGCCCGCGCGAAATCCTCGCCCTCGGGCACCGGCGCGGACTACCTGTACACCTACCTGCGCACCTTCTACAAGGACGATGCCCGCCCAACCGGCTGGAACAATATGGTGGTGCCGAACGTGGCCATGCCGCACGTGATGTGGCAGCAGCAGGGCATCCGCCAGGCGAAATTCGCCGACGAGAAGGATCCGCACGACGCCGGCAAGACGATCCACAAGTTCGTCGGCTTTGAACAGGTATCGCCGGGCACCATGACCCAGCAGGAGTTCGACACCGCGACTGCCGACCTGGTTGCCTACCTGAGCTGGATGGCTGAGCCAGCGCAAGGCCAACGTAAGAAGTTGGGCGTTATTGTGTTGATCTTCCTGTCCATTTTCGCCTTCCTGGCCTGGCGCCTGAACGAATCGTACTGGAAGGAAGTGAAGTAAATTCGCTTTCATTGCCCGGTTGGCTATAATACGGGCAATCATTTTTCGGGGTGAATCGCTAGGCGCTTCACCCCATTGTTTCTTGAAGGACTACAAACCATGATGGTTCTCTACTCCGGCACCACGTGCCCCTTCTCCCAACGCTGCCGCCTGGTCCTGTTCGAAAAGGGCATGGACTTCGAGGTGCGCGACGTCGACCTGTTCAACAAGCCGGAAGACATTTCGACCATGAATCCCTACGGCCAGGTGCCGATCCTGGTCGAGCGCGAACTCATCCTGTACGAATCGAACATCATCAACGAGTACATCGACGAGCGCTTCCCGCACCCGCAGCTGATGCCGGCCGACCCGCTGATGCGCGCCCGTGCCCGCCTGATGCTGTTCAACTTCGAGAAGGAACTGTTCGTCCACGTGCACACGCTGGAAAGCGAGCGCAACAAGACGAACGACAAGAGCCACGACAAGGCCCGTTCGGAAATCCGCGACCGCCTGACCACCCTGGCGCCGCTGTTCCTGAAGAACAAGTACATGCTGGGCGACGAATTCTCGATGCTGGACGTCGCGATCGCTCCGCTGCTCTGGCGCCTGGACCACTACGGCATCGAGCTGTCGAAGACCGCCGCCCCGCTGATGAAGTACGCCGAGCGCATCTTCTCGCGTCCGGCCTATATCGAAGCGCTGACACCGTCGGAAAAGGTGATGCGCCGCTGATGGCTTGTGGCGGGCGCTTGCCGTCCGCCGCAGCATCTCGATTCAGTACACGCCGGTTTCGGACGCCCTCATGGCGAATCCGGTAAACTGGCGTGGACGACAAGTATTGTTTATTGACCCCAACAAATGTCAGAGATCTCCACCAAGCCCTACCTGCTGCGCGCCATCTACGAATGGTGCACGGACAGCGGCTACACGCCCTATCTCGCGGTCAAGGTCGACTCCGCCACCACGGTGCCGATGGAATACGTCCGCAAGGGCGAGATCATCCTGAACATCAGCTACGGCGCCACCTCGGGCCTGAAGATGGACAACGACGCGATCCACTTCCGCGCGCGTTTCAATGGGGTTTCGCGCGAGCTGTACATTCCTGTGCAGAACGTGCTGGCGATCTATGCGAACGAGAACGGCCAGGGGATGGCCTTCGAGGTGAACGTGACGGCGGCGGAAATGCCGGCGCCTGCGCCTGCTTCGTCGCCATCGGAAGAAGCGTCGGCGCCGGCCCTGTCGGCGGTGCCTGCAAAGGCAGATGTACCGGCCGAGACGACTTCAGCGCCTGACGGTGACGACGAGCCGCCGAAGAAGGGCGGACGCCCGACCTTGACGCGCATCAAATAGCGTATAATCGTTGTTCTAAGATTAAGCCGACTTAGCTCATCAGGTAGAGCAGTTGATTTGTAATCATCAGGTGGCGGGTTCGAGTCCTGCAGTCGGCACCAGTCATTTAACGATGAGCCCAGCCTTTGCTGGGCTCATTGCTTTTGGTCTAACGATCAAGCGACTTCTCCGCCTGCTGAAACGTAGGCCGAAAGGAACTTTTCGAAGGGGAGATAGCGCTGTGGCGGATAATGGTTCCGCTGCCCCGGTCCCTTTGGCAATGCGGCCCAGGTTTTGGCTACTTTCGGCATGACGGCCGCAATCTCGCCAGTCTTGATTTGATCAATGACACCGAGGCTCCGCAGGATTTCGACTGCGATCAGGTCTTGCGTGCGTGGAGAGAAGTCATTCAACCCCAGCTTGCCGCCGTGGTGTTCCCAGGTGGGTCGGGTGATCTGGTACATTCCCGCTGCCGTCGTTTTCCCGTCAATGCCCGGTCCTGGATGCGTTGACGTGTCCTGAAACCTCCAACGATCGTTCAGGCGCCCCTTGAGCGCACCATATTTGAAGTCATAGCCGCCACCTTCCGCCTCGGCGATTGCCTTGAGAAAAGCTAGAACGTTCGGATGTGACAGGTGTGCTTCGTTCGCCACACGGCGTTCCAAGATACGCTTGTCCATATGGCCTCCTCGTTGAGCAGTCCTGAACTAATCTTAGGAAGCCGTAGAGATGGACAGTTGAGAAAGCGCAGACTTGAAACAGGGTTTGATCAAACGCTTGCCTGGTGAGCAAATCGCTTACGAAGAAGCAAAATGGCGAAGGGAAAAAGAATATTGAGTTGCATGCTTTCAAGTATGCGCAATAAGCTGGCAGCGCCGCCATGCTTTTGAATAAGCCGCGATTCCAACGAAAAAACGCGTCGCAGCAGTTGCATGTTGACTATCTGGTTCGGATATGGAATTAATTGCTGCACTGCAATTCGAACAAGGTCAAACATGGTAGCCCATCAAAACGCCTCACCCACCTCTGACACTGACTCAGACCAGGGAACGGCTTGGGGAAAACTTACCGAACCTATCAATTCCGCACTGAACATCGTCTACAAGCTCGCGATAAGTTTCGGAGCAATTGCTACGTTTTCTTATTTGTTCCTGATTGGCTTCTTCCCATCCGGGTTGACGCCCGGTGAAGTCATATTTTTCGTTTTCATCGCGCTTGCTTTCCTGTTTACCTATGTGCTCGTCATCGTCTACGGCACATACTCAGCTGTTTGGCTCCTCCAGTTACCGATCTTCGTAATGCGCCGCCTGGCGTACACACGGCAGCAAATGACATCGTTACTGTTCATGCCTGCTGACGCTGTATTGCCACCAATGTCTGCATGGGCACAATGGCGACGGAGGCGCAGGATTGCAGTCACGCGCATGTGGTTGAACAAACCGTGTCTTAGATGGTCCGCATTGGACGGTTGGTTCCATGCCCTGGCATCCCTTGTTCTTTTCTGGTGGCTGGCGCTCATCGCATGGCGGTCGAGTTCCACTCCCCTGATGATGTTCCTGTCGTCTTGTGCACTGTCGGGTTTCCTGATTCTGGTAATCCTCGAGGCTCCTTCCAGCGCGTTCACGACAAAGCGGCAAAAGAATGCACGCTTCCCTGCCATTGCCTTCATTCCGCTTGTCGTCGTGTCGATTTACGGCGGCGGCCCGCGACCGCTGCTTGATTTCGCCTTCCAAGGTCTAGGCATCCAGATAATGGATGTTTCGCTGGAACTCCCCGATTCAGAGGCTGGCGCGATCGAGCGGGTTGCCGACATCGTAGGGCGCCCATTGGTTGATTGCCGGCGTCCCCAGCCGAACCGCCTGCTTGTTCACGGCGCAGAGGTCTTGTGGACCGGCGTCGGGGAACACTCTCTGGTGAGGTTTGCTTCTCACAAGGAGATCCGCAGGGCGCCGTTCGATCCTCAACCGACGGTAGGCCATGCCACGCTCAAGTTTGACACCAAGTCGATGAACATCATCCGCAGTAGCCCCCCACTCGATCCGTGCTTTGACCTTCCCAGCGATCTCCTGTTCGATACCGGCACACATGAGCTTGATAGCGACGCCAAGAAACGGATCGACGCGCTAGCAAAGTCGATCAGCAGTTTCGGTCAACCCGAGAAGATCGTCGTTCGCGGACATAGCGATCCACGGCGCATCGCGTCTGGCCCGGACGGGAAGCCAATCGATAACCAGATTCTTTCCGAGCGGCGCGCGGCGGCAATCAAGCAGCAGCTCGATGCCCAGTTCAATACGGTTCGGAACGAGGACAAGAAAGGTAAAACACCGAAGGACGACGCTGTTGGCGCGCCGGTGATCGTTCGTTCCGAAGGATATGGAAGTAGAGAACCCAAAGTGCAGTGCGTGAAAGCGAAGGACATTTCGGCGTATGAACTCGATCGCTGCAACAAGCCCAACCGCCGGGTCGAGGTGCGAGTCACGTATAGACGGGACAAACGCATCGTTTCATCAAGCGAGGATTAACAGCGCCTGACTCAGGAACTCGCCTGCACCACCGTCTAAAACTTGTCGGGTGAACACAGAAACTGTGCCAAAATCCTGATTGCAATATTTGTTTGACCGAGATTTCACCCGGTGCTATAGTCGGGCAAAGCCGATGGTAACGTTTCCAACGTACCAAAAATAAATGGCGAATAACGGAGACACGATGTCCACAGTACGCACCCTGGCGGCAGCCTGCGCATGGCTGTGCGTCTCTGCGCCAGCGCTCGCCGCGTCGGCGTCGGCCACACAGGCGCCGAAAGCCGAGGTCATCCACTGGTGGACCTCGGGCGGCGAGTCGGCCGCGGTCAAGCAGGTGGCCCAGGCCTACCAGCAGGCCGGCGGCGTCTGGATCGATACCGCGATCGCCGGCGGCGACCAGTCCCGCGCCGTCACCATCAACCGCATCGTCGGCGGCAACCCGCCCACGGCGGCCCAGTTCAACACCTCCAAGCAGTTCCTCGACGTGATCGAAGCGGGGATGCTCAACGACGTCGACACCGTCGCCCGCGCGCAGAACTGGGACCAGATGCTGCCCCCGCCCATCATCGACGTGATCAAGGTGGGCGGCCACTACTATGCGGTGCCGCTGAACATCCACATGCAGACCTGGTTCTGGTATTCGAAGCCAGCCTTCAAGAAGGCCGGTATCGACAAGGAGCCGGCCAGCATGGCCGAATTCTTCACCGCCCTCGACAAGCTGAAGGCGGCCGGCATCATCCCGCTGGCGCACGGCGGCCAGTCCTGGCAGGAGAACGTGCTGTTCTCGGCCATCCTCGCGAATATGGGCGGCAAGGAGCTGTACCTGAAGGCCTTCCGCGACCGCGACCAGGCGACTCTGCTCGGGCCGGCCTTCCGCAACGTGCTGCTCACCTTCAAGCGCCTGAAATCCTATGTCGACCCGGGCTCGCCGGGCCGCAACTGGAACGACGCCACCGCCCTGGTCATCAGTGGCAAGGCAGGCTTCCAGGTGATGGGCGACTGGGCCAAGGGCGAATTCACCAATGCGCGTCAGATCGCGGGCCAGCACTACGGCTGCATGGCGGGCCTCGGCCCTTCGACGCCCTACCTGATCCAGGGCGACGTCTTCGTTTTCCCGAAGACGGACGACGGCAAGACCGTGCGCGCCCAGCAGCTGCTGGCGAATGTGGTCTCGCAGCCGGTCCTGCAGGTGGGCTTCAGCAAACTGAAAGGCTCGATCCCCGTGCGCACCGACGTCGATGCCGCGGAACTCGACCTGTGCGCGCAGAAGGGCCTCGAGATCATGAAGGACCGCACGCGCCAGGCCGGCGTCAGCGAGGTCTACCTGACGCCGGACCAGAACGGCGCCATGCAGGACGTGCTGACTGCCTACTGGAACACCAGTATGCCGGTCGAGAAGGCCCAGAAGAGCATCGCCAACGCACTCAAATACTGACCCGCCATGCTTGCCTTCCGCGCCAACAGGATCACTCCCCACATCGCTTTATTGCCGATGGCCTTGACCGTGCTGGTCGCCTACATCGGCGCCGCGCTGTGGACCTTCAAGACCTCGCTGACCGCCTCGCGCACCTTCGCGTCGGATAACTTCATCGGCGCCGCCCAGTACGTGCGCCTGTTCGACAACGAGCGCTGGCTGCTCTCGCTGAACAACCTGGCCGTCTACGGCATCTGCTTCATCATCGCCTGCATGGTGCTGGGCTTCCTGCTGGCCGCCTTCATCGACCAGAACGTCAGCGGCGAAGGTTTCCTGCGCACCGTCTTCCTCTACCCCTACGCGATGTCCTTCATCGCCACCGGCCTGGTGTGGCAGTGGATGCTGGCGCCCGGCGCCGGCATCGAAGGCGCGGTGCAGTCGCTCGGCTTCACGGACTTCCGCTTCGACTGGATCATCGACCAGGAGATGGTCATCTACACCATCGTCATCGCCGCCGTCTGGCAGGCGTCGGGCCTGGTGATGGCGATGATGCTGGCGGGACTGCGCGGGGTCGACCCGGAGATCTACAAGGCCGCACGCCTGGATGGCGTGCCAAGCTGGCGCGTCTACCTGCAGATCGTGCTGCCGATGCTGGGGCCGACGGTCGCCACCGTCTTCCTGCTGCTGTGCACCGCCGTGGTGAAACTCTACGATGCGGTGGTGGCCATGACCGGCGGCGGCCCCGGCACGGCCAGCGAAGTGCCGGCCAAGTTCATCATGGACCACCTGTTCCTGCGCTCGAACATCGGCCTGGCCTCGGCCGGCGCGGTGACCCTGCTCATTCCGGTGCTGGCCCTGCTGGCGCCCTATGCCTACGCACGCAGCCGGAGGAAACGCGCATGAGCCAGACCACCTTGGAAGCGCCCGCCCCCACGATGCGCTTCGACGCCCCTCTCGTTCCCGCCGCGCGTCGCAAACGCCGCCTGAGCGCCGCGCGCATCGGCGTCTACGCATTTCTGTTCAGCGCCGCGCTGTACTTCCTGCTGCCGCTGTACGTCATGATCATCACGTCCTTCAAGTCGATGGACGAGATCAGGAGCGGCAATGTGTTCGCCCTGCCTCTCGTTGCTACGACCGAGCCCTGGCAGAGCGCCTGGAACCAGGTCAGTGGCGGCTTCTGGAATTCGGTGGCGATCACGGTGCCGAGCACCGTCATCCCGATCCTGCTGGGCGCCGTCAACGGCTACGCCCTGTCCTTCTGGAAGCCGCGCGGCGCCAACGTCCTGTTCGGCGTGCTGCTGGCCGGCGCCTTCATCCCGGTGCAGGTCATGATCTATCCGCTGGTGTGGATGATGGCGCGCGCCGGCGTCTTCGGTTCCCTGCCCGCCATCGTGCTGGTGCACGTCATCTTCGGCATGCCGATCATGACCCTGCTGTTCCGGAATTACTATGCTTCGGTGCCGCACGAGCTGTTCCAGGCCGCGCGCATCGACGGCGGCGGCTTCTGGCGTATCTTCCTGCAGGTGATGCTGCCGATGTCGCTGCCCATCGTCGTGGTCGCCGCCATCATGCAGGTGACCGGCGTGTGGAACGACTACATCCTCGGCCTGGTGTTCGCGGGCCGCGACAATGCGCCGATGACGGTGCAGCTGAATAACGTGATCAACACCACCACCGGCACGCGCCTGTACAACGTCAACATGGCCGCGACCATCCTGACGGCCGCGGTGCCGCTGGCGATCTACTTCATCTCGGGACGCTGGTTCGTGCGCGGTATCGCCGCCGGCGCAGTGAAAGGTTAAGCACATGTCGAACGTCCACCTGCGCAAACTGTGCATCACCCGCGGCAGCAACCAGATCATCCGCGACCTCGACCTGCAGGTCGAACCGGGCGAATTCCTCGTGCTGCTGGGACCCTCCGGCTGCGGCAAGTCGACCCTGCTGCACAGCATCGCCGGCCTGATCGACCTGGCCGACGGCGCCATCGAGATCGGCGGACGCGACATGAGTTACGCCGACCCGAGTGAAAGAGGCATCGGCATGGTGTTCCAGTCCTATGCCCTCTACCCGACCATGACGGTCGAGAAGAACATGTCCTTCGGCCTGCGCATTTCCGGCGCGCCGAAGGCGGAGATCGCCCGCCGTGTGCAGCGTGCGGCGGAGATGCTGCAGCTCGAATCGCTCCTGGACCGCAAGCCCGCCCAGCTCTCGGGCGGCCAGCGCCAGCGCGTGGCGATCGGACGCGCGCTGGTGCGCGAGGCCGGCGTCTACCTGTTCGACGAGCCGCTCTCGAACCTGGACGCCAAGCTGCGCGCCGAGCTGCGCCGCGAACTGAAGCTCCTGCACGCGGCGCTCGGCTCGACCATGATCTACGTGACCCACGACCAGGCCGAAGCCATGACCCTGGCCACCCGCATCGTCGTGATGCAGGGCGGGCGCATCCAGCAGATCGGCACCCCGGCCGAGGTTTACGAACGCCCGGCCAACCGCTTCGTGGCGGGTTTCCTGGGTTCGCCCTCGATGAATTTCGTCGAGGGTAGCCTCGACGGCACCCTCGACGTGCAGCGCCGCTTCAGTGCCGGCGCCTTGCAGCTCACCCTGGCCCCGGACTGCGTTGCGCCTTCCGGAAAAGTAGAGCTGGCGGTACGGCCGGAGGACATCCACCTGCAGGACGATGGTCCTCTGCAGGCAAGCGTGACCCTGGTCGAGCCGATGGGCAACCACCAGGTCGTGTGGCTGGACTGCGGCGGCCACGCCCTGTCCGCCATCGTGCACGACGCGCGCCGGCTTGCGCCAGGCCAGGCGGTGCGCTTCGACATCGATGCGGCGCGGGTCTCGCTGTTCGAGCCGGGCAGCGGCCGGCGCCTGTGAAGACAGGTGCCAGTGTCGGATGAATGCAGTATGCTTCAGTGTTTTCGAATAAACCGTTTATCGATCAGGGACCATTAGTGGCAACCATCAAGGATGTAGCACGTCTCGCCGGCGTCGGCCTGGGCACCGCCTCGCGCGTGGTCAGCGGCAAGGGCTCGGTTTCGCCCGCCACGCTGGAAAAGGTGCGCAAGGCGATCGACGAGCTGGGTTTCCGCCCCTCGCACGCGGCGCGCGCCCTGCTGTCGGGCACCAGCCGCATGGTGGGCGTCTACATCCCGGTCCTGAGCGGCACCTTCTACACCCCGATCCTGCAGATCATCGACACCGAGTTGCGCGCCGCCGGCCTGCACATGGTGGTGGCCTTCGGCGTGGGCCTGGGCGACGCGCGCCGCCAGGCGATGGAAGGCATCGAGTTCCTGATCGAACGCGGCTGCGACGGCATCATCATGATGACCAGCGCCCTCGCCGACGAGGACCTGGCCAGCCTCGGCGCCAAGCAGCGGCAGATCGTGGCGCTGAACCACGAATTCCGCGCGATGCCCGAGCAGTGCTTCACGGTCGACCACGTACTGGGCGGACGCCTGGCCGCGCGCACCCTGCTCGACTACCGGCACCGCGACATCGGCGTGATCTCCGGCCCGGCGGCCCTGAGCGACAACGTGGCCCGCGTCGACGGCTTCATGCGCGAGCTGGAGGAAGGCGGCATCGACACCAGCAAGCTGTGGGTGGCGGAAAGCGACTTTTCGCCGGCCGGCGGCTGGGCCGCGGCCAAGGAGCTGATCGAATCCGGCCACAAGTGCACCGCCCTGTTCTGCGCCAACGACGAGATGGCCGTGGGCGCCCTGTCCTACTTCCAGGAAGCCGGCATCAGCGTGCCGCGCGACCTGTCGGTGATCGGCTACGACGACACGCCCAGCGCCGCTTTCTCGGCCCCGCGCCTGACCTCGGTGCACATGCCCTGGCGCGAGATGACGCTCAACGGCATCAACGCCCTCCTGAACCGCTGCTACGACCTGCAGCGCCCGGTGTCGCGCACCTTCCCGGTCAGCGTCACCCTGCGCGCCTCGCTGGCGAAGCTGCCGACGACGACGTCGCGGAGCCGTAAAAAATGAGGCTGCACGCAGCATGGCCGTGACGCGGCCTTTTTTTTAGCTTGCAGTTGGAAAGCTTTCCAAATATTCTTGCATCAGGTCTTCACACATACACACCATGACAACAGCAAACGCCACCGAGCCGACCGCCCCGCAGCGCGGCGATTTCGCCCCCGACTTCTTGTGGGGCTGTGCCACCTCTTCCTACCAGATCGAAGGCGCGGGCCAGGAGGACGGCCGGGTCGAGTCGATCTGGGACCGCTTCGCCGCCACCCCGGGCAAGGTGAAGGATGGCTCCAGCGGCCTGGTCGCCTGCGACCACTACCACCGCTGGCCGGAAGACTTCGACATCGGCCGCGACATGGGCCTGAACGCCTACCGCTTCTCGATCGCCTGGCCGCGCATCTTCTCGGAAGTCGGCGGCAAGCCGAACGAAAAGGGTCTGGATTTCTACTCCCGCCTGGTGGACGGCATGCTGGAACGCGGCCTGCAGCCCTGGGCCACGCTGTATCACTGGGACCTGCCGCAATTCCTGCAAGACCGCGGCGGCTGGAACGAGCGCGCCACGGTGGACGCCTACCTGGCGTTCGTGGACGCCATGACGCGCCGCCTGGGCGACCGTGTGCAACACTGGATCACCCACAACGAACCCTGGTGCACCTCGATCATCGGCAATTTCGAAGGCTGGCATGCACCGGGCAATACCGACTTCAAGACCGCGCTGCAAGTGGCCCACCACGTGCTGCTCTCGCACGGCAAGGCGGTGCCGCTGATCCGCGCGAACGTCCCGAACGCAAAAGCCGGCATCGCCCTCAGCCTGCACCCGGTGCGCCCGGCCAGCAATTCGCCGGAAGACCTGGCCGCGATGGCGCGCCACGACGGCCTGCGCTACCGCTGGTTCCTCGATCCGCTGTACGGCCGCGGCTACCCGCAGGCCACGCTCGACATCATCGGCGACGCCGCACCAACCATGGAACCGGGCGACCTGGAAGCCATCGCGGTGCCGACCGATTTCCTGGGCGTGAACTACTACTTCCCCGAGACCATCCAGAACGACCCGCACCACGCGCCGCTGGGCGCGCGCGTGCTGCCGCCCGCCGAAGGCATGGAAACCACGGCCATGGGCTGGGAAGTCGCGCCGCAGGGCCTGGCCGAACTCCTGCACCGCATCGAGAACGACTACCACCCTGGCCCGATGTACATCACCGAGAACGGCTCCTGCTACACGGACGAGGTGAATGCGGATGGCGAGATCGACGACGTCGAGCGCCGGCGGTACCTAGCGACCCACCTGGCCGCGCTGCGCGCGGCGATCAAGGATGGCGTACCGGTGAAGGGCTATTTCGCCTGGAGCCTGCTCGACAACTTCGAATGGGCGGAGGGCTACCTGAAGCGCTTCGGCCTGACCCACATCGACTACGCCACCCAGCAGCGCCGCCTGAAGAGCAGCGGCAAGTGGTACCGCAGCTTCCTGCGCGGCGAATAAGCGATACGCCAGAACCCACAATAAAACGAATAGCGAGACACTCATGACACCAATCCTTCGCAATCCCGTGCTGGCGCTCGCCGTCGCACTCGCCTTCCCCGCTAGCGCCTTCGCGCAAACGAGTGGCCAGCTGGCCGATTGGCCGCGCATCGCCAGCCCGATCGCGAAGGATGCGGCGCTCGAGAAGCGCGTCGCCGAGATTGTCGGCAAGATGACCCTGGCCCAGAAGGTCGGCCAGATGACCCAGCCCGAGATCAAGACCGCGACGCCCGAAGACGTCAAGCGCTACTACCTCGGCTCGGTGCTCAACGGCGGCGGCAGCTGGCCGAACGGGAACAAGCATGCGAAGGCGGCCGAATGGCTGGCCCTGGCCCAGCGCTACCACGATGCGTCGATGGCCACCGACATGGCGATCAAGGTGCCGGTGATCTGGGGCACCGACGCGGTCCACGGCCACAACAACGTGTTTGGCGCCACCCTCTTCCCGCATAACATCGGCCTGGGCGCGGCGCGCAATCCGAAGCTGCTCGAGGAAATCGGCGCGGCCACGGCGAAGGCCACGCGCGCCAGCGGCATCGCCTGGGTGTTCGGCCCGACCCTGGCCGTGGTGCGCGACGACCGCTGGGGACGCACCTACGAAAGCTATTCCGAAAATCCGGACATCGTGAAAAGCTATGCCGGCGCCTATGTGCGCGGCATGCAGGGCATGCTGAAGGACGATGCCAACACCGTGGCCACCGCCAAGCACTTCATCGGCGACGGCGGCACCGAACACGGCAAGGACCGCGGCGTCAACAAGTCAACCAAGTCGCAGATGATCAACATCCACGGCGCCGGCTACTACCCGGCGCTGGCGGCCGGCGTGCAGACCGTCATGTCCTCGTTCAATTCCTGGAACGACGTGGCGACCGGCACCGACTACGGCAAGATGCACGGCAGCCGCGTCATGCTGACCGACGTGCTGAAGACGAAAATGGGATTCGACGGCTTCGTCATCACCGACTGGAACGGCCATGGCGAAGTGCCCGGCTGCCGCAACGACAGCTGCGCCGCCGCCATCAATGCCGGCAACGACATGATCATGGTGCCGGACGACTGGAAAGCCTTCATCGCCAACACCATCAAGCAGGTCGAGAGCGGCGAGATCCCGATGTCGCGCATCGACGATGCCGTCACCCGCATCATCCGCGTCAAGCTGCGCGCCGGCCTGTTCGACAAGAGCCCCGCCCAGAACGCCTACGCGGGCAAGGACGAGGCCATGCAGCCGCGCGAGCTGGCGCGCCGCGCCGTGCGCGAGTCGCTGGTCCTGATCAAGAACGACAAGCCGGTGCTGCCGATCGCGCGCGGCAAGAAGATCCTCGTGGTCGGCAAGACCGCGGACGACCTGTCGAACCAGACCGGCGGCTGGTCGATCACCTGGCAGGGCACCGCCAACGTCAACGCCGACTTCCCGAACGGCGACACCATCCTGGCCGGCATCCGCGAAGCGGCTGGCAGCAACAACGTCACCTTCAGCCTCGACGCGCAAGGTGTCGACGTGTCGAAGTTCGACGTGGTGGTGGCCGTGGTGGGCGAGCGTCCGTATGCGGAAGGCGACGGCGACATCGGCCCCAACGGCACCCTGCGCCACTCGGGCCGCCATCCGGAAGACCTCGCCGTGCTGCAGGCCGTCGCCGGCAAGGGCAAGCCCGTGGTCACCGTCTTCGTCTCTGGCCGTCCGCTCTTCGTGAACGACCTGCTCAACCTGTCGGACGTGTTCGTGGCGGCCTGGCTGCCGGGCACCGAGGGCAAGGGCGTGTCGGACCTGCTGGTCGCCGGCCCGAAACGCCATGAATTCACCGGCAAGCTGCCCTTCTCCTGGCCGAAGTCGGCCTGCCAGACCGACCTGAATGTCGGCGACAAGAATTACGCGCCCCTGTTTGCCTACGGCTACGGCCTGAAGGCCGCCACCGGCTCGAAGGTCGGCAAGCTGGACGCGACCTATCCCGCCGGCGGCTGCGGCATCAGCAACACCTTCCCCGTGTTCAGCCAGGCCGACCGCGCGAGCTTCCCGCTGACCTTGAAGAGCGGCCAGCAGCAGCTGGTGCTGGGCGCCGACCTGAATTCGACCTTCAGCCTGCCGGGCGTCACCGTGCAGACCTCGCAGGTGAACACCCAGCAGGATGCCAAGCTGGTCACCTGGAGCGGCCCGGCCACCATCGAAGCGCGCGGCGCGCGCGCCATGGTGCTGCCGGCGGCGGCCGGCAAGGATGCGGCGCTGCGTTTCGACACCATCGTCTCCAGGGCGCCAGCAGGCAAGGTCACCATGGCGATGGGCAGCGGCACGGTCGATGCGACCGCCCTGTTCACCCGCCTGGCCGGCAAGGGCAAGCAGGTCGTGCACATTCCACTGTCCTGCTTCCAGGCCAGGGGCACGGATCTGGCGAAAGTCGAGGCGCCGTTCAGCGTGACCAGCGATGCGGCCTTCGCCGCCGCCTTCGCCAATATCGAGATCGCCGGCGGCGCGGCAAGCGAGGCGGGCGCCGTGAAGTGCGAGGAACTGAAATGAGCCTGCGCCTGCTCGCCGACATCGGCGGCACCAATGCCCGCTTCGCCCTGCAGGAACCGGGGCAGAGCGCCTTTGCGGACATCGAGGTGCTGGCCTGCGCCGACCATGCCACCCTGGGCGACGCCATGCGCGCCTATCTTGGCAAGGCGGCAAGCCGCGGCCTGGCGGTTGACGGCCTGCGCCACGCGGCGCTGGCGATCGCCAATCCGGTCGAGGAAGACCGGGTCAGCATGACCAACCACCACTGGAGCTTCTCGATCGAAGCCCTGCGCGTCGAGCAGGGCCTGGAAACGCTGCTGGTGGTGAACGATTTCGCGGCGCTGGCGATGTCGCTGCCGCATCTGGAAGAGAACGGGCGCGAGCGCATTGGCGGCGGCCTCGAACTGCCGAACCGTCCGATCGGCCTGATCGGCCCCGGCACTGGCCTGGGAGTCTCGGGCGTGATCCCGGCGGGCGAACGCTGGATCGCGCTGGCCAGCGAAGGCGGCCACGTGAGCTTCGCGCCGGCCAACAAGGATGAAGTCGCGATCCTGGAAGCGCTGTGGGGCGAATACGGCCATGTGTCCGCCGAACGCCTGCTGTCGGGGATGGGACTGGAGCTGATCCACTGGGCGCTGACCGGCGTGCGCAAGGATGCGCCGTCCATCACCGGGGCGGCGCTGGACGGCTCTTCGCCGGAATGCCGGCGCACGGTCGAGGCCTTCTGCGCCATCCTGGGCAGCGTGGCCGGCAACGTCGCCCTGACCCTCGGCGCCACCGGCGGCATGTACATCGGCGGCGGCATCGTGCCGCGCCTGGGCAGGCTGTTCACGGAATCGCAGTTCCGCGCGCGCTTCGAGGACAAGGGCCGCCTCAGTCCCTACCTGGCGCGCATCCCCACCTACCTGATCACCGAACAGTATCCGGCCCTGCGCGGCGTGTCCGCCATGCTCGCCGACCACGTCGCATCGCAGCAATAACAACACGGAGACATCATGCAAAGTACCGCCCAGAACCAGGCGCCGCCGCTGGCGCACCTCCCCGAGGCCGAGCACAACCCGCACACCGGCGCGCTCGTCATCGTCACCATCCTGTTCTTCATGTGGGGGCTGCTGACCTCCCTGAACGACGTCCTGATCCCGCACCTGAAGTCGATCTACACCCTGACTTACCTGCAGGCGATGCTGGTGCAGTTCTGCTTCTTCGGCGCCTACTTCATCGTCTCGCTGCCGGCCGGCGCCCTGATCCGTAGAATCGGCTACCAGAACGGCGCCGTCACCGGCCTGATGATCGCAGCGGCCGGCTGCGCCCTGTTCTACCCGGCCTCCAAGGGCGGCTACGGGCTCTTCCTGTTCGCCTTCTTCGTGCTGGCGAGCGGCATCACCATCCTGCAGGTGGCGGCCAACCCCTACGTGACCGTGCTCGGTCCGGCGCGCCTGGCCTCGAGCCGCCTCACGCTGACCCAGGCCTTCAACTCGCTCGGCACCACGGTGGCGCCGGCGCTGGGCGGCATCCTGATCCTGTCGACCGTGGCCCTGAGCGCCGACCAGCTGGCAGCCCTGCCGGCCGCCGAGCAGGCCGCGCACAAGGCGCTCGAGGCGGCAACGGTGCAGGGCCCTTACCTTGCGCTGGCGGCGGCGCTGGCCATCCTCGCGGTGCTGTTCGCCCTGGCCAAGCTGCCGAAGATCGACCACGCGGAAGACGGCCAGCCGGCGGTCGACGGCAAGGGCGGCGCGATGGCCTATCGCCACCTGGTGCTGGGCGCGGTCGCGATCTTCCTCTACGTGGGCGCGGAAGTCAGCATCGGCAGCTTCCTGATCAACTTCCTCGGCGAGGGCAATATCGCGGGCCTGAGCCACGCGGACGCCGCCCACTACGTCAGCCTGTACTGGGGCGGCGCCCTGGTCGGCCGCTTCATCGGCTTTGCCGCGATGCGCTACATCAGCCCGGGCAAGTCGCTGGCCGTCACGGCGCTGGGTTCCATCGTGCTGGTGCTCACCGCGACCTTCGGCGAGGGCTCGGTGGCGAAGTGGGCGATCGTCGCGGTCGGCCTGTGCAACTCGATCATGTTCCCGACCATCTTCAGCCTGGCCCTGCATGGCCTGGGCAAGTTTACCGGCCAGGGTTCGGGCATCCTGTGCATGGCCATCGTCGGCGGCGCCGTCATCCCCTTCGTGCAAGGCATGTTCGCCGACACCATCGGCCTGCAGCCCTCCTTCATGGTGCCGGCCGTGTGCTACCTCTTCATCCTCTACTTCGGCGTGAAGTACGCCAACCTGCACAAGCAGCCGGTGGCGGCCTGATTATTCCACCGACTTCCACCACTGGCTGCCGGGCTGGGGGGCCTTGAGGTTCAGGGCTTCCCCCATCTCCGGCGTGGCCAGCTTCACGCCCTTGCCCTCGGCCAGCGCCACGATGCGCTCGAACGGGTCCTGCCAGCGGTGCAGGGCCAGGTCGAAGGTCCCGTTATGCATCGGCAGCAGCCAGGCGCCCTTCACATCGAGGAAGGCCTGCAGCGTCTCTTCCGGCTGCATGTGCACGTCCGGCCACTGTTTGTCGTAGGCGCCGGTTTCCATCAGCGCGACGTCGAAGGGGCCGTAGCGGCGGCCGATCTCCTTGAAGCCGTCGAAATAGCCGGTGTCGCCGCTGAAGAAGAGGCGCAGCTCGTCGCTCTGGATCACCCAGGAAGCCCATAGCGTCGAGTTGCGGTCGTTCAGCGATCGCCCCGAAAAGTGCTGGGACGGGGTCGCGACGACACGCACGCCGCCGATCTGCGTCCCTTGCCACCAGTCGAACTGCTGCACCTTGGCCTGGTCGATGCCCCACTCGACCAGGCGGTCGCCCACGCCGAGGGGCGCCAGGAAGTGCTCGGTCTTGGCCGCCAGCGCGAGGACTGCCGCGTGGTCGAGGTGGTCGTAGTGGTCGTGCGAGAGGATGACAGCCTTGATCGGCGGGAGATCGTCGATCGAGATCGGCGGCGCGTGGAAGCGCTTGGGGCCGGCCCACTGCACGGGCGAGGCGCGCTCCGAAAACACCGGGTCGGTCAGGTAGAAGGCGCCGCCGAGCTTGACCAGCATGGTCGAGTGGCCGAGGCGGTACAGCGTGTTGTCCGGCGCCGCCAGCAGCTCGGCCTGCGTGAGCGCACGCACTGGAATCGCGGCTGTCGGCATGGTGCCCTGCGGCTTGTGGAACATGAAGTTCCACCACAGGCGCGCCATCTCTCCAAGGCTGTGCTCGCGCATCTGGACGGGATTGCGGAATTTTCCTTCCGCGAACTGGGGCGACTCGGTGTGCGCGGGAGCCGCGCTGGCAAGGGTGCAATAGCTCATGATGGCGGCAATTCCAAGAAAAAGGGTGGCAAAGAGGAGGCGCATGGGATCTCGATCCGTCAGATGTACACTACACAGTGTAGTTTCACTTTTTGGAAAAGTAAACTGCCGGGTGTAGAATATGTGTATGACCCCTCCCCGCCTCACCGACCTCAAGCGCGACGCCATCCTGAAAGCCGCGGCTGCCGAATTCCGTGCGAACGGTTTCGAAGCGACCAGCATGGACCGCATCGCTGCCGTCGCCGAGGTATCGAAGCGCACGGTGTACAACCATTTCCCCAGCAAGGAAGAACTGTTCGCGGAAACCATCGTGCAGCTGTTCCAGGCCAGCGCCGAGCTGCTGGAACTCCCCTACCGCCCGGACCTGCCCTTGCGCGAACAGCTCAGCGAGCTGCTGCGCCTGAAGATGCGCACCCTGGAACAGCAGGACTTCCTGGACCTGGCGCGGGTGGCGATTTCGGAAGCGATCCACGCGCCCGAGCGCGCGCTGCCGGTATTCGCGCGCCTGAACGAGCGTGAAGAAGGGGTGACCGCCTGGATCCGGGCGGCCCAGGCGGATGGAAAACTGAAAGCCGGCGATCCGGTCTTCGCCGCCACCATGCTGCAGGGCCAGGTGAAGGCTTTCGCCTTCTGGCCGCAGGTGGCGATGGGCGCCGCCCCCTTGGGCTCCGCGCAGCAGGAACCCGTGATCGAGGCGGCGGTGTCGATGTTCCTCTCTTACTTCGGCGCCGCGCAGTAGCGCTCGACGTAGGACTGGTGAGAAGGCAGTCCCGCCACGGTGCGGTCGACCTGCCCCTTGATCCCGCCGAGGAAGTGCGAGAGCTCCTCGTCACCCATCAGGTCGGCCGTCTGGTGGTGCTGCAGCGGCATGATGCCCTGCCCCAGCATCACCTGCACCCAGGAGTTCTCGGCGAACAGCTCGTTCGGCAAGCGGAACACGCGGCCGGTCTCGCGGAACAGGTCGATGCGGTGCTGCAGCGCTGCCGGCACCGCCATATTGCGCGCGTCGACCCAGTAGGGCGCGTCGATGCGGTTGTTGACCTTGTAGTGCAGGATGATGAAGTCGCGGATGTGCTCCACCTCCGTCGCGGCCTGCCGGTTGAACTCGTCGACATCGGTCTGCATGATGCCCTCGTTCGGGAACATCTGCATCAGGCGCAGGATGCTGCGCTGGATCAGGTGGATGCTGGTCGATTCGATCGGTTCGAGGAAGCCGCTCGACAGTCCCACCGCGACCACATTCGCCTTCCACACCTGCTTGCGCTGGCCCGGCGTGAATTTGATCACGCGCGGCTTCATCAGGGGCTCGCCCGCGATGTTGTCCATCAAGGCCTTGACCGCCTGCTCCTCTTCCACATAGCGGCTCGAGAACACGATGCCGTTGCCGACGCGGTGCTGCAGCGGGATGCGCCACTGCCAGCCGAAGGCGTGGGCGATCGAGCGCGTCAGCGGCACCGCGTCGCCCACGGAGGTGGTCTGCAGCGCCGCGGCGCTATCGTTGAACAGCCACTGCGACCAGTCCTCGTACTCGACGCCGAGCGCCTGGCCGATCAGGAGGCCGCGGAAACCGGTGCAGTCGATGAACAGGTCGCCCTCGATGTCCGCGCCCGAGTCCAGGGTGATCGAGCGCACGTGGCCGGTGAGCGCGCTGGTGGTGACGTCGACGATCTTGCCTTCGATGCGCTGCACCCCGAAGCGTTCGCTGAACCTGCGCAGGTAGCGCGCGTAGGCGCTCGCGTCCAGGTGGTAGGCGTAGTTCAAACCCTGGCGCGGCAGGTGGGCGAACTTGTTCTCTTGCGAAGCGCGCAGCTCCAGGCAGTAGTCGCCGTAGTCCCCCGCCAGGCCGCGCTCGCGGCCCTTGTGCCAGAAGTGCTGGAAGCCCGCGGTCCAGTGGTCGGTGCCGGTCAGGCCGAAGGAGTGGATGTAGTCCTCCTTCACATTGCGCCAGTTCTCGAAGCTGATGCCGAGTTTAAAAGTCGCCTTGGTCTCGGCCATGAACTCCTGCTCGTTGATCTCCAGCAGGTTGTGGAAGTTCAGCAGGGTCGGGATCGTGGCTTCGCCCACGCCCACGGTGCCGATCTCGTCGGATTCGACCAGCTTGATGTCGAGGCGCTTGCCCAGGATCTTCGAAATGCAGGCCGCGGCCATCCAGCCGGCGGTGCCGCCGCCCGCGATGACGACGCGGCGCACCGGCTTGCCCATGCCGACCCTGTTGATACCTTTGTCCATGCTGGCTCCTTCAGCGGTTCATGCGTTTGAGTAGTTGGGCGCGGATGGTGCGCACGGCGTCGCCGTCCATTGGGGCCAGGACCCGGCGCGCCGCTTCCGGGATGTGCGCCGCGGTAGCGCCGTCCGCCTCGAACACGTAATGACGAAACAGCTCCTGCCAGGCCTTGCGCTGCTCGGGCGGCAGATCGCGCACGCTCATCAGCGCGTGCATCAGCGCGTTCATCGGGGTGTCCATGTATTCCGGCGACTGGCGCCACCAATAGTTGACCAGCACATTCAAGTCGCCCAGTGCTTCTATGTGGTGCCACCACATGCTGGGAATGAACAGGGCGTCGCCCGGCTCCAGTTCGGCCGCCAGGGCCTGCTCCATCGCCTGCGCGAATCGCGGAAAGCGCGCCAGGTCGGGGCGGTGGAAGTCGACCAGGCTGATGGCCTGGCCGGCCGGAGTGAGGTCGAGCGGGCCGATATACAGGTTGTTGACCTGCTGCGGCGGAAACAGGGTAAAGCGGCGCCGGCCGGCCACCACGCAGGCCAGGTTGTCCGGCAGGTCGTAGTGGGCCGCGATGCGGGTGCGGTTACCGATCCAGATGCTGGCCAGGGCGTCGCGTCCGCCCAGGTCCATCGGGTTCTCGTCATGAAAGCCCGGCAGGCAGGTCTCGATCGTGGTGGAACCAACGTAGATGGCCGGCTGCTGGTCGGCGCCCCGATAGCGCGCCAGCTCGTCCAGCACCTTGTCGAGGCGCACCCGCACCGGCGCGAAGTTGAAACCGTCCATCGCCTCGTTGTAGAAGAAGCGCCCGTCGATCTCCGGCGCTCCCAGCATGGCGTTGACGGTGGCGTCGCGGTAGAAGCGGCGCAGATAGGCATCGGCCTGGGCGCTCGATCCGCGGGCGGCCGCGACCATGGGCCAGGCTGCCGTCAGGCCGCGCAGCAGCAGCGGTTCGGTCGAGGCCAGGATCTCGGGGCCGAGGTCGCGCGGGGCCAGGCCGCCGATCTCGCGGATCGGTCTAGCGGCCGGCAGCATGGCGGCAGTTCTTGCGCTCGATCAGGGAGCGGAAATTCGACATCGACGCGATCTGGAAATAGATCGGACCGAGGAAGCCGGCCTTGTGCAGGCTGTCGATGGCGGCGGCGGGAAGCTGGGCCAGGCGTTCCTCGTTGACGGTATAGAAGCCGCCGAGACGGTGCTGCGAACCGTCGTCGAGTGTGATGTCCAGCGCAAATCCTTCCAGCAGCTCATTCCTGGCCAGGGCGTCGGTGAAAGCTGCGTTCGACCGCATGCCCTCGTGGATCGCCAGCAGCATCGCATTCACGTGGTCCAGGTAGGGAGACACGCCGCCATGCGCCAGGAACACCGGCTCGCCCTCGGTGGTGCTGACGCGCGGGTTATCCAGGTCGATGTGCACTGTCAGCTCATCGCCGTTCTGGCCGATCAGGAAAGGCAGGCGTTCGACCAGCAGCGGAACCGTCGTCGCCTGCCATTCCTGGCCCTCGAGGAACAGGTTTTCGTCGTTCTCGAAGCCGAACAGGGCGATCGGTTCGAAGGTGCCGTCGTCCGCCTTGCGGAACACGATCGGGTAATGCGCCTGCAAGGAGCGGAACTCGTCCGGAAAGGTCGGGGCGAAGGCGCGCTCGTCGCCGAGATCGGCGCCGCGGCGTGTGATCACGCGCAGGTCCTTGTGATCGATATTGTTCAGCAGTACCGGCTTGGTCATGGTGTGTGTCTCTTGATGGTTGTCGTCGTCGCGTGGTGGTGTCATGCGCGCGGCAGGCCGTGGCGCACGATATGCGCCAGCAGGCCGCGGTTGTCGGGCAGCGCCGGGAGCATGCGGCGCGCCAGCTCGGCGGCCTGACGGAAAAAGGCGTCCGCGTCTTGCACGCCGGGTTCGCCCGGGCGCGCTCGCCGCGCCACGCCGGGCTCGGGCCGGAAGCCCATGCCGTACAGGACATACTGGTAACTCGCTGCCGGAAAGACTTCCTGGATACGGTCGAAGTCCAGGCGCGAGGGGGGCCGGTGGCGCCAAAGCGCCAGCAATCCAGCCAGGCGCTCGGGCACGGTCTCGCGGTTGTCGCGCCAGTAGCCGTGCGGGTCGGCGCCGCCCGTGCGGCGGCTGAGCACGTAGTGCAGCTTGAGAAAATCGATCACCCGCTCCCAGCGGTAGGTGAAAACGGTGTTGAAGCGCTGCGCGCAGAGATCCATCTCGGCGCGCGTGGGCGGCATCTCTTCGAGCAGCATGGCCCCCGCGAGTTCGACCATGGCCAGCGCCGATGCCTCCAGCGGCTCGATGAAGCCGCTCGACAGTCCAATGGCGACGCAGTTGCGGTGCCAGAAGCGTTCGCGGTATCCGGGTTCGAAGCTCAGCTTGCGCGGGACCACGTCATCCGGGCCGCCGCTGGCGCGCACATAGGCGCGCAGGGCGGCCTGCGCCTGCTCATCCGACGTATGCGCGCTGGAGTAGACGTGTCCGATGCCGCGCCGGGTCGGCAGGCCGATATCCCAGATCCAGCCCGCATCCTGCGCCGTGGCGCTGGTCTGCGAGGCGATCGGATCGTCCGCGCTCGCGTACGGCACCTGCACGGCCAGCGCGGTATCGTTGAACAGCACGCCGCGCTGCGGCAGGAAGGCGACGCCGAAGTGCTTCCCGAGCAGCAGCGACTGCATGCCGGTGCAGTCGACGAACAGATCACCTGGGAGGAGGCCGTGCTCCCTGGTTCGCAGGGCCGCGATATCGCCATTCTCGTGCGGCACGACGCCGGTGATATGGTCCGGCACGTAGTGCACGCCGAGTTGCTCCAGGCAATGTTTCTTCAGGAAGACCCCGAACTTGCCAGCGTCGAGATGGTAGCCGTAGTTGGCCACGGCCGCGAATTCAGGCGTGGCCGCCTGCTTGGGCGCGCGGCCCTGCAGGCACAGGTGCGGCTGGTAGCTGGCCAGTTCCGCGAAGGGCATGTCGCCATGGCGTGCGAGCCAGCCACCGGCCAGGTCGGCGTCGCCCCAGCCCTGCGGCAGCACGAAGGGGTGGAAATAATGCTCGTCAGGTGCGCCGGTGACCCAGCGGTTGAAGCGCGATCCCTGCTTGAAGGCGGCGTCGCACTCACGCATGAAGGCGGACTCGGACAAGCCGGCCGCGCGCAGCGTGTCGCGCATGGTCGGCCAGGTGCCCTCGCCCACGCCGATAATGGGTACGTCGGGCGACTCGATCAAGGTAATGCGCAGGCCGCCCCGCTCTTCGGTCTGCAGGCCGGAGGCGAGCGTGGCGGCCGTCAGCCATCCGGCCGAGCCTCCGCCTGCGATCACGACATGCCGGATGGTGGTGCTCACCATATTTGTTCCAAGAAAACAGATACTGGGCAAGTCTAACTCAGAAAACCCTGCTGGAAGACAAGGGAAAAGACAGGTCTTCCAGCAGGCCGCCGTCCGCTGGCGCGGACCGGCACGGGGTCAGAACTTGTAGCGGGCAGCCAGCATGTAGCGCGGACCGGACTGCTCCACGTACAGCGCCTGGCGCTCGTTGCGACCGTGGACGCGCTTGGTCTCGTCGGTCAGGTTGATGCCCTCGAACTGCAGGGTCAGGTTCTTGTTGATGTTGTAGCCGATGCTCAGGTCGAACTGGCCGTATGCCTCGACGTAGTTCGGGTTCGGGCCCGAGCCGTCGAAGGTCGAGGACAGGAATTTGTCGCGCCAGTTGTAGGCCGCGCGCACATTCCACTTCTCGTTCTCGAAGATACCCACCAGGTTGGCCGAGTCGCTCAGGCCGACCAGGGCGAACTGCTCGCCGATGCTGGCGTTGTTGTACTTCAGGCCCGAGTTCACGTAGGTATAGTTGGCTGACACACCGAAGCCGGACGCCCCGAACATGTGCTGCACGTTGAATTCGAGGCCGCGCAGGCGGGCCGCCTTCTGGTTCGAGTAGCTGGTGATCTGGAAGTTTGCGACCGGATCGTTTGGCTGGCCGACGATGGTGCCGGTAGCATTGCCGGCCGAATCGTCGGCACCCCGGGTCACGCCGGGACGGCCATTGAAATTGCGCAGGATGTAGTTGCGGATGCAGGTCAGGTCGGTCGCGGCGCAACCGCCGCCGATCGCCGCGTTCCAGTAGGCGCCGCCCACCGGGGTACGCAGTCCGAAAGGCTGGGCGATCACCTGCGACTGGCCGGCGTAGTTTTCCAGGTTCTTGCGGAAGTGGCCGAGCGATACGAAGCTCGACTTGGCGTAGTACCACTCATAGGCGAGGTCGATGTTCTTCGACTTGACCGGCAGCAGGCCCGGGTTGCCCTGGCGCCCGGTGCCGCCCTGGACACGCGCCAGGGTGTCGAGCACCTGGCCGCCGGTGAGCTGGTCGTAGCGCGGACGGCCGATGGTTTCGCCGTAGCTGAAGCGGCCCTTCATGTCGGAGCGCAGATCGATGTCGGCATCGAAGCTCGGCAGCACATGATGGTATTTGCCGGTCAGGGTCGTGAAGGACGGCGCGCCGAAGCCCACGGGGAACTCGTTCTGCGACACCCAGCTGATGGTGGTCGCGATCGGCACCAGCGCGGTCGAGGTGACGTCGGTCTTTTCATAGCGTACGCCGACCGAGGTATGGACCGGCATCGCGAAGTCCCAGTCAGTATTGAACTGCAAATACAGGCTCTTCGATTTTTCCCGGGTGCGCTGGTCGGTGTCGTAGGTGGTCTTCGGCAGGTACAGGTTGGGCAGGCCCGAAGCTTTGGCCGCCAGCTGGCGAACCTGGTCGAAGTTGAAGGTATAGAAGGTGTTGAACAGGTTCGGGTTGTCGCTGCCGTCGATGTTGTCGAAGTACTGGCGCAGGCTCTCGGCATGGAAGACGCTGGCCGGGTAGTCGGACGGATTGGTCGCGCCGCCCCAGGTGTCGCGCTGCTGCACCGAGAAGGCGGAGCGGTTGTTGACGTCGGTGGTGGCCAGGCCGAACTTCAGTTCGGACGCTTCCAGCATCTTCCAGCTGCCGTGCGCCTGGACCTGCTTGATCTCGCTCCTGACGTAGCCGTTCTCGAACACCGATCCAGTCACCTGCTGCGGCGCGCGTTGGAAGTCGGCGCCCTGGATGCTCAGGACCGGGAAGTCCTTCGAGAAATCGACGCTGGTGGTGCCGCGGCTGAAGCTGGCGGTGCCCAGGGTATTGGCGGAACCGAAGGGGCTGTCCGGCACCGATTCGGCGGTCGACTTGTGGGCATCGAGCTCGAAGCGCACGTCGCTGTTGACGCGCCATGCGGCGTTGAAGCCCAGCGACTTGTTCTGGGTCTTGGTGGCGAAGTCCGCCGCGCCCATCGCGATGTCGCTGGTCGCCGGATTGATGATCTCGGTATAGACCAGGGGTGCGGCGACCGGACCGTTGGTCCAGCTGCTCGACGAAGGGCCGAAGTTGAACCAGGCCGACACGTCGTTCTTCTTGGTCTGGATCTTGTTCTCGGAATAGGTGTAATCCAGCGTCGTGGTGAGCGCCTTGGACGGAGCGTATTGCAGCACCAGCTGGCCGTTGGTGCGCTGACGCTGGATGCCGCTCATGTTGTAGTTCAGGTTTTGCGGCACCTGGTACAGGTCGCCCGGCTTCGGACGGTTGGTGATGTTTTCCGAACCCGCGGTGCCGGGTTGGGGAATGGTGCCCCAGTTATTCTCGTCGCCGCGGAACGGGCCCTTCCAGCCACTGGTCACGCCGGCCTGGTTGTAGCCCAGGTTGCGCTCCTGGTAGCTGGCCGAGAGGCCGATACCGAACTTGCCGTCGGCCGAGGTATTGCTGTAGATGCCCGAAATCTCGGGGGTAAGCTTGTCGCTCGGGGTGATGTCCTTCGGCAGATTCTCGACCGACTGGTCGTACACACCCTTGACGCCGATACTGGCCTGCAGGCCTGGACGCGACAGCGGGCGCGCCGTCAAAACGTTGATGGTGGCGCCGATGCCGCCGGTCGGGGTTTCGGCACGCGCCGATTTGTAGACCTGCAGCTGAGACACCGCTTCCGAGGCGATGTTGGCGAAGTCATAGGCGCGTCCCGGACGGTCGCCCAGGCTCGAGGTCGGCATCTGGCGGCCGTTCAGCAGCACCAGGTTGAAGTCGGGGCCGACGCCGCGCACGGTGACCTTGGAGCCTTCGCCGATGCTGCGGTCGATCGATACGCCGCTGATGCGCTGCAGCGATTCGGCCAGGTTGGTATCCGGGAATTTACCGATGTCTTCGGCGACGATGCCGTCGACGAAGCCCTGCGCATTGCGCTTGAGGTTCATCGACGATTCGAGACTGGCGCGCAGGCCGGTGACGACGACGGTCTGGACGCCGGCGGGCGAGGATGGCGAGGTTGCCTCCTGCTGGGCCGGGTCGATGGTGGCGGCCGCGCCCGGGGTCGAGGCGACCTCCTGGGCATAAGCCGGCATGAACGCCGCGCATGCGCTGGCTACTGCCAGGCTCATCAATGTCTGTTTCGCCTTCGGGTAATACATGGTGCTCTCCTGTTTTTTTAAGTTTTTAACCGTCACCCATCCAACGGTGTCTCCACTACCTTTGCCGGCTCCTGTGGCTGCACGCTGCCGGCGGTCATGCTGTTCCAGCTCTCGTTTCGCTGTCACTCCCTAAGCCTGGGCACCTCCTCGCCTCGCGGTCCGGCACGGGCGCTTCCATGCGGCGCAGCGAGGACATGCGGCCGGGGCCGATGTCCTCGCTGTCGGGATTGCTTCAAAACCTGGCGCCTTGCGCTCGTTCATTTCTCTTTGTCCGGTATGCAGTCGTTGTTCAGCAATCCGTCTGTTGCATGGAAACGTTTCCATATCATTTGTCTGAATATTAGGGTTAGCAAAAAAAATTGTCAACGGAATATTCCATACGGGTTTGATGCGAAGTGCGGCTGATTTGCAACACCATCGAAGCCGCCCTGCGAAATGCAGGCTTTTGCACCCATATGCGCCGAACGTACCGGCATTGACATCGCAAAATCGGCGGTGCTATAGTCGGCTTGACAATCTGGTAACGTTTCCAAATTCAGACGAAAGAGGCGCGGATGCGGCATGTGGGAGGAGGCGGTGCACACGCAGGACGACCCGGTGCCGTGGCACACCGCGTTCTTGCCGCTACCCTGCTTGCCGGCCTGCTATTCGCAGGCCTGCGCCCCGGTGCGGCGCCCGCGGCCGAGCCGGAACAGCGTTTCGCCTGGCCGGACGGCGCCCGCGCCGCCGTCAGCCTCGCCTACGACGACGCCCTCGATTCCCAGCTCGACAACGCCCTGCCCGCCCTCGACCGCCATGGCATCCGCGCCAGCTTCTACCTGCAGCTGTCGAACCCTTCGGTGGCGCGGCGCATGGCGGCCTGGCGGGACGCTGCGCGCCGCGGGCACGAGCTCGGCAATCACAGCCTGTTCCACCAGTGCGCGCGCAGCAAGCCGGAGCGCGACTGGGTCGAAGCGCACCGCAACCTCGACACCACCAGCGCGGAACAGATGCGCGACCAGGTGCTGCTGGCCAACACCATGCTGACGGCCATCGACGGCCGCGCGGAGCGGACCTATACGGCGCCCTGCGGCGACACGCTGGCCGGCGGGCGCGACTACCTGCCGGGGGTGCGCGCGGACTTTGTCGCCATCAAGGTCGGCAGCAACGGCGGCGTGGTCGAGGCGATGGACAGGCTCGACCCTTACGCCGTGCCGGTGCTCGCGCCCAGCGGCGTGAGCGGCGCCCAGCTGATTGCGATCGTCAAACAGGCGGCGCGGCAGGGCACGATGGTCAACTTCACCTTCCACGGCATCGGCGGCGACTACCTCGGCGTGTCCTCCCAGGCCCACGAGGAACTGCTGCGCTTCCTCGCCGCGAACCGCCGCCTGTTCTGGACCGATACCTTCCTCAACATCATGCAGCATGTGCGGCGCGAACAGGCCCGCCTCAAACCCGCCTCCACACCACCAGGAGCACCATGAAATCTCTTCGCCTTTCCCTCGCCCTGTCCGCCGCACTGCTCGCCCTCGGCCTAGCCAGCTGCGCCACCCCGGACGCGCCGGCTTCCGCCCGCACGGCCGGCTGGACGCTGGCCTGGAGCGACGAGTTCGACGGCGCCACGCTCGACCGCGCCAAATGGCTGCCGGAGGCGGGCGGCCATGGCTGGGGCAATGCGGAGCTGCAGCACTACACCGACCGGCCAGAGAACCTGCGGGTCGAGAACGGCATGCTCGTCATCGAAGCGCGCCGCGAAGCGTATGGCGGCAATGCCTATACCTCGGCGCGCATCAAGACCGCCGGCCTGATGGAACAGATGCACGGGCGCTTCGAAGCGCGCATCAGGGTGCCGCAGGGCCAGGGCATCTGGCCGGCCTTCTGGATGCTGGGCGCGGACATCGGCAAGATCGGATGGCCGCGCAGCGGCGAAATCGACATCATGGAAAACATCGGCAAGGAGCCGGATATCGTGCACGGCACCGTGCATGGGTCGGGCTATTCGGGCGACAAGGCCTACGGCGGCCCTTCGCGGTTAGAGAAGGGCAAGTATGCGGACGATTTCCATGTGTTCGCGGTCGAATGGGAAGCCGGCGAGATCCGCTGGTACCGCGACGGCGTCCACTTTCATACGGCACGGCCCGACCTGGTCAAGGGCGAATGGGTCTTCGAGCGGCCCTTCTTCATGCTGCTGAACCTGGCCGTCGGCGGTTATTGGCCCGGCAATCCGGACGGCACGACGGTGCTGCCCCAGCGCATGCTGGTGGACTGGGTGCGGGTGTACCGCCGCAGCGGCGCGGAGAAGTAGAGGTCCTGCTACCCCGGTTTTTAGCGCTCCAGACCGCCGATTGTGCAGTTCATCGCAATCGGCGGGGGACTCGGCCGGCTTCGGCCTATCCTGTTTGCATCACCACTCAATCGGAGAACACGATGAAAACCCTGTTGAAGCCCGCCGCTTTCGCCACCGCCCTCGCCCTGCTTGCCGCCCCCGCACTGGCCGACGAGGTCGTGCGCGAGACCCGCACGGTGGACGCCCGCGTGACCAAGGTGAAGCTGGGCGGCGTGGTCGATCTGGTGATCCGTCAGGGCAATACCCCTTCCCTCGTCGTGTCGGGCGACAAGCGCTACGTGCAGCGCATCACCACCTCGCAGCGTGGCGACACCCTGGAAATCGATACCGAGTCCCTGAACAACCGCCGCGGCGAGATGCAGGAGAAACTGCGCGCCGAACTCACGGTGCCAAAGCTGTCCGAGTTCAGCTCGGAAGGCGTGGGCGCCTCGGCCGTCACCGGCTTCTCGGGCGACAGCCTGCGCGTGGCCCTCGACGGCGCCGGCGCGGTCACGATGAATGGCAACTACCGCGCCATCGACGCCAGCCTGGGCGGCGTGGGCGGCCTGACCCTCAACGGCGTGCGCACCGAGCGCCTGGACCTGAGCCTGCGCGGCGCCGGCCGCATCAATGTCAGCGGCGAGAGCAAGGCATTGCACGCCAGGCTGGCCGGCGTCGGCAGCCTCGAGGCGCAGAACCTGCGCGCGGAAACCGTCGACCTCGACATGTCCGGCCTGGGTGGCGCGACGGTCCATGCGAGCCGTGCGGCCGAGGTCGACCTGAGCGGCATGGGCTCGGCCACGGTCTACGGCAAGCCGGCCAGCCGCCGCGCCAACACCAGCGGCATGGGCAAGGTCGCCTGGAAGTAAGCCTTGTTACTGGCGCGGCTCCCTGACTACCATGCTGTTGCGCACCTCCTTCACGCCCGGCGTCTCGCGTGCGATCTGCGCAGCGCGCAAAGCAGCCTCGGAAGAATCGACAAAGCCGCTGAGCTGGACCGTACCTCGGAAGGTTTCGACCTGGACCTCAGTCGCCTTGACCTCCGGTGAGGTGGCGAAGGATGTCTTGATACGGCTGGTGATGGCGGCATCGTCGATGTATTCGCCGGTGCCGCGATGCGTACCGCTAGGTGCGCAGGCGCTGAGGATGGCCAGCACCAGGCCGGCAAGAATCAGTTGGGCGCGGACGTTCCGGATGCGCGATAGCAGGTTCATGGCGACTCCCGAGAGAAGGCGGACCAGCCCATTCTCTCGGGAGGCAAGGTTTGGCGTTTGATGCCGAACAAACGTGCGCCGGACCTTTTTCAGGAAGCCTTGTTCGCCGCAATGCGCGGCCCGGCCGTGTCTGGTAGAGGCATGGCGGGCCGGAGCGCGAATCCGCGGCGCGCCACGTCGCGGCCCAGCACCACGCGCAGGTTGGCGGGTGCACAGCGCGCCACTTCTTCCAGTTCGGCGCCGCCGAAACGCTCGGCCAGTCGCTCGGCCTGCGCGCGGTAGGCCGGCTCGTATTCGACCCGGGTGCGCCGCACCCCAAACCCCTTCTGATTCGAAATACGCGCCACCTTCATCCCGTCGGCGCCGAGCTGGCTCGCAAGCTTGCGCGCCATGCCGCGCATCCCGTTGCCGTTGCGGATTTCGAGCAGGACCACGGGGGTGTCCGGGGCGCCCTGCCCCGGCGCCGGCTGCCGTTCCACCGCAGGGAGCGCCGCGACCGCCGGCGCCGCTTCGCGCCGCAATTCCAGCATGCCGTCCACGCCCACGTGCAGCTGCAGCTGGTTCCAGCCCGGCTCCGTGCGCTGGGGCGTCCTGGCCGCGCGGTCGATGGCCGCGACCGTGGAGGCGGCGCCCGCGGCGGCATAGTCGGCGCGGAAATCGTGGACACGCAGGGCCTCGGCCTGGGCCAGCATCTGGCTCGCGCGCTCTTCCTGGCCGAGTTTGCGCAGGGTCTCGCCGAGCAGCTGCCAGGCGCGGTGGTTCAGCGGGTCCAGCAGGCAGGCTTTCTCGAGCGCGACCAGGGCCTGGTCGTAATCGCCGTTGAGGAAGAGCGCATGCCCAAGGTTGCTGAACAAATAGGCCTTGGCGGGCCCCGCCGACAGGTTCACCGACGCGGTCAGCGTGCGCCACAGCGCGATCGCGGGCCCGAACTCGCGCTGCTCGGCGTGCAGTGTCGCCAGGCCGTTGCGGGCGTTGACGTGCTGCGGCGCGGCCCGCAGGGCGGCCTGGTAGGCCGCGCGCGCTTCATCGTAGCGGCGCGCCAGGTGGTGGTTGCGCCCGGTCAGGTAGGCGTCGTCGGCGACCGAGGTGGCGCGTTCGCGCGGGACGCGGCCGGAAATCGGCGCGCAGGCCAGCAGGCTGGCGCCGAGGCCCAGCAGCGCCAGGCGGGTGAGCAGGATGGGGGTTCGCATGGCAGGCTCCAGGATGTCAGCGGGCGCCGGGCAGCGCGCCCAGGGTCCGCGAGATCTGGATCGCGGCGGGACCGAGCAGCACCGTCAGCAGCAGGGGAAAAATGCAGAAGATCAGGGGGAACAGCAGTTTCAGGCCGATCTTGGCCGCGCGCTCCTCGGCCAGGATGCGCCGCTTGTGGCGCAGGTTGTCGGACTGCACGCGCAGCGAGTCGCCGACGCTGGTGCCGAAGCGCTCGGACTGGATCAGCATGGCCACCAGCGTGTCGACGTCTTCCACGCCCGAGCGCAGGGCGAAGTTGCGCAGCGCCTTCTCCTTGCTGAAGCCGGCGCGCATCTCCATCAGCACCAGTTGCAGCTCCTGGGCCAGCACCGCGCTCTTGATATGGATTTCATTGGCCACCTTCACCAGCGCGCGTTCCAGGCTCAGCCCGGCCTCGACGCAGACCGTCAGCAGGTCGAGGGCATCGGGAATCGTCTCGAAGATTTCGCGCCGGCGCCGTTGCACGATGCGCTCCAGCACGATGTTCGGCAGGTAGTAGCCGATCGAGGCCGCCGCCAGCAGCAGGGCCAGTATGCGGCCGCCGTCGATCCTGGCCGCATACATTACGAGCACGGGTGCGCCGAGGGCCGGCAGCAGCAGGGCCAGTCCGGTCTTGGAGGCGAAATACAGGGTCGGCGCCGCCGGGTTGCGCCAGCCGGCATTCATGAAGCGGGTGCGCAGTGTCGATTTTTCCCAGCCTTCTTCCGGGATCGACAGGCGGGTCAGGGGCTTGGCGGCGCTGGCGACGCGCTCGACCCAGCCGTTGCCCGCGTCCAGCTGGCTCGGCTCGGCGGCGCCGAGGAAGTGGCGCAGGCGCTCGCGCAGGGCCAGCGGCGCGAACAGGACCAGGCCGAGCCAGGCCAGTCCGCAGACCACGCACAGGACGACGAGCAGGAAGATCAGCTGGGAAGACGTCATGGTCACCTCGGATTCAGATACGGATACGGATGATCTTGCGCAGCCAGATCACGCCGACCACCAGCATGCCCACGCTGTACCAGAGCATGCGCTGGCCTTTCGGCTCGGTCCACAGCAGGCTGACGTACTGCGGATTCGAGACGAGCATCACGCCCAGCACGGCGAAGGGCAGCGCGGTGAGGATCACGGCCGACATGCGGCCTTCGGCGGACAGCACGCGCACGTGCGCCACCAGCTTCAGGCGGGCGCGGATGATGCCGCTGATATTCCCCAGGATCTCGGCCAGGTTGCCGCCCGATTCGCGCTGGATCAGCACCGCGATGATCAGGTAGCGCAGGTCGGTCAGGGGAATGCGCGCGGCCATGCCGTGCAGCGCCTCGTTCATCGGCACGCCGTAGTTGATCTCTTCGCGCGCGGTGCGGAACTCGCCGCTGAGCGGCTCGGGCAGCTCGTTGCCGACGATTTGCAGCACATTGCTGAAGGAGTGGCCGGCGCGCAGCGCGCGGGCGATGAAATCGGCGGCGTCGGGCAACTGCTGCTCGATGCGCACCAGGCGCCGCTGGCGCGCGCGCCGCAGCAGGATCCAGGGCAGGGACAAGCCCAGCACCGCCACCAGCAGCCGCACGGGAACCGGCAGCGGCCAGGCGAGCGAGACCAGCACCGCGGCAACCATGCAACCGCTTGAAACGGCGAGGAACTGGCCAACCGTCTGGGCGGCGCCGGCCTGCACCAGCAGTGCGTCGATCCGGTGCGCCAGCGCGATGCGGTGCAGGACCCGGTCGAAAGCGGCGTTGCGGCTGTAGGGACGCTGCTTGAGGATCGAGATCCGTTCGCCGCTGCGTCCCGGCGAGCCGGACATGACCTGCAGCCGGCGCGCGATCCGGCGCGCCGCGGCGCCGTGCTTGCCCACCCACCACAGGTAGGCGCCCTCGATGCCGAGGACCGCGGCGGCGAACAGGAACACCACGAATGCGTAGAACAGCGCGTCCATACTCTGTACCTATCCCTAGTCGAAGATGCGGTCCGGATCGAAGCTGTCTTCCGGCACCGGCACGCCGTACATGCGCAGGCGGTCGGCGAAGCGCGGCCGCACGCCGGTGGCGCTGAAGCGCCCCTTCACCTTGCCGTCCTGTTCCACCCCGCTCTGCTCGAAGCGGAAGATCTCCTGCATCGAGATGATCTCTCCCTCCATGCCGGTGATTTCCTGCAGGCTGACCAGCTTGCGGGTGCCGTCGGTCAGGCGCGAGACCTGCACCACCACCGTCACCGCCGACACGATCTGCTGGCGGATCGCGCGCGCGGTCAGGTTCACGCCAGCCATGCTGACCATGTTCTCCAGGCGCGAGAGCGCGTCGCGCGGGGTGTTCGAGTGGATGGTCGCGAGCGAACCTTCGTGGCCGGTGTTCATCGCCTGCAGCATGTCGAGCGCCTCGGCGCCGCGCACCTCGCCCAGGATGATGCGGTCGGGGCGCATGCGCAGCGCGTTGCGAACCAGGGCGCGCTGGGTGACCTCGCCCTTGCCTTCGATGTTCGGCGGCCGGGTCTCGAGGCGCACCACGTGGGGCTGGCGCAGCTGCAGCTCGGCCGCGTCCTCGATGGTGACGATGCGTTCGGTGGGCGGGATGAAGCCGGAGATCAGGTTCAGCAAGGTGGTCTTGCCGCTGCCGGTGCCGCCCGAGATCAGGATGTTGACCTTGGCCCTGCCCAGGCTTTCCAGCACCCGGATCATGGGCGGGGTCAGGCTTTTATAGTCGAGCAGGTTCTGCACCGTCAGCGGGGTCGCGCCGAAACGGCGGATCGACAGCAGCGGCCCGTCCACCGCCAGCGGCGGGATGATCGCATTCACGCGCGAACCATCGGGCAGGCGCGCGTCGACCATCGGGCTCGATTCGTCCACGCGGCGGCCCACGCGCGAGACGATCTTCTCGATGATCTTCATCAGGTGGGCGTTGTCGTGGAAGGTGATGTCGGTGAGTTCGAGCTTGCCGCGCCGTTCGACGTAAACCTTGCTGGCGGTGTTGACCAGGATGTCGGACACGGTCGGGTCGTTCAGCAGGGGCTCGAGTGGGCCGAAGCCGAGCATCTCGTGCTGGATGTCGAGCACCAGGTGGTGGCGTTCGTGCTGGTTCAGCACGATGCGCTCATCCTCGATGATGCGCTGGACCAGCAGCGCCAGCTCGTGCTTGAACTGCTCGGCGGTGAGGCGCTTCAGGCGTTCGAGGTCGATGCGGTCCAGGATCATCTGGTGCATCAGCTTCTTGAGTTCCTGGTAGGCCTGGTTGGCCGCTTCCGGCGGCACCGCGCCGCTGGGGCGTTCCGGGGTGGTGCTGGAGAGGCGTTCGCGCAGGGACATGGGATTCTCCTTTGGCGTTCAGTCGTCGCGTCCGAACAGGCGGTCGAACAGGCCGCGGCTTTCCGGCGCGCGCCGGGTGGTCACCAGTTCGACCATGTCGACCAGGCTGCGCGCGGCCGCGCTCGAGCGCGACAGCTGCAGCACCGGGACGCCCTGGTTGACCGAGTCCGTGACGGCGACGTAGTCGTTGGGGAAGGTGTGCACGACTTCGCAGCCCAGGGCCGCGTGCAGGTCCTGCAGGCGCAGCTTGCCGCCCTTTTCGTAGCGGTTGACGATCAGGCGGATGTGGTCCAGCACGTAGCCGAGCGAGCGGAAGATGTCGAGCAGGCGCCGGGCGTCGCGGATGTCGGGCAGGGCCAGCTGCAGCACCGGATAGATGGTGTCGGTGACGTCGAGCGCGCGCAGCGACACGGCGTCGATCTGGCGGCCGACGTCGAGCAGCACGTAGTCGTAGTGCTGGCGCGCCACGCGCAGGATGGTGTCGATGTGCTCCGGCTTGGCCTCTTTCGCATGGGCCGCGTCGTCGGCCGCGGCCAGCACCCCGAAGCCGGGCGTGACGTGCACCACGCAGGAATCGAGAAAAGGCCCATCCACGCGCGCGATCTGGGCGCAGACGTCGGACAGGGTCATGGCCGGCTTCTGGTCGGACACATAGAGCGCAGCGTCGCCGAACTGGCCGTGCAGGTCGATCAGGAGGACCTTCTTGGCGGCCAGGGTGGCCAGGGCGTAGCCGAAATTGGTCGAGATGAAGGTGGCCCCGCTGCCGCCCTTGCAGGCAATGAAGGCCAGCACCTTGCCGTCGCGCAGATTGGATACGCCGGCGGCGGCCGAGATGCGGTCCATCGATTCGTGGAAAGCGCGGTGCACCAGCGGCAGCTGCAGCACTTCGCGCACGCCGGCGCGCATCGCGTGGATCAGGAGCTCGGGCTGGTGCTTCTCCAGCAGCAGCATCAGGTGGGCTTCCGGATACTGGCGTCCGAGCCGCTCGAGCAAGGCGGCTTCCGACGGTTCGGTCTCGGTGGCGTCGACGATCACGAGCTGGGGAGCGTCGCTTTCCGGCCGGTCGAGCGCCTCGCGCAGGCTGGCGCGTACGGCCCCGAGGTTCAGCGGCGGCACGCGCGCCGCCCCCTGGGAGGCGATTTCCGCGTACAACTGGCTGTCGCGGCTGATGAGGAGCGCTTTCATGGCGGGTCTAGTGGCGGTCGCTAGGGTTAAAGGCGGCTCAGCGCGCGTCGGTGTTGATGATCAAGGGAGGCGGCGCGCTTTCCGGCTGCGCGAAGCTGCGCTGGTAGCGGTCGTGCGCTCCCTTGGCGGCGCGGCCGTCGACCCCGATGGCGGGATTGGGGTTGCGGCTTGCGGCCGGGTCCAGCACCTGGGCGGCCAGGTTGGCGCGGGTGGAAGCGCCGAACTGCGCGTCCCAGCGCGGGGTCGAGTTCGCGCATCCGGCGAGCAAGCCGGTCAGCAAAAGCGGGGCGATGAAGCGTTTCGCGGTGTTCACGCTGGCTCCTATTTGAGTTCGAAGCCGCCGGCGGTCTGGGCGGCGGGTGGGGCAACCGGCGGCGTGGAAGCGGCGGCCGTGCTCGTGGCCGGCGCCTCTCCCTCCAGGCGCCCGCCAAGCAGCACGCCGGCGCGCGAGGGGATGCCGACCTTGTCGGTCGGCAGCTCGTAGCCGCTTCCGGCGATCGGCTTGACCAGGCGCGCCGTGATCAAGAACACCAGTTCGGTGCGGTCCTGCTGGTAGTCGGTGCTGCGGAACAGGGCGCCCAGCACGGGCACTTCACCCAGCATCGGCAGGCCTTTCAGGTTGGCCACCAGGTTGTTCTTCACCAGGCCGCCGATGGCAAAGCTCTGGCCGTCGTAGAGCTGCACGGTGGTGCTGGCGCGGCGCGTGGTCACCAGGGGCAGGATCGCATTGCCGGTGATGCCGACCGCCGACACGCCCACCCCTTCGCGCGAGAGCTCCGATACTTCCGGCGCCACCTTCAGGTTGATGCGCCCGCCGGCCAGCACGGTCGGGGTGAAGCGCAGGCCCACGCCGAATTCCTTTTCCTCGAGCGTGATCTTGTTGTTGTCCTGGGCGACGGGGATGAAGAACTTGCCGCCCGCCAGGAAGCTGCCTTCCTGGCCGCTGATGGCCAGCACATTCGGCTCGGCCAGCACGCGCACCAGGCCGTCCTGCTTGTCGGCCTCGCCCACCAGGCGGTTGCCGTTGTCCTTGTCGAAGCGCAGGCCGCCCTGGGCCCGGCCGGTCAGGAAGTTCGACACCAGCCGGGTGGTCCAGCTGCCGGAACCGAAGCGGAAGACGGTATCGGTCTCGAGCCGCTCGAGCAGGGTCTTGGACACCTCGGCGATCTTGACTTCGAGCTGCACCTGCTGCGGCGCGCTGACGTTCAGCATGTTCACCACGCGGGTGGCCGCCGCGCCGGCGCCGCCGCCGGCGAGACTGTTGGCGCCGGTGCCGGCGAGCGGGATCACACCGTCGGTCTCGTTGTTCTTGTCCGCGGACGGTAGCTGGCGCACCGGGCGCCGCACGTAGGCGGTGGCCAGCTCGACCGCGCGGGCGATCGCGCCGGCATCGCTGACGGTGCCCGTCAGGACCAGGGAGTCGGCGGCAGCGAGCACCCGGATGTCCTTCTCGTCCGGCATGGCGGTGCCGAGTGTTGCCTGGAGGGCGGCCGGGTCCATCGCGACCACGATGTCGACCACGCTGCACAGGCCGCTCCTGCCCTGCACGATCATATTGGTGGTGCCGACGTCGACGCCCGCGATGTACAGCGTGTCCGGCGCCACCAGCATGGCCTGCACGATGGAGGGGTTGCCCACGCTGCGGTGGACCACCTTTTCCGGCAGGCGCAGCATGGTCGACTTGCCCATATTGAGGTTCAGGGCGGCCGGGCGCGCGGCCTCTCCGCTGCAGCCGGCAGCAAGCGGACGCGCATCCGGCGCCGGGCCTGCCGCCTTCGCGCCGGCGGCCTTCGGCCTGGCGGGGGCCGCGGACCGGGCCTGCAGCGGCGCCTTGGCGGGTGCAGCGGCGGGGGCAACCGCGGGGACGGCATTGTCGGCCGCCGCCGCGGATTGGGGTGCGCCCAAGGCCAGGCCGACGGCCAGCGGTGCGAAGAAGAAACGTCTGTTCATGGCATCCATCCCGGTAGTGAGGTCAGAAGCATTCCTGCGAGGTGTGCAGGCCGTTGATGACCTTGACGCAGTTGCGTGGTGCGGGGCTTGCTGCTGGCCGCGGGACCTGGGTGCGCGGACGCTGCACCGGCAGCGCCACCGGCCGCAGCGGCGGGGCCGGCGGCGGCAGCAGGTTCTGCTTGGTCGCGCCGAGGGTCGCGGCGGCGGCCGGGTCGACCTGGTTGCGCAAGGCCAGCGACAGGGTGCCGACGCTGCGCGCCAGGTCCAGCTGCTCGGCCTGTTCCGGCGTGACTTCCAGCGTCACCGCATTGACCACCTTCGGCTTGGTCTCGTCGCGGTTGACTTCCTGCGCCACCGCCAGCACCAGGATCCGCTCCAGCACGATCTTCGAAATACTTTGCTGGCGCGGCTGTTCGCCCTGCAGCGGCGGCTCGGTCTCGGTGCTGACGATGATGTCGACGTAGTTGCCGGGCAGCGCGAAGCCGGCCACGCCGATCACGTCGTTCACCCGCACGGTGATGGCGCGCTTGCCTTCGGTGATCAGGGCCGACAGGCCGCCCAGGGTCCCGCTTGGCGCCAGCTTGGCTTCGCTCAGCGGTTCGCCCGACTGGATACTGGTCTTGAGCACGCGACCGCCGAGTTTCTGCGGATCGTCGAAGGCGCCTTTCGGCACGCTGTGGGCCGGCCACTCGACCAGCTTGAGCATCTCGGGGGTGAGCCGCTGGCCGATATTGATGTCGGTGGCGGCCACCACGATGCGCCCGCTGGTGGCCGCCGGTTGCCTCAAGAGCCAGTTCGAGGCCAGCACCACGGCGGCCAGGCCGAACAGGATCGCGAGCGTCATCACGATCACGGCACGCTTGTTCTTCATGGAGTATCTCCCGGCTCGCTGGACGCGGGCATTGGTGTCGAAAGGAGTTCGCCCGCTTCAGTTCCGGCGTCGTTCGAGAACAGGCTGCTCCAGGCGCGGGCCAGGCTGGGGCAGTCGAGGCGCGGAACCTGGCCGGCGAAGCCGGCGAAATCGACGATGCGGCCGAGGAGCTCGTGCGGCCAGGCGACCAGCAGCGCGCGCCGGGTGCGGCGGTGCAGCTCGTGGATCAGGTAATCGATCGCGTCCTCGCTCGGCTCGATGCCGCGCAACCGGCACTGGCGCCGTACCAGCGCGCGGTAGCCCTGTTCGGACAGCGGGCCGACCGGAATCCGGTAGCCGATGCGGCGCAGGCAGGATTCGTCCAGCACCGCCTCCGGCGCCAGGCTGGTGGCCAGCACCAGCGATACGTCGAAGGGCAGCGCGTGGCTGGCCCCGTTCGGCACCGCCACGTGATCCACGCCGCGTTCCAGCGCGCCGAGCCAGCGGTGCAGGACCTCGGCGGCCGGCACGCGCTGGCGGCCGAGATCGTCCAGTATCAGGAGGCCGTTATTGGCCAGCAGGTGCGAAGGGGCGCGCAGCAGGCCGCCGGCCGCGTCCAGGCGCAGTTCCAGCATGTCGCGTGACAGCTCGGCGCCGACGTGGACCAGCGGGCGCCGGCACAGCGCCCAGCGCGCATCGCAGCTGCGCCGGTCTTCCATCGCGCGCGCCTGCAGGGGCGCCGGATGCAGGGCCGGGTCGTAGACCTGCACGATCTCGTTCTTGACCAGCACCGCGTAAGGCACGGCGATCGGATCCTGGCGCAGGCGCGCCAGCTTGCGCGCGAGGGTGGTCTTGCCGCCGCCAGAGGGGCCGTACAGCATCAGCGGACGCCGCGAATGCAGGGCCGCCCCCAGCAGCTCGCGCAGTGCCGGCTCGATCCCGTCATCAAGCAGCAGGGCCTGCAGCTCGGCGGGGGTGACGCGGGGAGCATCGGGCTGGCGCAGCGACTGGCCCTCGACCACGGCGCGCCAGGCCTCCAGGGTGACCGGGGCCGGACCGATGTAGCGCGATTCGAGCAGGTGTTCGGCAGCGGCGCGCTGGCCGAAGGCGGTGAGCTGGTAGTGCACGTCGATGTCGCTGTCGCCGGACCAGGCGACTTCGACCTGCTGCTCGGCGACCAGGCCTTGCAACACCTCGCGCACCACGCCGACCGACAGCCGCAGGCGTCCGGTCAACATCGACAGCGCCATCTTGCCGCTCGCATGCATGGTCTTGAGCACCAGCGCGGTGACGAAGCGCGGTTCGAGACCCGTGTCGCGCACCGTGCGCGCCTGTCGCGGCAGCACCGGTTCGACGTCGATCCCGATCCCCGGCGTGCTCGCGCAAGCGGTGAGCGGCGGAGATGTTGACAATGCTTCCATAAAGAAACCTCCTGCTGGATACGGATATTTCTTACATTTGTTAAATTGATTCTAGCCACCACCCCCTCCCCCCCGTTTGACGCCCAGCAAGGAAGGGGGATCGTTGAATCCGGCGTGCAAGCCGGTGCGGAACAGGTATGAAACAGGCGCAAACAGCACGCAAAAAGCTTGCAAGAAGAGGCAGGTTTTCAGCTGTAGCGCATGGCCAGCACATAGATCGTGCCGGCGGCGATCGCCACGCCGTAGGGCATCGAACCGGCACTCTCGCTCTTGGCTGCGCTGCCTGCCGGAATACGCAGCCAGAGGCCGCGGGCAATGTGCCAGAGGTTTCTCAAGGCCAGCAGCAAGCGGCCGCGGAAGACGATGATCGCGATCGCCATGGCGCCGCCGGCGCACCAGGCCACGATGGCGATATGAAAGGCGGTGGCCGGTCCAGTGAAGGCGCCGACCGTGGCCATCATCTTGACGTCGCCGGCAGCCATGCCGCGCATCATGTAAAAGGGAAGGAAGATCAGCAGGCCGGCAGCAAAGCCGCCCAGGCTGAAAAGCAGGGCTTCGCCGGGATTGGGCGAGAGCGCATGCAGTACCAGTGCGCAGGCCAGGCCGCACAGGAGCAGGAGATTCGGGATACGGCGGCTGGCCAGGTCGTTGATCGCGGCAGCGGCGGCCAGCAGTAGCAACAGGGTATCGAGATAGGGTGCGACAACCATGATCCGCTCCAAAAAAAAAAGCCCCCCGGGGCCTGACAGCGCCGCGGGGGGCACGGGCGCTTAGGGCGCGGACGGAACGTCGGCGAACTGATCCTTGATGTAGGTAAACGCATCCTTGATCTTCGTACCGACATCGCCTGCCACACTTGCCATCACGACGCCGATCAGGGCAGCAATCAGGCCGTACTCGATGGCCGTCACACCGTCTTCATCAGCAATGAAGGTCTTGATCGCGGAGGTAATGGTGCTCATGACGAACTCCTTATGGTGGTTGAGGGACTTACTGACAGACGGGGCCCACGTTGTGCTGCTTTCGACTGCGTCTGTCAGTGAGTTCACTGTACCGATTAGTTCCACACGGCAAGTTGATGTTGGGCAAGTTTTGCCGTGTGGAAATGCTTTTCACCCATATGGGTTGTGCCGGCACAAAGGAATACGGCTCCATTCCAACAATGCCGCATAGGAACGATAAATATTGTCAAGAATAGTTGCCTACAATACAAAAACAATTTATGCTGTCTCTTTTGCCGCTCAAAAAAGCGGCAAGCCCGTGGTACCGACGAGCCGTGCTTTTGCTTGACTTTGTTTCTGTAAACGACATGGATTCCCTGCTGAGACACATGGTGGACATGACTGGCCACCGCGATCACACGATGCTGGACATTTCCGTGGTTTCGGCGGTACAGGAACTGTCGGGCGCCGCGCAAACCCGGGTGCTGGCGATCACCACGGTCTGCGGCCAGCGTTTCGTACGTTCGCGCGCCTGCATCCGCGCCGGCGGCGTGGCCTGCCCCGAAGAGCCGCAGGACAGCAGCCCGGGCGAGCCGATCGCCGCCTTTCCCGAACTGGCCTGGAGCCTCGACCACCACGCTTCGCGCGCGGAAGGCGTGGGCAGCGACGGCCTGCGCCGCCTGTGGCTGCCAATCTGGTTCGGCGACAAGGCCAGCGCCTGTCTCGAGATCACCCACGCACAGGGCTTCAACGCCGACACGGTCCACATGGTCAGCGGGATCGTCAGCGTCTACCGCAATTTCCAGAACCTGCTCGACTACAGCGAACGCGACTCGCTCACGGGCCTGCTCAACCGCAAGACCTTCGACGACCAGCTGGCGCGCATGCTGCATGCGGGCGACGCCGAGACCCTGCTGCCGGGCCAGCCCGAGCGGCGCCACCACGGGCTTGAAGAAAAGCAGTGGCTGGCCGTGGTCGACGTCGACCATTTCAAGCTGGTCAACGACCGCTTCGGCCACCTGTACGGCGACGAGGTGCTGATCCTGATCGCCAACCTGCTCCAGTCGTCCTTCCGCGCCCAGGACCGGGTGTTCCGCTTCGGCGGCGAGGAGTTCGTGGTGCTGCTGCGTTCGACGACGCTGGAGAATGCGCGCCGGATCATCGACCGCTTCCGCAGCAATGTCGAGTCGCACGAATTCCCGCAAGTGGGACAGGTGACGGTGAGCGTCGGCTTCACCAGCATCCGCGCGACCGATTCGCCGGTGGTCACGCTCGGCCACGCCGACCAGGCCCTGTACTTCGCCAAGGCCAACGGCCGCAACCGCGCCTGCCACTACGACGAGCTGGTGGCGGGCGGCCTGCTGCAGACCATCGCCACCAACGACACCGCCGAATTCTTCTGAGCCGCGGCGCTAGGTGCGCCGTGCGTAGTCGAGCGCGTCCTCCAGGCGGTCGTCGCCCCAGAACATCTCGCCGCCCACGATGAAGGTCGGCGCACCGAAGATGCCGAGTGCGCGCGCCTTTGCCGTCTGCGCACGCAGCGCTTCCTTCACCTCCTGCGTTCCCGCCGCAGCCAGCACCGCGTGCGGGTCGTCGACCAGTTCCAGCAAGGCCTCAAGCACCACGGCGGCATCGTCGATCTCGCGGTCGTGCGCCCAGTTCTGCAGCATGATGCGGCGGCAGTATTCCCCCATCCAGGCCTGGTCCGCGCCCACCAGCGCCACCCGCATCGGCAGCAGCGCGCGGCGCGGGAAGGTGCTGGGACGCCGGAACGGGATGCCGTACTTCGCGGCGCGCCGGGACATGTCGCGCCACACGTACTCGCCCTTCTCTTTCTGCTCGGCGAAGGGGGAACTCTGCCAGCCGAGTTCGCGGAAGACCGGCCCGAGCAGGAAGGGCCGGTAGCGCAGCGCCACGCCGGCATCCAGGGCCAGCGCTTCGATGCGCATCAGGGAAAGGTAGCTGTAATTGCTGCCGAACTCGAACCAGCATTCGATCGTTGGATGCATGCACGGGCCTCGCTGTTGGGTATAGTGTGGGATCGAGCGTACAGCGGGGAGGCGGGAATGGGCAAGGTCGTGATCTGACGGGCGCCGGACGCGGCATCGGCGCCGCCATCGCCAGGCAGGCCGCCGCCGCCGGCTACGCGGTGGCGGTCAATTACCACAGCGACGAGGCCGCGGCGCAGGCCCTGGTGGCGGCAATCCGCGCCAATGGCGGGCAAGCCCTGGCGATCCAGGCCGACGTCGCCGTGCAGGCCGAGGTCGCACGCCTGTTCGCGCGCACCGAAGCGGAACTCGGCCCGCCCACCGCGCTGGTCAACAACGCCGGCATCACCGGGCGCATCGCCTCCTTCATGGACACCGAGCCCGCCACCATCGAGGCGGTGTTCCGCACCAACGTCCATGGTGTCATGCACTGCAGCCGCGCCGCGATCGAAGCCTTCCGGCGCATCGGCGCGCGCGGCGTGATCGTCAACCTGTCGTCGGTGGCGGCCAGCACCGGCAGCCCGCGCGAATACGTCCACTACGCGGCCAGCAAGGCCGCCGTCGAGACCTTCACGCTGGGCCTCGCGCGCGAGATGGCGCCGGAAGGCGTCCGCGTATGCGGCGTCGCGCCGGGATCGACGCTGACCGGCATCCACGCCGCGGCCGGCGAACCGGAGCGCCCACAGCGGGTCGCGCCGGCCATCCCGATGGGACGGCTGGCGGAACCGGAGGAAATCGCGGAAGCGGTGCTGTGGCTGCTGTCGCCGGCCGCGTCCTACGTGACCGGGACGACCCTGCGCTGCGCCGGAGGAATGTAGCCGCCCCTCAGGCGATATTCATGAACTGCAGCGGGTTGACCTTCCACTTCTCAGCCGACTCGTGGCGCACGATCTTGTCCCCGCCGCCGAAGCCGAAGGGCTTGGACAGGTCCAGGGTCTGGGGTTTGATGTAGGTCTGGTTCTTGGTGCTGAAGAAGACGTTCACCTTGGGCGTGAGCAGGCTGGTCTCGTGCGGCTCGATCACCACGGCCAGGCGGCCGGATTCCAGCAGCACCAAGGTGCCGACCGGGTAGATGCCGACGCAGCGCATGAATTCCTGCGCCAGGGTCGGGTTGAAGTGGAACTTGCTCCACTCGTAGATCTTGCGCAGCGCTTCGGCCGCCGGCATGCCCTTGTGGTAGCAGCGGTCCGAAGTGATGGCGTCGTAGACGTCGACGATGGCCGCCATCTGCGCCAGCTCACTGATACTGCCCTCGGCCTGCTTGTCCGGATAGCCGCTGCCGTCGCGGCGCTCGTGGTGGTGCAGGGTGATGTCGAGCGGGATCTGGCCGATCTCCGGGGTCTTCACCAGGATGTCGTAGCCATCGCGCGGGTGGCGCTTGATGATGTCGAATTCCTCGTCGGTCAGGCGCCCCTGCTTGTTCAGGATGGCGTCCGGCACCAGCGCCTTGCCGGTGTCGTGCAGCAGCCCGCCCAGGCCCGCCTGGTAGATCGTGTCCTCATCCATCTCGCGCGAGCGGCAGAAGGACACCAGCAGCGCGCACACGCTGACCGAATGCAGGAAGGTGTAGTCGTCCTTGTTCTTGATGCGCAGGAGGCCGAGCAGCGCGCCGGAATTGCGCAGGATGGATTCGGTCACGGCCTCGACCACCGGGCTGACCTTGTCCAGCTCGACCGCCTTGCCCAGGCGCGCGTCGGCCATCACGGTGCGCACCAGGCCGACGGCCTGCTTGCGGATGTTGGCGGCGCGCTGCAGTTCCTCGCCCAGCGAGACGCGGGTAACGACAACAGGCCTGGTCGCGATCGCGGTCACTTCGGCTTCGGTGGCAGCTTCCGCCTGCTCCAGGGTCGGCGCATCGTCGATGTCCAGTCCCTTGCTGACATCGATGACGACACCGCGGATCTTGGCACTGCGGATCTTGTGAATTTCCTCATCCGTGGTAAGCACGAAGCGGTTGCGCACGAATGGATGCTCCATCCAGCCGCAATCGAGGTCATGAATGAACATGCCCACTTTCAGCTGCGACGAATCAAGCTTCTTTAACATATTGCTACTCTGCTCTGTGATAATGGCGGCTTCAGCCGATTTAAATGCAGTATAGCAACACTGTAAGCGCTACATTTCCAATAATCACAGATTGTTGCTTACCAAACACACCTCCTAAGTATGGAATTCCGCCAGCTGCGCTATTTCGTTGCCATCGTCGACCACGGATCGCTCTCGCGCGCCGCCCTGGTCCTGCACGTGGCGCAGCCGGCGCTGACCCAGCAGCTGCGCCAGCTGGAGGAGGAACTCGGCGCCCAGCTGCTGCACCGCTCGGCGCACGGGGTCGTCAGCACAGACGCCGGCAAGATCTTCTACGAGCATGCCCAGGCCATCCTCAAGCAGGTGGCCGACGCCCGTTCGGCGGTGGTGCAGTCGACCACCCGCCCTTCCGGCAGCGTCTCGCTCGGCCTGCCGCACAGCATCTCGGGGGCGCTGGCGCTGCCGATCCTGAGCGCGGCGCGCGAGCGCTACCCGGAAATCACCCTGCAGCTGACCGAGGAGATCACGGGCAGCCTGGCCGAGCAGCTCAAGTCCGGGCGCCTGAACCTGGCGGTGCTGTTCGACGACGTCCCGCTCGGCCACTTCACCGGCACGCCCCTGGTCGAGGAAGACCTGATGTTCATCTGCCGCGCCGGCTCGCCCTTCGCCCCGACAGGGTCTCACGTGCGCCTGGCCGAGGCCCTGGCCAGCACCCTGATCCTGCCGGCGCGCCAGCATGGCGTCCGGCCGCTGGTGGAGCAGGCCGCCAGCAGCGCCGGCCTGGCGCTCGGCGCCGTCCTCGAGATCAACTCGCTGGCCATCCTGCGCTCGGCCCTGCTGGCCGACCTCGGCGCCACCCTGCTGCCGGTCGCGCCCCTGCTGACGGACATCGAACGCGGGGCGATGGCGGCCTGGCCCGTGGTCGACCCGGCGGTGACGCGCCAGGTGACGCTCTGCGCCTCGCGCAACATCCCGCTCACGAATGCGGCCGCCGCGATCGGAAAGCTGGTGCGCGAAGTGAGCGAAGACCTGTGCACGCGCGGCGCCTGGCCCGGCGCGCGCCTGCGTGAATAACGGTCATCAGAATTTCTTATACCCCCATCCGGATTCCCTATTGGCTTAGCCGAGGCCAAATCCCTACACTCCACGCGGTCAATATGCGCCCTGCCTACCCGGCGGCGGCGCTGCACAGAACCACACAATGGAGACCCGCATGCCAGATACCGTCACGCCGCACACCGCGGTGCCGGACTTTTCGTCCCGCTTGAGCACCGTCACCCTCGACGACAAATACACCGCCCGCACCGGCAACATCTTCCTCTCCGGTATCCAGGCCCTGGTGCGCCTGCCGATGATCCAGCGCGAGCGCGACGCCGCCGCCGGCCTGAACACGGCCGGCTTCGTGTCCGGCTACCGCGGTTCGCCGCTGGGCGGCCTCGACGAGACCCTGTGGAAGGCCAAGGGCCACCTGGAAGCGAGCCACGTGCAGTTCGTCCCCGGCGTGAACGAAGACCTGGCCGCCACCGCCGTCTGGGGCACCCAGACCGTGGACCTGATCGGCCCCGCCAAATACGACGGCGTGTTCGCCATGTGGTACGGCAAGGGCCCGGGCGTGGACCGCTGCGGCGACGTCTTCAAGCACATGAATCATGCCGGCACGGCGAAACACGGCGGCGTGCTGCTGGTGGCCGGAGACGACCACGGCGCCTATTCGTCGACCCTGCCGCACCAGTCCGACCACATCTTCTCGGCCTGCATGATCCCCGTGCTCTACCCCTGCAACGTGCAGGAATACCTGGACCTGGGCGTGCACGGCTGGGCCATGTCGCGCTACTCGGGCTGCGCGGTGGCCTTCAAGGCCCTGGCCGATACGGTCGAATCGAGCGCCTCGGTCGACGCCGATCCTTTCCGCGTCGAAGTGAAGTATCCGAAGGACTTCGCGATGCCGGAAGGCGGCCTGAACACCAGGCTGTCCTCGGTGCCGCTGGGCCAGCAGGCCCGCGCCCAGGAAGCGCTGATGCAGGACTATAAAATCTACGCGGCCCTGGCCTACGCCCGCGAGAACAAACTGAATCGCACCACCATCGACAGCCCGGACGCCAAGCTCGGCATCATCGCCTCCGGTAAATCCTACCTGGACGTGCTGGAAGCGCTGGAAGAACTGGGCATCGACGAAGCGATGGCCGTCAAGGTCGGCCTGCGCCTGTACAAGGTCGCGATGATCTGGCCGCTGGAGCCGGAAGGCGTGCGCGAATTCGCGCAGGGGCTGGAAGAGATCCTGGTGGTCGAAGAAAAGCGCCAGGTCGTCGAGTACCAGCTCAAGGAACAGCTCTACAACTGGCGCGACGACGTGCGTCCCCACATCGTCGGCAAGTTCGACGACAAGGGCGAATGGGTCGCGCCGCGCGGCGACTGGCTGCTGCCGCCGAAAGCCGACTTCTCGGTGGCGCAGGTGGCGCGCGTGATCGCCGGTCGCATCGCCCGCCTCGTCACCGACGAAGCGACGCGCGATCTGATCAAGGCCCGCCTGGCCTTCCTGGAAGCGAAGGACGCCGTGCTGCAGAAGGCGATCACCACGCCCTTCCGCCCGGCCTTCTACTGCTCCGGCTGCCCGCACAACACCTCGACCAAGGTGCCGGACGGTTCCTTCGCGCTGGCCGGCATCGGCTGCCACGTGATGGCGACCTCGATCTATCCGGAGATGAACAAGCTGACGACGCACATGGGCGGCGAAGGCACGCCATGGATCGGCCAGGCCGCGTTCTCGCAGGTGCCGCACGTGTTCCAGAATCTGGGCGACGGCACCTACTTCCACTCGGGGTATCTCGCGATCCGCGCGGCGGTGTCGGCCAAGGTCAACATCACCTACAAGATCCTGTACAACGACGCGGTCGCGATGACGGGCGGCCAGCCGGTCGACGGCACCACGTCCGTGCCGCACATCGCCCAGCAGATGGCGGCCGAAGGCGTCAAGCGCATCGCCCTCGTCACCGAAGACCTGTCGCGCTATGCCGACCGCTCGAACCTGCCGGCGATGGTCACCCTGCACGACCGCAAGCACATGGACGACGTCCAGCGCGAGCTGCGCGAGCTGCCGGGCGTCACCGTCATCATCTACGACCAGACCTGCGCCGCCGAGAAGCGCCGCCGCCGTAAAAAGAAAGAGTTCCCGGACCAGAACCAGCGCATGGTGATCAACGAAGCCGTCTGCGAAGGCTGCGGCGACTGCGGCATCCAGTCGAACTGCGTCTCGATCCTCCCGAAAGAGACGGAATTCGGCCGCAAGCGCCAGATCGACCAGTCCTCCTGCAACAAGGACTACTCCTGCGCCAAGGGCTTCTGCCCGAGTTTTGTTACCGTCGAAGGCGGTGCGCTCAAGAAGAGCAAGGCCGGCGTGTCGAAGAACGGCCCTGACGATGGCTGGGGCGCGCTGCCCGAGCCGATCCTGCCGAGCGTCGAGCACCCCTACAACATCCTGATCAACGGCATCGGCGGCACCGGCGTCATCACCGTCGGCGCCCTGATGGGCATGGCGGCCCACCTCGAGGGCAAGGGCGCCTCGGTGCTGGACATGACCGGCATGAGCCAGAAGAACGGCTCGGTCACCTCGCACGTGAAGATCGCGGCGACGCCGAGCCGCCTGCGCGCCCAGCGCATCGCCACCGGCGAAGCGGACCTGATCCTCGGCTGCGACATCCTCACCACCGGCGCGGCCGACGCGGTGTCCAAGATGCGTCCGGGCCGCACGCTCGCCATCGTCAACCTGCACGAGCAGCCGACCGGCACCTTCGCCCAGCAGCGCGACTGGGAGTTCCCCTCTAGCGATGTACGTGCGCTGATCCTGGAAGCCGTTGGCGGCGAAGCGGGCGTCGATTTCGTCGATGCGACCAGGCTGGCGACCGCCCTGATGGGCGACTCGATCGCCACCAACCTCTTCCTGATGGGTTACGCCTGGCAGAAGGGCCGCATCCCCTTGACGGAAGCCGCCCTGCTGCGCGCGATCGAACTCAATGGCGTGGCCGTGGCCTCGAACAAGATGAGTTTCCTGTGGGGCCGCCGCGCCGCCGTGGACTTCAAGCGCGTCGAGAAGCAGGCCATCCCGGCACAAGCCATCGTCGTGCAGATGCCGCAAAGCCTGGACAGCGTCATCAAGAAACGCGTCGAGCACCTGACCGGCTACCAGGACGCGATGTATGCGGCCGTGTACGAGGACCTGGTCAAGCGCGTGCGCGAAGCCGAGACGGCCAAGGGCCTGGGCAGCAAGCTGTCGATGGCGGTGGCGAAGAACTACGCCAAGCTGATGGCCTACAAGGACGAATACGAAGTGGCGCGCCTGTACACCGACGGCCGCTTCGTCGAGCAGCTCAAGGACCAGTTCGAAGGCGACTTCGCCTTGAGGTTCAACCTCGCCCCGCCGCTGTTCGCGAAGAAGGACGCCAAGGGCCATATGGTCAAGGCGCAGTACGGCTCCTGGATGTTCGGCGCCTTCAGGCTGCTGGCGAAGATGAAGGGTCTGCGCGGCGGCGCCTTCGACCTCTTCGGCCACACCGCGGAGCGCAAGATGGAACGCGCGCTGATTGGCGAATACCGAGAGATGGTGGAAAGCCTCATTGCGAGGCTGGATGCAGGCAACCACCTTGACGCGGTCGAACTGGCCTCGCTGCCGGACCAGATCCGCGGCTTCGGCCACGTAAAGGAAAAGGCCGTTGCCGAATTCCGCGCACGCAAGGCGGAACTGCTGTCCGGCAACATCAAGCGCCGCGCCGCATAAGTAGCCACCGGCCCTGAACAACGTCATACGCGCCACTGGCGCCTATGACTCCCGGCGTAGGCCGGGATCCAATTTCCCTGCCGCGAGCCAACCGAATTTGATTGGCGCGCGACAAGCTCGGGTTCCGGCCTGCGCCGGAACGACGTTCACAGGCACGTAGTCTTCTTGACGTTAACGTTAACGTCATATACCGTAGCAAACTACCCCTGTCCTCCCGATTTCCAAGGACCCACACCCATGAACGACATCACTTCCGCCGCCAAACTGGACCTGCCGGAGCAGCCGAAGCTGGCCAACAAGGTGCGCTTCGTCACCGCCGCTTCCCTGTTCGATGGCCATGACGCCTCGATCAACATCATGCGCCGCATCCTGCAGTCGAACGGCGCCGAAGTGATCCACCTGGGCCACAACCGCTCGGTCGACGAAGTCGTCACCGCCGCCCTGGCCGAAGACGTGCAAGGCATCGCCATCTCGAGCTACCAGGGCGGCCACGTCGAATACTTCAAGTACATGATCGACCTGCTGCGCCAGCGCGGCGGCGCCCACATCAAGGTCTTCGGCGGCGGCGGCGGCGTGATCGTCCCGAGCGAGATCGAGGAACTGCACGCCTACGGCGTCACCCGCATCTTCAGCCCGGAAGACGGCCAGCGCATGGGCCTGGTCGGCATGATCCGCTCGATGCTGGAAAGCTGCGACGTCGATCTCTCGTCCTATGCGCCGACCTCGATCGACGCGCTGCGCGCCGGCGAGATCGCCGAACGCCATCGTCCCCTGGCCCAGCTGATCACCGCCCTGGAGAGCGGCAAGGTCGACCCGGGCCTGCGCAAGGCTGTCGTGGAAGCGGCCGACACGGTCAAGGCGCCCGTGCTGGGCATCACCGGCACCGGCGGCGCCGGTAAATCCTCGCTGACCGATGAACTGATCCGCCGCATCCGCCTCGACCAGGGCGACCGCCTGAACATCGCCGTCATCTCGATCGACCCGTCGCGCCGCAAATCGGGCGGCGCCCTGCTGGGCGACCGCATCCGCATGAACGCAATCAACCCGTGGAACGGCCAGGCGCGCGTCTTCATGCGCTCGCTCGCCACCCGCGAAGCCGGTTCCGAAATCTCGCAGGCGCTGCCCGACGTGATCGCGGCCTGCAAGGTGGCGGGCTTCGACCTCGTCATCGTCGAGACCTCGGGTATCGGCCAGGGCGACGCCGCCATCGTGCCGCACGTGGACACCTCGATGTACGTGATGACGCCGGAATTCGGCGCCGCCTCCCAGCTCGAGAAGATCGACATGCTGGACTTCGCCGACTTCATCGCCATCAACAAGTTCGACCGCAAGGGCGCCCAGGACGCGCTGCGCGACGTCGCCAAGCAGTACCAGCGCAACCGCGAGTTGTGGAGCCGCCAGCCGGACGAGATGCCGGTCTACGGCACCCAGGCCTCGCGCTTCAACGACGACGGCGTGACCGCGCTGTACCATGGCCTGCTGCCAAAGCTGGCGGAACTCGGCCTGCAGGTCGAGCCGAGCAAGCTCGCTACGCCTTCGCAAAAGTACTCGAGCGGCAAGAACGTCATCGTGCCGCCGGCCAGGGCCCGCTACCTGGCCGAAATCGCCGACACCGTGCGCGGCTACCACCGCAACGTCAAGAAGCAGGTGCAGCTCGCGCGCGAGCGCCAGCAGCTGAGCGAGACCAAGCGCATGCTGGCGGCCGCCAACCGGGAAGTCGTCCTCGACGACCTGATTACCGAGCGCGACAACGCCATGGAAGGCGGCGCGAAAAAGCTGCTGGCCATGTGGCCGGACATGCAGGCCGCCTATGCGGGCGACGACTACGTTGTGAAGATCCGCGACAAGGAAATCCGCACCCGCCTGGTGCAAAAGACCCTGTCGGGCAACCCGATCCGCAAGGTCGCGCTGCCGAAATTCGAAGACCACGGCGAAGTCCTGCGCTTCCTGATGCTGGAAAACGTGCCGGGCTCCTTCCCCTACACCGCCGGCGTGTTCGCCTTCAAGCGCGAAGGCGAAGACCCGACCCGCATGTTCGCGGGCGAAGGCGACGCCTTCCGCACCAACCGCCGCTTCAAGCTGGTCTCGACCGGCATGGACGCGAAGCGCCTGTCGACCGCGTTCGACTCCGTCACCCTGTACGGCGCCGACCCGGCCCTGCGTCCCGACATCTACGGCAAGGTCGGCAACTCGGGCGTGTCGATCGCGACTCTGGACGACATGAAGGTGCTGTACGACGGTTTCGACCTGTGCAGCCCATCGACCTCGGTCTCGATGACCATCAACGGCCCGGCCCCGACCATCCTGGCGATGTTCATGAACACCGCCATCGACCAGCAGATCGACAAGTTCGTGCTTGATAACGGCCGCCAGCCGACCGACGACGAAGCGCAGAAGATCAAGGACTGGGTGCTGATGAACGTGCGCGGCACCGTGCAGGCCGACATCCTGAAGGAAGACCAGGGCCAGAACACCTGCATCTTCTCGACCGAGTTCTCGCTCAAGGTCATGGGCGACATCCAGGAATATTTCGTCCACCACCAGGTGCGCAACTTCTACTCGGTGTCGATCTCGGGCTATCACATCGCCGAAGCCGGCGCGAACCCGATCTCGCAGCTGGCCTTCACGCTGTCGAACGGCTTCACCTTCGTGGAAGCCTACCTGGCGCGCGGCATGCACATCGACGACTTCGCCCCGAACCTGTCCTTCTTCTTCTCGAACGGCATGGATCCGGAATACACGGTGCTGGGCCGCGTGGCGCGCCGCATCTGGGCGGTCGCCATGCGCGACAAGTACGGCGCCAACGAGCGCAGCCAGAAGCTGAAGTACCACATCCAGACTTCCGGCCGCTCGCTGCACGCGCAGGAGATCGACTTCAACGACATCCGCACCACGCTGCAGGCCCTGATCGCGATCTATGACAACTGCAACTCGCTGCACACCAACGCCTACGACGAGGCGATCACCACGCCGACCGACGAATCCGTCCGCCGGGCCTTGGCCATCCAGCTGATCATCAACCGCGAATGGGGCCTGGCGAAGAACGAGAACCCGAACCAGGGATCGTTCATCATCGACGAGCTGACCGACCTGGTCGAAGAGCAGGTGATGCAGGAATTCGAGCGCATCGCCGAACGCGGCGGCGTGCTGGGCGCGATGGAGACCGGCTACCAGCGCGGCAAGATCCAGGAGGAGTCGATGCTCTACGAGCACCAGAAGCACGACGGCACCCTGCCGATCATCGGCGTGAACACCTTCCGCAATCCGAAGGGCGCGGGCGCCCCGGCGACGATCGAGCTGGCGCGTTCCACGGACGACGAGAAGCAGTCGCAGCTGACCCGCCTGGACGCCTTCCACGCCAGGAATGCCGACCGGGCCCCGGCTGCGCTGGCCGCCCTGCAGCAGGCCGCGATCGACAACGAGAACGTGTTCGCGAAACTGATGGACGCGGTGCGCGTCTGCTCGCTGGGCCAGATCACGACCGCGCTTTTCGAGGTCGGCGGCCAGTATCGCCGCAATATGTGAGTCCTGCCGCCGCCCGCGTCCGCGGGCGGCGTATTGACAGCAGCGGCGGCCCGCGGCGTCGCTGCCGATCTTTGCTTTTTTCTGCACAACCTTGCAACACAGTTGACAGAAGAGAACCACTTTCCGGTTTAACGCATGGTAACATCTTGGCACATCACATTAGGTCATCCATGCGCACCCGGGTCTGCATCACAATCGACACAGAATTCAGCATCGGCGGCGCGTTCGGCAATGCCGGACGCGAGCCTGTGGCCGAGCCCCTCGTCTGGTGCAATGCCCGCGGCCGTTCGGAAGGCCTGGGCTTCATGCTCGACACCTTCCGCCAGTACGGGGTGCAAGCCACCTTTTTTGTCGAGACCGTGCAGCGCCTCTACTTCCGGCACGATCCGATGCGGCCGATCGCGCAAAAGATCCGCGATGAGGGCCATGAAGTCCAGCTGCACACCCACCCCTGCTGGACCCTGTTCGAACACGAGGACTGGCGCGAGCGCGCGCGCCAGGCGCGCCGTCCGGACGACTTCTTTGGCCGCAGCGAAGCCGATTCGGTCCGCCTGCTGGAACAGGGTATCGCCACCTTCCGCGACTGGGGCGTCGACAAGCCCAAGGCTTTCCGCAGCGGCAATCTGCAGCACGACGCCAACCTCTACAAGGCCCTGAAGGCCGTCGGCATTCCCTACAGCTCGAATATCGCGGCGGGCGTATTCCAGAGCGGCGACCCGCAATACAAGCTCTACAGCGGACAGCACCTGCTCGAGGGGGTGGTCGAATGCCCGGTCCTGACCTTTGCCGACTGGCGCTTCGCCGGCAAGACCCACCTGAAGGCCCTGACGATCGCCGGCACCAGCTTCCGCGAGACCCGCATCCTGCTCGAAAAGGCGCGCGCCGCCGGCATTCCGATGGTCGTGATCCTGACCCACCCCTTCGAATACGTGCGTTCGCGCGACGTGTCCTTCACCCACCTGCGGCGCCAATACGTCACCCAGCGGCGCCTGGTAAAACTGTGCCAGTACCTGCAGCACAACAGCGAACACTTCGATGCCTGCGGTTTCGCCCATGCCCTGGATGCCAACGCCAAGACCTCGGCGCGCAACGAGCTGCTCGACGTGCCGCTCTGGCACAGCGTGCCGCGCATGGCGGAACAGGTCATCTACGACAAATACAGCGGCTGGGCGCTCGGCCGCGCCGCATCCTGATGAAGCCGACCATGCTGCCTGCCGTCGTCGTCGGCATCGACACCCCGATCGGCCTGACCATCGTGCGCGACCTCGGCCGCGAGGGCGTGCCGGTGATCGGCATCGGCCGCAGCGAGCAGGCCCTCGGCATGGCATCGCGCTACCTCCAGCGCGGCCTGGTGCGGCCACGCGAGGCTCAAGCGCTGATCGAGCAGCTCGCCGACCTCGCCGCGCAACTGGGTCCGGCTCCCGACGGACAGCCCGGCGCCGCCTGCCTGTTTGCGGTGTCCGAAAACGATATCGCGCTGCTGAACCGCCATCGCGCGCAGCTCGGCGGCTACCGCATCATGTTCCCCAGCCAGGTGCTGATGGATCGCGTGCTGCACAAGGACCGCACCTATGCGGCCGCAGCCAAGGTAGGCATCCGCACGCCGCGCACCGAGCAGGTGACGGACTTGGCCCACCTCGATGAGGTAGCGCCCACGCTGCGCTATCCGGTGGTGCTGAAATGGGCCAATCCGCACGAGGTCGGGGCCGCGCTGCACGCCGCCGGCCTGGTGCTCGACAAGACCCACTACTGCCACACGCATCAGGAACTGCTGGACTACCTGCGCCCCTATGCGCGCGCAGGCAGGTATCCGCTCATCCAGGAATACTGCCCCGGTTATGGCCTGGGCCAGTTCGTCCTGATGAAGGACGGCGTCCCCCACTACACCTTCCAGCACCGCCGCATGCACGAATGGCCGCCCGAAGGCGGCTTTTCCAGCATGTGCGCCTCGCTCCCGCAGGACAGTCACGCCGCCCTGATGGCGCAATCGGTCGCCCTGCTACGCGAGCTCGAATGGGAGGGCATCGCCATGGTGGAGTACCGCCACGACCCGGACACGGGCGAATCGGCGCTCATGGAAATCAATGGCCGTTTCTGGGGCAGCCTGCCGCTGGCCTACCATGCCGGCGCGCGCTTCCCGAGCCTGATGTACCGACTGTTCGGGCTGGGCCAAGGCATTGCGGCCGCGCCCTACCGGGGCGGGGTGCGCTGCCGCTACATGCTGCCCGAGACCAAGCGTCTGCTGCGCATCCTGCTGGCGCCGCACCGCATCGCCGACAAGAAGCTGCACTTCCGCCCGTTGCCGGAACTGTTCCACTACCTGCTCGACTTCCTGCGCCCCGGCATGCGCTACTATGTCTTCGAGCTGAAGGATCCTGGCCCCTTCCTCAGCGATATCTGGCAGATGGCCAGGAAGGCGGGCAGTCTCGTTGCCGCTCGCCTGCCGCGCTTGCCACGCCGCAGCGCCGCCCCCGGCAAGTAGCCGTTCACGGGGCTGTCCGCGCCAGTACGACGGAGACCCGCATGCCGATCCAGCCCGAACAGCTTGCCGCCCTGATGCACGAAGTCGAACAGGAAGACCCGATCGACTTCGCCGACTTGCCCTTCGCCGAGGACGAGCTGCGCACCCTGGTGGCCACCCACCTGTGCGAGATGGCCGCCGCCATGGAGAAGTTCAGCACCGAGGACCGCTTGATGACACTGCTCGCGGTATCGGCCAAACTGGTGCTCGAAAACCTCGTGCTGCACGTGCAGCTGCTGCGCCGCCACGGCCTGCCGGTGGGCGACAATGTCGAGGCCCTGCTGGGCCGCCTGCGCAAGGGCGAGGCGCCGGAATAGAGCGCGTCCGACTACTTCCCGTATTGCTATTTTTTTGAGAGCAACAGTTGGGAAGAATTCGCAACAAACCATCATCCTTGTTGCGTTGGCACACGAATCCATCATGTATTATTGTTGTCGAGTTAATTCGCATCAATATGCGATGCTCCAGACAACCCACAAGGAATCACGATGCCGCGCCACGCCTCCAAGCTCAACAAGCTTTCCGCAGCCCTTCTTTCCAGCGTTTTCCTCATGGCGGGCCTGACGGCCTGCAACAACGAGTCGACCGCGACCTTGCTGGCGGAAGCCAAGCAATACCAGCAAAAGGGCGACCTGAAGGCCGCCATGATCCAGCTGAAGAACGCGGTGGCAAAGAGCCCGGAGGACGGCGAAGCGCGCATGCAGCTGGGCATGCTGCACCTGGAAGTGGGCGACGCCGTCTCGGCCGACAAGGAACTGCGCAAGGCGCGCTCGCTCGGTGTCGACGCCGCGCGCGTCCTGCCGATTCTCGGCAAGGCGAATATGCAGCAGGGTCGTGCCAAGGAATTATTGGAAGATATCAGCGCCGAGCAAGCCAAGGGTTCGGCGCCGCTGCTGACGCTGCGCGGCGACGCCCTGCTCGTGACCGGCAAGCCGGATGAGGCCAAGGCCGCTTTCGACGCCGCGCTGGCGGTCGACCCGAATGCCGGCGGCGCCCTGCTGGGCCTGGCGCGCCACGCCATGCAAGGCGGCGACAAGGTGGTTGCCGAAACCTTCCTGTCGCAGGCATTGGCCAAGGATCCGAAGAACCCGGACGTGTGGATGGCGCAGGGCACGGTACATCGTATGAACGGCAGGCCGGACGAGGCAATCGCGGCTTATAACGAGGTCCTGAAATTCAAGCCGAATCATCGCGACGCTTTCATCGAGAAAGCCTACGTGGAAATCGCACGCGGCAAATTCCCCGAAGCGAAGGCGGCCATCGAAGGCGCCGAGAAGGCGGCCCCGGGCAACCTGCTGGTGACGTATACCCGTGCCCTGTATGAATTCACGCAAGGTAAATATTCCGTGGCCCAGGAGTCGTTGCAGAAGATCTTGAAGGTAGCGCCGGATCATATGCCGACCCTGCTGCTGGCCGGTGCTTCGGAAATGAACCTGGGCCAGATTCAGCAGGCTGAACAGCACCTGCGCAAGTACATCGAGAGCAATCCGAACAACGTCTACGCGCGCAAGCTGCTGGCCCAGACCCTGCTCAAGAGCAGCCAGCCTGCCGATGCGGCCGCGGCCCTGGCGCCGGTGCTGAAGGACGGCAGCGAAGACGCGCAGCTGATGGCGCTGGCCGGCCAGTCCTATATGCAGGTGCGCGACTTCGACAAGGCCAGTGGCTACCTTGAGAAAGCGGTGGAACTGGCGCCCAAGGCGGCCGGCGTGCGCACCTCGCTCGGCCTGTCGAAACTGGCCCAGGGCGACCAGGCACGCGGACTCAAGGAACTCGAGACGGCGACCTCGCTCGATCCAAGATCGGCCGAAGCCAGCATCGCCCTGGTCCAGACCCAGATGGGCATGAAGCAGTTTGACAAGGCGCTGGCGACGATCGACGGAATGGAGCAGCGCCAGCCGGACAACCCGCAGGTTCACAACCTGAAGGGCATCGTCCTGCAGGCCAAGGGCGACGCCGCGAAGGCGCGCGCCGCCTTCGACAAGGCGGTGGCGCTGCAGCCGACCTTCCTGGCGGCGGTCGCCAACCTGGCGCGCCTGGACCTGATGGAAAAACAGCCGGAGGCAGCGAAGGGGCGCTTCCTGAAAGTGCTGGAAAAAGACAAGAACAACATCGAAGCAATGACCGCGCTGGCCGAGCTGGCCCTGGCGCAGAAGCGTCCTGAAGAAGCCACCACCTGGCTCGAGAAAGCCAGCAACGTCAATCCGGATGCGGTGCCGCCGGCGACCAACCTCGGCATGCACTACTTGCGCAGCAACCAGGCACAGAAGGCGCTGACCCTGGCGCGCAAACTTCAGCCTGCCAATCCGACGAATACCGCCGTACTGGAATTGCTGGGCCAGGCCCAGATGGCGACCAAGGATACCGCCGGCGCTCTCGACACCTACGGCAAGCTGGCGGCGCTGATGCCGAAATCGGCACTGGCCCAGATGCGGCTCGCCGGCGTCTATCAAGTCATGAAGAACGATGCCTCGGCCGCAACGCATCTGCGACGCGCCGTGGACCTGCAGCCGAACTTCATCCCGGCCCGCCTGGCTCAAATCGAAGCGGCGATCCGCGCCGGCCGCGGCGAGCAAGCCCTGCAGATTGCACGCGACGTGCAGAAGCTCGATCCGAAAGCGCCGGTCGGCTACATGCTCGAGGGCGACGTGTTGCTGGCGCAGCAGAAGCCGGCCCTGGCCGCGCAAGCCTTCGAGAAAGCCCAGTCGCTGGGCGCGTCGCCAGAGGTGTTCGCCAAGACCCTGCAGGCCCTCGGCATGGCCGGCAAGACCAAGGAAGTCAAAACGCGCGGCGCCCAATGGCTGGCCCAGCATCCGGAGGACGTGCGCGTGGCCCTGATGGTTGCGGAAACCAACCTGGCCAGCAAGGAATACAAGCCGGCGATCTCGGTGCTGGAACGCGCGCTCAAGACCGCGCCGAACAGCCCGCTCGTGCTGAACAATTTGGCCTGGGCCTACCAGCAGGAGAAGGATCCTCGCGCGCTGGCGACCGCCGAGCAGGCATTCAAGCTGGCCGGCGACAACCCGGGCGTCATGGATACCCTCGGCTGGCTGCTGGTGGAGAAGGGCGATACCGCGCGCGCCGTGCCGCTCTTGCAAAAAGCTGCGGAAAAAGCGCCGGCGTCACCGGAAATCCGCTATCACCTCGGTGTCGCCCTGCATAAATCCGGCGACAAACAGGGGGCTCGCCGAGAAATCGACAAGGCGCTCGCACAAAATACGCCATTCAATGACATCGAAGCCGCGCGCGCATTGCTCAAGACACTGTAATTCGATAATATATTGATACCAAACTGTCGAGTTTCCATTTCGCTGCAATGCTGGCATTGCAGCGAAAATGCCTCCAAGGAAGAGGCTGCGGAAACCGACGCACAAGCCATGCCTCAATGTAAGGACATGGCAAGCCAAAACCCGGCGACCACCTGAAATCTCCCTTGCCATCATTTCGGCACGGGGACAGTGTATTCCTGCGCTTCCTCCCGGCCGGGCTTAATTGGCTGCTTCCCTAGCGAACGCGCAAACTGCTTCGATCGCGTTACTATGGCAGCCTCATCTTTCGAGGACATTTATCGTGAATGACGATTCGTACGGAATTCGTCTCACCGATACTGCCGAAGGCCGAAACTCGGCCAGCATGCTGGTGAAACGGATGTATGCCCGTCGCGGGTATGCAGGCACCGGCACGCGTCATGTTCTCGACGAGAGCAACCGCGTCACCCTCACCGCGACCGACCGTGGCGACGTGGTGGGCACCGTCACGATCGGCATCGATTCCGAGCGCGGCCTGATGGCCGACGAACTGTTCAAGGATATCCTGGACGAGCACCGCGCCCGCGGCGCGCGCCTATGCGAGTGCACCAAGCTGGCCTTCGACCTGTCCGAGCGTTCGCGCATCCCGCTGGCCAACGTATTTCACCTGGCGCTGATCTATGCGCGCGACCTCTACGACTGCACCGACGTCGTGATCGAGATCAATCCTCGCCACCGCCGTTTCTATGAACGCATGCTCGGTTTTCGCCAGCAGGGCGAATTGAAGATCAATCCGCGCGTGAATGCGCCCGCCTACCTGATGCACCTGACGCTCGAGTATGTCGGCGAGCAGGTAGAGCGTTACGGCGGCACCTTCGACTCCCCCGCCGGCAGTGCAGAGCGTTCGCTCTACCCTTATTTCTTTTCGCCTCGCGAGGAACGCGGTATCATCAACCGCCTGTTGCGAATGGACGAGCAGAACGCTTCCAGATAGCGCAACGAGGCCGTGCCGATGATCCGTTCATCGGGCCCCGGACCAGCACCACCAGTTGTCCTTCACCTGTTTGCATCCCATCGATGAACAACCCGTTTCGCTACGAGCAGGCGTTTGCGCGCAATATCGGCTGGCTCACCCCGGAAGAACAGCAAGTCTTGCGCGGCAAACGCGTCGCCATTGCCGGCATCGGCGGCGTCGGCGGCGTCCATTTATTGACACTGGTGCGCCTCGGCGTCTCGAAATTCAATATCGCCGATTTCGATACCTTCGACATACCGAACTTCAACCGCCAGGTCGGCGCAATGATGTCGACGCTCGGCCAGCCGAAGGCCGAGGTACTGGCCCGCATGGCGCGCGACATCAATCCTGAGGTCGATATCCGGGTTTTCCCGGATGGCGTCGATGAACGGAACCTGGACGCCTTCCTGGGCGACGCAAACCTGTATGTCGACGGCCTCGATTTCTTCGCCTTCGATGCGCGCCGCCACACCTTCGCGCGCTGCGCGCAACTGGGCGTGCCGGCCACCACCGCCGCGCCGCTGGGCATGGGGGCCGCCCTGCTGAACTTCATGCCGGGGAAGATGACCTTCGAAGAATACTTCCAGTGGGGCGACCTGCCGGACATCGACAAGGCGATCCGCTTCGCGATCGGTCTTGCGCCGGCCGGCTTGCACCGCTCCTATCTGGTGGTGCCGGAGTCGGTGAATTTCGACGAGCAGCGTGGCCCGTCCACCTTCATGGCCTGCCAGCTTTGCGCCGGCATCATCGGCACCGAGGCGCTGAAGATCCTCCTCGGCCGCGGAGAGGTACTGGCTGCGCCTCACGGCATGCAATTCGACGCCTATCGCAACAAGCTCAAGCGAACCTGGCGTCCCGGCGGCAACCGCCATCCGATCCAGCGGCTGGCAATCGCCATCGGCAAACGCCAGTTCGCCAGCAAGTTCAAATAAACGAGGATCGCAAAAAAAAATCCACTGAAATACAGTGGATTTTTTTTCGAGGATCCGGCGAACCGGATCCTGGCATGCGGGATTACTTGGCTTGCTTGCGGCGACGTGCGGCGCCCAGACCCAGCAGGCCCAGACCCAGCAGGCCGACCGATGCCGGCTCCGGCACTTCGTTACCGAAGACCACGTCCAGCGAGCCGTTGATCGACTGGGTGCCGGTCGGGGTGAAGCGGTTCAGCTGACCCGACTGGAACGACAGGTTGTAGAACGGGCTCGGGTCGACGAAGAAGTTCATGCCGGCTGCGGTCAGTTCGAAGCTGGTGGTCGAACCGAAGCTGCCGCAGTTGATGCCCTGGCCGGAGCCGCCCGAGCAGGTGCTCAGGGTCGGGTCCAGGTTGCCCTGGCCAGCCAGCGGATTGCCGGTCGCCAGCAGGATGTCGTCGCCGGCGTTGTTGCGGCCGTAGGCGGTTGCGCCGGTGGCAGGAGCCGTGAAGGTGGTGTTGACGTTGTCGTCGAGGTACACCGACAGGCTACCGGTGCCTTCAGCAAAACTGAAGGTCGCGCGGCCGTTCGGGCCGGTGGTGAACGTGCCCGACGCGGTGTACAGGGCGTACAGACCGTAGTCGAAGCCCAGACCGGTGGTCAGTGCCGGCAGCTCGTCCGGATCGTCCGAGCCGCTGTTGTTGATGAACTGGCCGGCGACCCAGCGCAGCGAGACCTGGAAGGTGCCGCCGGTGGCGCTGGTCGGGGTGAAGGTGGCGATTTCCGCATAGCCGCCGGTGATGCGGTCAGCGGTGAACGGAGCGGTCACGAACGGACCGGTCGGCTTCACGACGAACTGGTTGAACACGTCCGCGTGCGCGCTGGCGCCGGCAAACATCGAGATTGCGGCGATTGCCGATGCGACGACCTTCTTCGAAAACAGTGCTTTCATCTTTGATCTCCTGGTTAGTCTGAACCTTGCACGACAATACTAGCAAGGCCCGTGCCAGCACATTACCCTCCTTTAAAATCAATCACTTAGCAAGTTTTGAGAAGAATCAACAATTCAAGTGTAAAAAACGCCGACAGCCGTATGTGGCTGTCAAGAAAGAGGTTTACGCGCAACCACATTCCAGGTGTTGCCCGATTTGAACTCGGACGCGATCTCATAGCCGGCGTCGAGCATCTTGCGGCGGATGTCTTCCTCGCGGAAAGGGCTGTACAAAATGCCCTTTTTAATGCCCCAATCGTTGATCTTCTGCGCCGCCCAGCGCAGCGGGGCGAAACCGCTCGGGTAGAGCAGCACATTGGCCGCCAGCGTACCGCCTGGTTTGAGCACGCGCCGGATGTCGCGCAGCGCCCCGTCGACGGTCGGGAAGCAGTGGATCGAGTTGGCGATGTTGGCCGTGTCGAAATGGTTGTCCGGGAAAGGCAGGTCGGCCGCGTCGGCATGCTGCACCTTGACCTGCGGGTCCTTGGCAAAACGCTTCTTCGCGCCCGCCAGCATCGACGGCGCATAGTCGATGCCCACCACGTTCACCTTCGGCAGCTTGCGGCGGCGGCGCCAGTTGAGGATCATTTCCAGCAGGGTGCCGGTGCCGCAGGCCACTTCCAGGTGATCGGGACCGAAATTCGGGCCGAAGAAGCGCATCTGGGTGCCGATCGTGCTGTTGTAGGCGAAGGTGAGGATGAAGAAGCCACGTATGTCGTACCACCATGGCTCGGAGGAATAGGCTTCGGCGATTTCGTCGCGGGTCTTACCGATGGTCATGGACGGTCCTTGTTAGTGGAAATAGAGCGTGGACAACTGAAGCAGCGAATATAGGTGCTTCCTGCAGACCAGGCAAGTGATGTGGGCCAGCTCCCCCTCCGCAAGGGGGCGCGGGCTCAGCCGATACGCTTCAGACGGGCGATGATGCCGGCCTCTTCGCGCGGAGAGAAGAAATAGGGGAAAAGCGAGCGGTCGCCGACTGCGTGGTCGCCCTGCCCCGCCACCTCGGCGATACGGCGGGTGCCCAGGGCGGTATTGCCGCGGAGCAGGACCGCCGGCGCGTCGACCCGGGGGTTCGGGCGCGATTCGCATTCCACCACGAAGTCCAGCATCGCCTCATAAAAACGGCGGTGACGCGGGTTGACTTCGATGAAGATGTCGCTGCAGCCGTGCAGGTCGCGGGCATAGATGAAGGCCACATGGAACAGGGCCCCCAGCACCGCCTTGGACTTCACGCCAGGATCGATCGCCAGCTTGATAAGCTCGCATACCTTGCCGCCATTGGCGCGGTAGGGATCGATGTGGTCCTTGAATACCTGGTCACACAACAAGCCGACATCGGAGTCCAGGTTCAGGCTCAGTGTCCCAATCACCTCCCCCTTGCTGGTGGCCGTCAGCGTGATGCGGTTTGGATCTTTACCTACAGTGTGATTGCCGGTATAGCCACGCCAGGTGTACATCTTGCTGATGAGCATACTGGCCGAGTTGCGGTGTTCGTCGACGTCAGCCGCGCGGATGCCAAACACACTTTCATTGATGGCCACATCGACGATATTGGGCGAATACGACTCGCTGCCGCGGTCAGCCGTACTGCTGTGGCCGACTTCTTCTGTCACTACGGTATCGATCATCGGTATTCTCCAGGCGGATGGACAGGGCATGCCGCAGTCGGGTCTGCCTTATATCATAGCATTCGGTATTCCAGCGTATCAATAAATTAATACAGGCAACATTTCTTTCTATCATAACCACTACGCGTGTATCGTTCTACCCCCTCGGATGGTGGCAATAATCACAATGCAGTCACCATAAGGTTCTTATCAATATTACAAGCAAGTGTAAAGAATTCCGACATGTCCCAAAAAAGCTTGTCAGAGTTCAAGCCGCTTGTCCTTGATTTTTTCCTGTTGGATATCTTGATGCAGCTGGCCGATCAGTTCGGACGCGGCCGCGACGATGTGCGCCGATCCGAAACCGGCGCGCGTCATTTCCCGAAACAGGGAACGAGCCAGGATCCTGGCCACCTCTTCGGGGTTACGGTAAGACAAGCGGTCCCCATCGGCATCCGGCGCGCGCTCCTGCAACAGCGCCAGCTGCGCGAAGCGGGAATCGAGCAGGTGCCGCAACTGACTCAGCTGCAGGGATTTCCCGATGAAGGCAGCAGCCACTTCGAGCAGGCACAGCGCCGCTTCGTCGAAAGGCGCCGTCCCGCTGCCATTGGCGGCATTGATGACGCCGGCGACCCGGCCCTCGACCCGGATCGGCGCACTCATGAGGCTGGCGCCGAGCGCCGTCCCGCGTCTTGCAAGTGCGGCAAACTCGGACTGCGCGATATCGTCCACCAGCACCGCACTGCCCTTGGCGAGCACGCGTCCTGAAATGCCTTCGCCGCGCCGGATCGCCGCCTGCAGCGCCGCGTCAGGCAAGGGGCCGTGATGGGCCTGGATGCTCATGGGAGCATCGCCTTCGCCCGGGCTGCCCAGCAGCATGACCGAACAGCTGGCGGCGCCGACCAGCCCGGCCACGTGCCTGACCTGCCGGTCCAGTTCCCGATCCGGCGTCTCGTCTGCCAGGAATTGCCGTAGAGCCTGCAAACGGTTCAGGGGAATGTGCGCTGCTTGCATGCATACCTCGGGCGTCGGCCAGGATGGAGTATGTTGATTTCAACACAACTCTTGAATCTTATGCAATCCCGTTGCGCTATCGACCCTGCGCGTGCGCCGAGCGCGGCGAAATGAATGCCTTGTGAAACAGGTGCCGGGCAAGCATCAGGGGCGGCATGCGCAACCAGTTGCCGCGCACGTACAGGACAAAGCGCGCGCAGGCCGTGAAGCGGTCGGCGCAGCTCTCATGGTCGGGCTGCAGGGCGCGCTCGAACAAGGCATCCATCAGCCGCAGCAGAACCGGATTGGGCCGGCCCTGGCCCGCCGCCGCCAGGACCTGCGGGGGAATGGCGGTGCCGAACAGGCGCCGGCTGTAGCGCAGCGCATAGAAGAGTGGACGGGCCAGCTCCAGCTCGCGTGCGCGCGCCGGCAGCGCCTCCCAGAATCCCGGCTCGGCGCCGAAATGCTGCAGAAGGCGGTGGATGTCGAGCAGGTCGCGCAGGCCCTTGTCGAACTCGCCGTCATGGAACAGGTGGGTGGCGCTGTGCAGCACCATGTCGGCCGGCGCCAGCGCATGCCAGCCGGGAAGGCCTGGCAAGGCCACGGCGGCGGTGCGCAGCTTCTCCGGATCGGGGCGGACGCGCGCCGTGAGCGGCAGGATGGCGTGGTGCACGTCGATGGTATTGCCCCGCTGCATATGCTGCATGGGCGGCAGCTCATGCATCCAGTCGCGGTAATAGCGCTGGTCGTAGGCATCGAGCGCCGTCACCTTCCAGCCGGCCAGCATCAGCGCCGCCTCCACCTCGTCCAGGCGCGCCCGCGGGACCAGGATGTCGATGTCGGAAAACAGGCGTCCGCGCGAGGCGGCCAAGCCGGCCATCAGGTAGGCCGACCCCTTGAGCAGGATCAGCGGAATGCCGGTGCGCGCCAGGGCATCCGCGATCTGCCTGGCTTCGAACTGCGCGGCCTGGTGGTGGCGCCGGCCGCTCACGGCGGCCCACGCCAGGTGGGCTCGGGGCCGCGCCGGCACGGCGTCCAGCAGCCCGTGCTCGTCCGCCATCAGGTAGAGCGTGAAGGCCAGCCTGGCTGCTGTGGCCTGGCGCAGCAGGAGGTCCCAGTCGGCCGGCGCGAGTGCAGCCAGGCGCTGCGGTTCGCGCAGCACGGCGAGCAGGAGCGGCACGCCCTTCATGCGCCCTCCCCTGCCAGGCGGTCGAAGGCCGCCACTGCATCGTCCAGCGCGCTGTAGGTGAAATCGTAGGCAGGTGCGGCATCGACGAGGCGGGCGACACTCGCGAAGCCTTGTCCACCGAGCAGGCTGTAGTTGAACGCGTTCTCGGCGATGCGCAGGAAGGCGCGCGTGGAGGCGAGCGCTTCCAGGCGGGGCGCGGCGTCCGGCTGGTAGCGCGGGAAGATGACCCAGCCGGGCCGCGCCGTTTCCGCGGCGCGCCGCACGCTGTCCAGGGGCGCCTTCAGGTGCGCGATCGTGCCCTTGGCGGTATCGACCGAGGGCCGGCTGAAGACCGGATCGTCCGCGAACTCCTTGATCAGTCCGATCGACGCGTTCTTCAGGCTGACCGGACGCGGCAACGGCGTCAGTTCGCCGCTCGCCGTCGAGATCAGCGCCAGTTCGTCCGACAGCAGGCGCCAGCCGCGGCAGACCAGGGCGGCGCACAGCGTGCTCTTGCCGGAACCGGAAGGCGCCGGCAGGATCGCCGCCCGGCCGTTCTTTTCCACGACCGCGGCATGGAGGATCAGGTAATAGTGGGCGCGGCTCGAGACGCACCAGTTCAGCGCCCATTCGAACAGCGAGAAGGCATGGTCCGCGGGCAGGGGCAGGAAGGGCGCCACGCCGTCGAGGTCGAAGCGCGCCTGGGGACGCAGCCAGCGCCGCAGGCCGCCGGAGGGGCGCAGGTTCAGGTGGAAATCGGCGAAGCCGGCCGGGTCGGCCAAGGGGTAGTCCCCGTACAGCAGGGCGATGCCTTCCGCCACCGCCGGCAAGGGGCTGCGCACGCTGGCGACGAAAGGCCCGGTGGCCAGGCGCAGGCCGGGGCCGGCCAGGCGCTCGCACAAGGCGCGGTAGGACAGACTGCCGACATTCATGCAGGCTGCACCAGCATCAGGTGCTGCAGTTCGGCCAGCAGTGCATCGATATCCTCCGGCTCGTCCGTTTCACCGCACAGGCCATGCAGGTCCGCCGGCGTCAGGGGGCCGGCCTGCAGCGCTCGCAAGACCTTCATGGCCGGCGTATCGAGCAGATGGGTATCACCCGACAGATTATTGAAAACGAGGTGTTCGTCGTCTGCGCCGCAATGCAGCAGAGCCTGGCCGGGGACCAGGCGCCAGGCGCCCCGGAATGCTTGCAACACGTGCGATCCTTACATCATCGTGCTCTTCAGATAGATGACGATGTCAGCACCGTTCCATACAACGTCTTTTTTGGGCGTATAGGTTTGGGTCCGGGCATAGCTGTCCCAGATCTCCATCACCTCGCGCTCGGGCAGCTGCGGCACCTTGCCGGTACGCGCGTTCAGCAGCGCCGCCACCAGGTGGCGCGCCACATTGTCCTTGTCGACGTGCTTGGGTCCCAGGGACTGGTCGACGACCTCGAGCAGGGTCTGCGGCGCCAGCTTCGACGTGAAGTTGCTGCCACATGTAAAAATCTTGCCGAACTTCGCATCCGTGTTCAGGCCAGCCCGCTTCCACTCCCCTGTCCACTTGGACCAGTAGCCGGGCGATCGGCCGCTGCACGAGGTGCCCGGAGAAATGCTCGCGTTCGGTCCGGAGGCAAAGCCCGAGGCGGTGGTGCAGGTCATCGCCATTCCCGGCTTGCTGACCAGGGTCATGATGACGCCGCCGGCAAGACCGGTCCGGGCGAAGCGCCGGCGCGCGGCGCCCTTGCTGCCGATTGCTTGCGCAGCAGGCAGTTCGCTGGAAACTGGCGTTTCAGGGGCGCGATGGTCTTGAGGAGTCACGATCGGTTCTTTCATGAGGCGGAATGAAGGCAGGGAAACGACAAATGACGCAAAGCAATTTTTATGCCAAATGCAGACGCCGTTTATTTCTCATTCTAAATCAAAAGCTTAGCCTTTTACCGTTTGGGCAAGCTAATGGTGTTGTAAGAATTGCCGACAGCGTCCCTGCATTCCCCCCTTAGAAGAAGCTTTCCGGAATGATGAGCACGTCGCCCGGTCGCACCGGCATATTGGCCGAGATATCGCCGCCACGGATCAGGTCATCCAGGCGCACGTTCAGCTTTTCCTGCTTGCCGTCGACGTTGCGGATGATGCTGGCCTTGTTGCCGGCTGCAAATTCCGTGATGCCGCCGACGGTGATCAGGACATCCATCAGCGACATGTCACGACGGTAAGGCAGGGCCTGCGGACGGGCTGCCTGGCCGATCACGCGGATCTGGTCGCCGTAGTTGCCCACGAAGTTGGTGACGATGACGGTGACCACCGGCTGCTGGATGAATTTCGCCAGCGCCTGCTCGATGTCGCGCGCCAGCTGGGTCGAGGTCTTGCCGGCAGCCGGCAGGTCTTCGACCAGGGGAGTCGTGATCTTGCCGTCCGGGCGGACCGGTACCGAGCTCGACACCTCCGGATTGCGCCAGACCGTGACCGTCACGTTGTCGCCCGGCCCGATCAGGTAATCCGCATTGACCGGCGCCAGCGCCGCAGCGCTCGGTGGCGTGGGCGTGGCGCAGCCGGCCAGGGCCAGCCCGGCAACCAGCATCAGCGCAAGCTGTTTCATCATCTTCTTCATGCTCACAAATCCCTTCCGACAGCTTCAAAATTGTTGTTTTACCATGAATGGCCGAGTTGTATTGTATAACGACTATTTCCTTAAAAGACGTGTATCGCGTGCGGTGCTCACTTCTGTTGCAATAATGCGTGGACGTAGCGCACCGGAATGGCATAGGTGATGCCACTGGGGGCACTGATCGCCGTTTCCTTGAGCCCCTTCACGAACACCATATTGATCACCGCCTGGACCACGCCGGTGTCCGGGTCGTAGACCGGGCTGCCGCTGTTGCCCGGATAGGCCGTGCCGTCGAGCTGGTAGATGTCGAAGCCGGAGCGCGCCAGCTGGGTGATGGCGCGCGCGTCCAGCTTGCGCGAGCTGAGCGAGGGCATGACGATCGGCGTGATCGCGGCCAGGGTGGCGCGGTGGGTGGCCGGATGCAGGCCCAGCACCATGCCGAGCGGGAAACCGGTAAAGGCCAGCGCCGCGCCTTCCACTACCTGCTCCGGCTCGCCGAGCTGGAGGACCGGCAGCGCTTCGCCCTCGATTCGCAGGTGGGCAAGGTCATGCTCGCGGTCGATTGCGACCAGGCGCGCAGGCCGGAAGGCGACGCCGTTGCGTTCGCGCATCACGATGCCCAAGGTTTCCTTGCCCGCCCCGTCGCTCGCCGGCGGCACCACGTGGGCATTGGTAACCACGCTCCGGCCATCGCCCACCACGAAGCCGGTGCCGAAGAAGGCGATCGCGGGGCTGCGGGTGCGCAGTTCGGTACCGATCCCGACCACCGAGCGCTTCACCAGGGGAATCGTCTTCGTCAGCTCGGCCCGGGCCGGCGCCAGGGGCGCGAACAGCAGCGCCGGCAGCAGGCAGGAGCAGGCCAGCAAGCGGCGCTTTCTTGTCATCGTCATATCACATTGTCCGTGTAAAGAACGTGTTCGATTTGCAATCAATCGTGCAAGCTATTTCGGTTGATCAACACTACAATAACAAAGTTCATGTCGGCCTGTGGCGCTCTTCCGAGACACAACAGGACAAGAAAAAGTTAAAATAATGCAATCTTCAATAGGAACTTTTATTTGCGAGAATGCAATTTTATGCTGAAATCGCCAGGTTTTTGAGCACGAGATGTCTTGCTTGGCGGAATTTGTGTTGCAAACTAGGTTCATTTAGTAAAGAAAGCGGCAAATTTTCCGAGGCGCAATTGCAATTGCTTGATGTACAAGCGATCATGCAACACGTTTAATGATTGTTGAGTCCGGGTTTTCCGGACGTTGATGTGAGATTGACAAGATGGCAGAACTGACAGCGCTGGTCCTGAATTTCCTGAAGGCGATCGGCAAATATCGCTGGCATGCGGTCGTGATCACCTGGATCGTCGCCTTGTGCGGCTGGGCGGTCGTCCTCAAGCTCCCCAATCAGTACGAGGCCTCGGCCCGGGTTTACGTCGATACCCAGAGCATCCTGAAACCCCTGCTGTCCGGCATGACCATGATGCCGAACCTGGACCAGCAGGTCATGTTCATGCGCCGCACGCTGATCAGCCGCCCGAACGTGGAGCGGGTGATGCGCATGGTCGACCTCGACGTCAAGGCCTCCACCCCCAAGGAACACGAGGCCATGGTGGAGAAACTGACGTCGCAGATCAAGATCGCCGGCACGGAACGCGACGACATCTACACCATCAGCTATACCGGGCCGAGCGCCCAGCAGGGCAAGGACGTGGTGCAGGCCTTCCTCACCATCTTCGTCGAAGGCAGCTTCGGCGGCAAGAAGCAGGATTCCGAAAAGGCGGTCCAGTTCATCGACGACCAGATCCGCAACTACGAGGAAAAGCTGGCTGCTGCCGAGAACTCGCTGAAGGAATTCAAGATCCGCAATATGGGCATGCTGCCGAGCGAAGGCGCGGACTTCAGTTCGCGCGTGAACGGCACCAATGAAGCCCTGAGCCAGGCGCGCCTGGAACTGGCCGAAGCCGAGCAGGCCCGCAATGCCATCCGCCGCCAGGTCGCGGGCATCCCGGCGGCGCCGGGCGAACGCGCCGCGCCGGCCCCGATCGATCCGGAACTCGAGTCGCGCATCACCACCGCCACCAAGAACCTCGACGCCCTGCGCCTGCAATATACCGAGCAGCATCCGGACATCATCGCCAACCGCCGCCTGCTGGAACAGCTGCAGGCACGCAAGGCAGAGGAAAGCAAGCGTCCGCGCACGGCAGTCGATACCGGCGCCAGCCTGAGCCCGATGCAGCAGCAACTGCAGTTCTCGCTGTCCGAGGCCGAAGCGCGCGTGGCCTCACTGCAGGCGCGTGTCGCGGAATACTCGTCGCGCCTGACCCGCCTGCGCTCGCAGAGCGCGGAAGTGCCGGAAATCGAAGCCCAGCTGGCCCAGCTGAACCGCGACTACCAGGTCAACCGCGAGAACTACCAGAAGCTGGTGGCCAGCCGCGAGTCGGCCAAGCTGTCGGGCGACCTGTCCTCGGCCACGGACATGCTGACCTTCCGCGTGGTCGATCCACCAACCGCGCCGGCGCTGCCATCGGGCCCGAACCGCATGCTGCTGTTCTCGGCCGTGTTCGCCGCCGCCCTGTTCGCCGGCCTGGCCGGCGCCTTCCTGATGAGCCAGCTGCGCCCGACCTTCCTGAGCCAGGCCGCCCTGCGCGAGGCCACCGAGGTCCCGATCCTGGGCTCGATCAGCATGAACTGGACCGCCGGCCAGACCGTGCGCCGCAAGCGCCGCCTGATGGCGCTCGCCGCCTCGGTGCTGGTGCTGTTCGGCACCTATGGCGCCGGTGTCGCCGCCATTCTCGTGCGTCCGTCGCTGTAAGCGCCGCACCCAAGGAGTCAACGTGAGCATTATCGAAAAAGCAGCAAGCCGCATCGACCGCCAGCGTAGCAACGCCGTGGCTGTCCCCGTCACCGTCACCGTCCCGGCCGACAGCGCCGATGCATCGCTGGCACTGTCGGATCGTGAGCCGGTCGCCGTGCTGGAAGCGCCCGTGGCCGTCGCGGCCCCCGCCAGCGCCCACACCGCCGCCCCGGACGTCGCCGCCCCTGCCGCCCCCGCGGCGGGCGGCGCCCGCGCCAATCCGCGCATGGTCGACCTCGACCTGGCGAAGATGCGCGACATGGGCATGGTCACCGCCGCCGGCGGACGCACCACCCTGCTCGAGGAATTCCGCATCATCAAGCGCCCGCTGCTCAAACGCGCTTTCGGCGAGCGCGCCGAAGGCGAGATGCCGCCGAACCTGATCATGATCACCAGCTCGCTGCCGGGCGAAGGCAAGACCTATTGCGCCATCAACCTGGCAATGAGCATCGCGATGGAACTCGACCATACGGTGCTGCTGGTCGACGCCGACGTCGCCCGTCCCTCGGTGCTGCGCACCCTCGGCCTGCCCGCCCAGCGCGGCCTGATGGACATCCTGGTGGACGACAAGCTCGACCTGTCCGACGTCTTGCTGCGCACCAATGTCGACACACTGTCGATCCTGCCGGCCGGCACCAGCACCCCGCGCGCCACCGAACTGCTGGCGAGTTCGACGATGAGCAGCCTGGTCACCGAAATCGCCAACCGCTATCCGGACCGGGTCGTGATCTTCGATTCGCCGCCGCTGCTGCTGACCAGCGAATCGCGGGTGCTGGCCAGCCACATGGGCCAGATCGTGGTGGTGGTCGAGGCGCAGACCACGACCCAGCACGCCGTCAAGGAAGCCCTGCACAAGCTGGAAGGCTTCAACAACGTCAATCTCATCTACAACAAGACCAGGGACATTCCTGGCATCGAAGAGACGTATGATTACCACTACGGTTGAGCGACGGACGCTGCGCCTCGCGCCGCTCGCCGCGGCGCTCGCCTCCCTGCTCGCGGCTCCCGCGTGCTGGGCGGACTGGCGTTTCACGCCGTCGCTGAACATCGTCGAAACCTATACCGACAACGTCGACCTGCGCAGCGGGAGCGACAAGCACAGCGACCTGATTTCCGAAGTCACACCCGGGTTCTCCCTGGCGCATAACAGCCGCCGCCTGCAGGTGTCGGCAACAGGCTCCTTCCGCCAGTTCTTCTACCTGAAAGAAGCATCGAAGCGCAACCGCAGCGACAACTTCGCCCAGTACGGCGCCGACCTGCGCGGCATCCTGGCCGAAGACCTGCTGTACATCGACGCCAACGCCGGCCGCAGCCGACAAAGCACGTCGGCCTTCGGCCCGCGGGCGGAGGAACGGCCCTATTCGGACCTGAACAGCACCGAGGTCAGGACCTGGCGCATCAGCCCCTACCTGACGCAAAAGCTCGGCCACAGCGCGCGCGCCACGCTGCGCTATACCCGGGACTCGGTCGAAAGCGACCAGCGCAGCCGCTTCGGCGACAGCCTGGCCGATACCGTCACCGCGAGCCTCGACAGCCTGCCGGGCGCCGGCAAGCTCGGGTGGGGTGTGAACTACAACCGCCAGGACCTGGAGCAGGAATTCGCCGGCGAGTCCTCGACCGAGAACGTCAGCGGCCGGCTGCGCTACCAGCTCCTGCATTCATTCGCGCTCACCGCGAACGTCGGCTACGACCGTTACGACTACCAGGCTCTCGGAGGACGGACCGCGGGCCGCAACTGGTCCACCGGTTTCTCATGGACCCCGTCCCAGCGCACCACGATCGAGGCGTCGATCGGCCGCCACTTCTATGGCACGACGGGCTCGCTGATGGCCAATATACGCAGCCGGAAGTCGGTCTGGCTTCTCAGCTACAGCGACGCGATCACCAACAGCCGCTCGCAATTCACGCTGCCGTCGGCCGTCGATACCGCCGCCTTGCTCGACCGCCTGTTCCTGACGTCGATCCCGGACCCGGTGCAGCGCCGGCAAGCCGTGGAAGCCTATATCCAGGCCACCGGCCTGCCGCCCAGCCTGGCCGACAGCGTCAACTACCTGACCAACCGTTACATGCGCCAGAAGCAGCTGCAAGGCTCGGCCGCCTTCCGGGGCCTGCGCAGCAACGCCATCCTGAGCGCGTACGGCAACGAACGCATCGCCCTGTCGAGCCAGGAAACCGACAGCGCCCTGCTCGGCGGCCAGCTTGCCTCGCTCAACAACAATGTGCGTCAGTACGGCGCCAGCGCCACGGCGACCTATCGCCTGAGCCAGCGCTCGAGCCTGGTGGGCAGCGCGGATCTCAGCCGCAGCGAATCGCTCGGCACCGGAGTCGAAAGCCGCCAGCGCCTGCTGCGCCTGGCTTTCAATACCAAGATTGGCCGCACCCTGACCGGCTCGCTCGAGCTGCGCCGGCGCAGCGGCGACACCGAGGGCAACGGCAGCCTCACGCTGCGCAGCTATACCGAGAACGCCCTTGCGGCAACCCTTTTCATGCAGCTCTAAGCAGGACCGAGCACGATGTACGAAACCTACTACGGACTGTCCGCCAAGCCCTTCCAGCTCCGCCCGGACCCCCACTTCTTCTTCGGCTCCAAGGGCCACAAGCGCGCCATGGCCTACCTCGAGTACGGCCTGTCGCAGGGCGAAGGCTTCATCGTCATCACGGGCGAAGTCGGCGCCGGCAAGACCACGCTGGTGCGCAACCTGCTGAATAAAATCCCGACCGACCAGATCGTGGCCGCCCACATCGTCAACACCAGCCTCGATCCGGAAGACACGCTGCGCATGGTGGTCTCCGCCTTCGGCCTGCCCTTCGAAGGCGCCAGCAAGGCCGAGCTGCTCAACCGCCTCGAACAGTTCCTGCGCGGCGTCGACCGCCAGGGCAAGCGCGCCCTGCTCGTCATCGACGAAGCCCAGAACCTGAACGCGCGCACGGTCGAGGAACTGCGCATGCTGTCGAACTTCCAGACCGACGACCGCTCGCTGCTGCAGACCTTCCTGCTCGGCCAGCCGGAATTCCGCGCCACCCTGCACAGCCCCGGCATGCAGCAGCTGCGCCAGCGCGTGATCGCCAGCTACCACCTGGGCCCGATGGATGCGCAGGAAACCCGCGCCTACGTCGAACACCGCCTGGCCACGGTCGGCTGGAAGGGCGACCCGTCTTTCGACGATGGCGCCTACGCCGCCGTCTATGCCTACAGCGGCGGCATCCCGCGCAAGACCAATACCCTGATGGACCGGGTGCTCCTGATGGGCTACCTGGAAGAGCTGCACGCCTTCGGCGAAGCCGACATCAACACGGTGGTGCGCGACATCTCGGAAGAATTCGAGCTGCCGGACGCCGTGGGCGAGCCGGATCCGGCCGCGCTGCCGGGTGAACTGCGCTCGCTGGACCAGCGCAGCGGCGAGCGCAGGGCCGCCAGCGTCGAAATCCTCGACGAACGCATGATGCGACTCGAGAAGTCGATCGTCTCGGTACTGTCGATCCTGAAAAAAATCGTCGCCACGCCCCAGGGCGCGGCCGCTCAGCACATGGACAACCAGGAATGAAACTCTACGCCCCTGCTCCGCGCCCCGTGCCCGCTCCCGGCGAGCGCATCAAGAACGCCATGACCTGCGACGTCGAGGACTACTTCCAGGTCTCGGCCTTCGCTCCCTACATCGACCGCGACTCCTGGCCCACGCGCGAATGCCGCGTCGAGGCGAACATGGAGCGCATCCTGGCGATCTACGAACGCCATGGCGTGAAGGCCACCTTCTTCACCCTGGGCTGGATCGCCGAGCGCTACCCAAGCATGGTGAAGAAGATCGTCGCCGCCGGCCACGAACTGGCCAGCCACGGCTACGGCCACCTGCGCGCCTCCGACCAGACCCGCGCCCAGTTCGACAACGACATCCGTTCCTCGAAAGCGCTGCTGGAAGACATCGGCGGCCAGGAAGTGATCGGCTACCGCGCGCCGAGCTTCTCGATCGGCCACGCCAATCTGTGGGCCCTGGAGGCCCTGCAGGAAGCCGGCTACCGCTACAGCTCGAGCATCTACCCGATCGCCCACGACCACTACGGCATGCCGGACGCGCCGCGTTTCGCCTTCTATCCGCACGGCCCGGACGGCCTGCTGGAAGTGCCGGTCACCACCGTCAACATGCTGGGCCGGAACCTGCCGGCCGGCGGCGGCGGCTACTTCCGCCTGCTGCCCTACGCCCTGTCGCGCTGGATGATGCAGAAGGTGAACCGCGAAGACCGCCAGCCGGCCCTGTTCTATTTCCACCCCTGGGAACTCGACCCGGGCCAGCCGCGCCCCGAAGGCCTGGACGCCAAGTCGCGCTTCCGCCACTACGTCAACATCAAGCGCATGGAAAGCCGCCTCGAGCAGCTGGCGCGCGATTTCGCGTGGGACCGCATGGACCGCATCTTCCTCGACCGTCAGTAGCACCGAACAGAACTGCAAAGGCATCACCGCATGAACTCGATCATCGAAGCCGCACAGGCCAAACGCGCCGCCCCGGTCCAGGCCACCGGTCCGCAGACGCTCCACCTGCTGCAACCGCAGGACTACGCCCGCTGGGACGCATTCGTGCGCGCCTGCCCCGACGCCACCTTCTTCCACCTCTCGGGCTGGCAGAAAGTGATCGAGCAATCCTTCGGCATCAAGACCTGGTTCTACTACGTCCAGCAGGACGGCCAGATCCAGGGCGTGCTGCCGCTCGCGGAGATCAAGAGCCGCCTGTTCGGCCACTCGCTGGGCGCCATGCCCTTCTGCGTCTACGGCGGCGTGGCCGCCACCGATGACAACGCCCGTGTCCTGCTCGACGAGGCCGCCGACAAGCTGGCGCGCGAGCTGGCCGTCGGCCACCTCGAATACCGCGGCATGAAGCGTGCCCACCCCGACGATCCGAGCTTCCATACCAAGGAGCTTTACGTCACCTTCCGCAAGGAGATCAGCGCGGACGACGAGGCGAACCTGAACGCCATCCCGCGCAAGCAGCGCGCCATGGTGCGCAAGGGGATCAAGCTGGGCCTGAAGGGCGTTGTGGAAGACAACGTCGACCGCATGTTCGAGGCCTATGCCCACAGCGTGCTGCGCCTGGGTACTCCGGTATTCCCGAAAAAATACTTCGCCCTGCTGCAGCAGACCTTCGGCGACGAGTGCGAGGTGCGCTCGATCTACACCAGCGACGACCGCCTGGTGGCCTCGGTGCTGTCCTTCTACTGGTGCGACGAGGTGGTGCCCTACTACGGCGGCGGCATGGACCTGGCGCGCGAAGTAGCCGGCAATGACTTCATGTACTGGAACCTGATGCAGGCCGCCGCCGCGCGTGGCTGCCGCATCTTCGACTACGGCCGCAGCAAGCTGGGCACCGGCGCCTACGACTTCAAGAAGAACTGGGGCTTCACGGCCGAGCCGCTGCCCTACGAGTACAAGCTGTACGCATCGGACCAGCTGCCGGACAACAATCCGCTGAATCCGAAGTACCAGCTCTTCATCAAGATGTGGAAGAAGCTGCCGCTGCCCGTGGCGAACTTCCTCGGCCCCTACATCGTGCGCAACCTGGGATAAGACGTGGAAGACCTGCTCCTGCTGATCCACCGGATCCCCTACCCGCCCAACAAGGGCGACAAGATCCGCTCGTATCACCTGCTCAAGCACCTGGCGCGCGACTACCGGGTGCACCTAGCGACGTTTGTCGACGACGCCGACGACTGGCAGCACGTGCCGACGGTGGAAAAGATGTGCGCCAGCAGCCACTTCGCCAGCCTGAACCCCACGCTCGCCCGCGTGCGCAGCCTCGGCGCGCTGGTGAAGAACCGCTCGCTCTCGCTCGACTACTACCGCGACGCAGGCATGCAGCGCTGGGTCGACCAGACGGTGGCTGCCCACAAGATCGAGCGCGTGCTGGTGTTCTCCTCGGCGATGGCGCAGTACGCCGACAAGTACCCGAACGCGCGCCGCGTGGTCGACTTCTGCGATGTCGACTCCGATAAGTGGCGCCAGTACGCCGACAAGAAATCCTGGCCCATGAGCTGGCTGTACCGCCACGAGGCGCGCCAGCTGCTGTCCTACGAGCGCCAGGTGGCGCGCGAGTACGACGCTTCGCTGTTCGTCTCGGCGCCGGAGGCGGACCTCTTTCGCCAGTTGGCCCCGGAAAGCGATGCGCGCATCGGCTTCTTCAGCAATGGCGTCGACACCGACTACTTCTCGCCCGACGCCGCCGGCGCTACTCCCTTCAAGGAGGGAGAGCGCGCCATCGTGTTCACCGGCGCCATGGACTACTGGCCCAACGTCGATGCGGTGCAGTGGTTTGCCGCGGACGTGATGCCGCTGCTGCGCGCGCGCTTGCCCGACCTTACCTTCTACATCGTCGGCGCGCGGCCAAGCCCGGCCGTGCTGGAACTGGGCAAGCAGGCGAACATCGTCGTGACCGGCACCGTGCCGGACGTGCGCCCCTACATCGCCCACGCGCGCGCCGCGGTGGCGCCGTTGCGCATCGCGCGCGGCATCCAGAACAAGGTGCTCGAGGCGATGGCGATGGCCACCCCGGTGGTCGTCTCGCCCCAGGCGCTCGAGGGCATCGAGGCCGAACCGGGCCGCGAACTGGTGCTGGCCAATGACGCGACCGGCTTTGCCGACGCGGTGGCGAATCTGCTGGCATGCCAGGACAACACCATGGGCCTGGCCGCACGCGCCAGGGTTGAACGCAAGTACAGCTGGCCTAGCAACCTGGCCTGCATCGGGGAGCGACTCGAATGTTCCTGAAACCTCCACCCGGCGTCGACGCCACTGCGCTGCCGGCAGCCGCCCCCATCCGGATGCCGGCAGCCTCCGCCATCGCTCTCGCGCTGGCCCTGATCGCACCATTCCTGCTGTACTGGCAGACGGCCGCCTCGATGGTCGCGATCTGGAACAGCTCCGAGACCTTCGCCCACGGCTACGTGATCCTGCCGATCAGCCTCGGCCTGATCTGGCGCCAGCGCGCCTGGTTCGCGCGCCTGCCGGCGCGCCCCTGGTGGCCGGGCCTGCTGCTGCTCGCCGGCGCCGGCGCCGCCTGGCTCGCCGGCCGCATGGGCGACGTGCAGGTGGTGATGCAGTACGCCTTCGTGTCGATGTTCCCGCTGGCCGCGCTCACCCTGCTCGGCCCGCGCCTGGCGTCGAAATTCACCTTCCCGCTGTTGTTCCTGCTGTTCGCCGTGCCGTTCGGGGAGATCTTCGTCGAGCCCCTGATCAACTACACGGCCGACTTCACCGTGTGGGCGGTGCAGGCCACCGGCATCCCGGTGCTGCGCAACGGCACCCGTTTCGAGCTGCCGACCGGCAGCTGGTCGGTGGTCGAGGCCTGCAGCGGCATCCGCTACCTGATCTCCTCGATCACCCTGGGCTGTCTGTACGCCTACCTGACCTACCGCTCGAACACCCGCCGCGCCGTCTTCATCGGCCTGTCGATCGTGGTGCCGATCGTGGCCAACTGGCTGCGCGCCTACGGCATCGTGATGATCGGCCACATGAGCGGCATGGAACTGGCCACCGGCGTCGACCACCTGGTCTACGGCTGGCTGTTCTTCGGCGTGATCATGTTCATCATGTTCTGGATCGGCAGCTACTGGCGCGAGGACGATCAGCCTGCCGCCGCGGCCGCTCCGGCGCCGGTGCAGGCAGCCGCCGTCCCGGGCAAGGCCGCCGCGCTGCTGCCGATGGCCGTGGCGGTGGTCGCGGTCGCCGCCATGTGGCCGGCCTTTGCAACCGTCAACGAGCGCGCCAACCTCAACCCGGCACCGGTTGCCTTGGCCGAGCCGGCCGTGGCCTGGCCGCAAACCGCCGGCTTCCCCGACTGGGAAGTCCATTACATGGAGCCGGACGCGCGCGTGAAGCGCGTCTACGTGGCGCCGGACGGCCGTCCGGTGCAGCTGCAGCTGCTGTACTACCGCAACCAGACCAAGCAGAAGGGCCTGATCAGTTCCGTCAACCGCCTGGCGGGCGACAAGGATGCCTTCCATCCGGTCGCATCCAGCCTGCGCAGCGAGCAGGCCGGCGGACGCAGCCTGGCGCTGCGCGAAGCGGTCATGCACAGCAACGACGGCAAGCTGGTGGTCTGGCACGTGATGTGGGTCGACGGCCAGTACCTGACCAGCAATGTGGTGGGCAAGCTGCGCCAGGCCCAGGGCAAGCTGCAGTTCCGCGGCGACGACGGCGCGCTGGTGGCGATCGCCGCCCCGGCCGCCGACAGCCAGGATGCGGCGCGCGCCGCCCTGCGCGCCTTCCTGGCCCAGAACTTCGGCGCGGTGGATGCCGCCCTCGTGAAGGCACGGGGACGCTGAGATGAACGCCGTGCAGCATAGTGTGCTCGCGCCGCCGCCGCTGGTGGCGCACCTGATCTACCGCCTGGACATCGGGGGCCTGGAGACGCTGCTGGTCGACACGATCAACCGCATGGCGCCCGGCCGCTACCGCCACGCGGTGATCTGCCTGACCGACTACACCGACTTCGCCCAGCGCATCACGCGCCCGGACGTGGAACTGGTCGCCCTGCACAAGCCGGCCGGCCTGGCCCTCGGCACCCACGCGGACCTGTTCCGCCTGCTGCGCCGCATGAAGCCGAGCATCCTGCACACCTACAACCTCGGCGCCATCGAATACGCGGCCACCGCCTGGGCCGCCGGCGTGCCGGTGCGCATCCACGCCGAACACGGCCGCGACGCGCGCGACCCGCAAGGCGTCAACCCGAAACACAATCTGCTGCGCCGCCTGCTCACGCCCGTCATCGACCGCTACGTGCCGGTATCGCGCGACCTGCAAGGCTGGCTGGAGCGGGTGGTGCGCATCCCCGCCCGCAAGCTGCAGCTCATCGACAACGGCGTCGACACCGAACGCTTCCGAGCCGGCGAGACCGGCATGGCGGAAGCCTGGCAGAGCGATCCCGATGCGTTCGTCATCGGCACCGTGGGCCGCCTGCAGGACGTCAAGGACCAGGCCACCCTGGTCGAGGCCTTTGCCCTGCTGCGGCGCCAGCTTCCGAATGAAAAACTGCGCCTGGTGCTGGTGGGCGACGGCCCGCTGCGCGCGCAGCTGGAAAGCCAGGTGGCCGCGCTCGGCCTGCAGGACTGCGCCTTCCTCCCCGGCCCGCGCAGCGACGTGGCGCCCGTGATGCGCAGCTTCTCGCTGTTCGCCCTGTCCTCGATCGCCGAAGGCACGCCGGTAACCATGCTCGAAGCGATGGCCAGCGAACTGCCGGTGGTCTCCACCGCGGTGGGCGGCATCCCCGACCTGGTCACACCTGGCGCGAATGGCGCCCTGGTGCCGGCGCGCGACCCGCAAGCCCTGGCCGCGGCGATTCTCCCCTATGTGAAGGACCGCGCGCTGGCGCGCCGCCATGGCGCGCAAGGACGCGCACGCGTCGAGCAGCAATACAGCATGCAGGCCATGCTGGCCGCCTACGTCGCACTGTACGACGAACTGTGCCAGACCAAGACACTCCCGAAAAAAGCGATCACACCATGTGCGGAATAGTTGGAATTTTTGATATGCAGGGCGGCCGCGCCATCGACCGCCACCTGCTGCACCGGATGAACGAGAGCCAGTTCCACCGCGGCCCGGTGGAGGGCGACCTGCACCTGGAGCCCGGCCTGGCCTTCGGCCACCGCCGCCTGTCGATCATCGCCCTGGAAGCCGGGCTGCAGCCGCTGTTCAACGAGGACGAGACCATCGCCCTCGTGTTCAACGGCGAGATCTACAACTTCCGCGAACTGCGCGCCGAACTGCAGGGCCTGGGCCACGTCTTCCGCACGCCCTCGGACAGCGAAACCATCGTCCACGCCTACGAGCAGTGGGGCGAGGACTGCGTCGTCCACCTGCGCGGCATGTTCGCCTTCGCAATCTGGGACCGCCCGAAACAGACCCTGTTCCTGGCGCGCGACCGCATCGGCATCAAGCCCATGCACTACGCGGTCCTTGACGACGGCATGTTCGCCTTCGGTTCCGAACTGAAGTCCCTGCTCACCCTGCCGAACCTGAAGCGCGAAATCGACCCGCTGGCCGTCGAAGAATACTTCGCCTATGGCTACGTGCCGGAACCGCGCACCATCTTTACGGGCGCGAAGAAGCTGCTGCCGGGCCATACCCTCACCCTGCGTGTGGGCCAGCCGGTGCCGGAATCGAAACAGTACTGGGACGTGCCCTTCGCCCCGCACGCCGCGATGAGCGAGCGCGAGATGGAAGAGCAGTTGATCGAACGCCTGCGCGAAGCGGTGAAGAGCCACCTGATCTCGGACGTGCCGCTGGGCGCCTTCCTGTCGGGTGGCGTCGACTCCAGCGCCGTGGTGGCCATGATGGCCGGCGTCAGCGACGGCGCGGTCAATACCTGCTCGATCGCCTTCAACGACCCGGCATTCGACGAGTCCGAGTACGCGCGCCAGGTGGCTGCGCAATACAAGACCAATCACCAGTGCGAGACCGTCGACAAGGACGACTACGGCCTGCTCGACACCCTGGCCGCGCTCTACGACGAACCGTATGCCGACAGCTCGGCGATCCCGACCTACCGCGTCTGCCAGCTGGCGAGGAAGCGCGTCACCGTGGCCCTGTCGGGCGACGGCGGCGACGAGAACTTCGCCGGCTACCGCCGCCACCGCATGGCGATGGGCGAGAACCGCGTGCGCTCGCTGCTGCCGCTGGCCGTGCGCAAACCCGTCTTCGGCGTGCTGGGCGCCGTGTATCCGAAAGCCGACTGGGCGCCGCGCATGTTCCGCGCCAAGACCACTTTCGAGGCGCTGGCGCGCGACCTCACCGAGGGCTACTTCCACGGCGTCTCGATCAACAACGACCGCATCCGCGGCCAGCTGTTCTCCAGCGGCTTCAAGCAGAAGCTGCAGGGCTATCGCGCGGTCGAGGTGATGCGCGGCTATGCGAAGAACGCGCCGACCGACGACCCGCTGTCGCTGATCCAGTACCTCGACATGAAGACCTACCTGCCGGGCGACATCCTGACCAAGGTCGACCGCGCCAGCATGGCCCATGCGCTGGAAGTGCGCGTGCCCCTGCTCGACCACCAGTTCGTCGAATGGGTGTCGGGCCTGCCGTCCGGTTCGAAGCTGCGCAACGGCGAGGGCAAGCACATCTTCAAGAAGGCGCTGCAGCCCTATCTGTCGGAGGACATCCTGTACCGCAAGAAGCAGGGTTTCTCGATTCCACTGGCGGCCTGGCTGCGCGGCCCGCTGGCGGACGCGATGCGCCGCGCGGTGCTCAATCCGGCCCTGCTCGACACCGGCATCTTCAACCCGGCTTTTCTGAAGCAGATGGTGGACGAGCACCAGTCCGGCGCCAAGGACCACAGCACGACCCTGTGGTCGGTGCTGATGTTCGACGCCTTCCTGCGCAAAAACGGCGCCGGCGCCCAGGACAGCGCCCCGGCCATCGCCGCCGCCGCATAAACCAGAACAGAACAACGCAACAAGCGCAACCGGAACCACAAGAACATGCGAGTCCTTCACGTCCTCGACCACTCCATCCCCCTGCACAGCGGCTACACCTTCCGTACCGCCTCGATCCTGCGCGAACAGCGCGCGCTCGGCTGGGAAACCTTCCACGTCACCGGCTCCAAGCAGAACTCGGGCGAACAGCTCGAGGAAACCGTGGATGGCCTGCACTTCTACCGCACCCCTGGCTCGAAAAGCGCGCTGGCCAAGCTGCCCGTGCTGAACCAGAAGGAAGTCATCGACGGCCTCACCAAACGCCTGGCCGAGATCATCCCGGTGGTGAAACCCGACGTGCTGCACGCCCACTCGCCCAGCCTGAACGCGGTCGCCGCCCTGCGCGCCGGCAAGCGCTTCGGCATCCCGGTGGTCTACGAGGTGCGCGCCTTCTGGGAAGACGCGGCGGTCGACCACGGTACCAGCAGCGAGAACGGCCTGCGCTACCGCGCCACGCGGGCGCTGGAGACCTGGGCTTTGAAGCGCGCCGACGCCGTCACCACCATCTGCGAAGGCCTGCGTAAAGACATCGTCGCGCGCGGCATCCCGGCCGACAAGGTCACCGTGATCCCGAACGCGGTCGACATCGACAAGTTCTCGGTGGGCGGCAGCGCCGACCAGGAACTCAAGACGAAGCTGGGCCTGCAGGGCTCGCGCCTGATCGGCTTCATCGGCTCCTTCTACGCCTACGAAGGCCTGGACATCCTGCTGCGCGCCGTGCCGCAGCTGGCGCAGGAGCTGCCGGACCTGCGCGTGCTGCTGGTCGGCGGCGGGCCCCAGGACGCCCAGCTGCGCCAGCTGGCGCAGGACCTGGGCATCACCGACAAGGTGGTGTTTACCGGCCGCGTGCCGCACGACCAGGTGCAGAAGTACTACGACCTGCTCGACGTGCTGGTCTATCCGCGCCTGTCGATGCGCCTGACCGACCTGGTTACCCCGCTCAAGCCCCTGGAAGCGATGGCCCAGGGCCGCATCCTGGCCGCATCCGACGTGGGCGGCCACCTGGAACTGATCGCCGACGGCAAGACCGGCGTGCTGTTCAAGGCCGACGATCCGGCTTCGCTGGCCGACAAGGTCGGCGCCCTGCTGCGCGCCCAGGAACGCTGGCCGGCGCTGCGCGCGGCCGGCCGCGAATACGTGGAGACCGAACGCAACTGGCCGGTGAGCGTTGCCCGCTACAAGAACATCTACGGCCGCCTGACCGGCCGCGCCACCGCATCGCAGGCTGCATGAAGATCCTGACCTTCAGCACCCTCTTCCCCAACACGGAAAAACCGGGCCACGGAATCTTCGTGGAAACCCGCCTGCGCCACCTGGTCGCAAGCGGCCAGGTCGAATCGCGCGTGGTCGCGCCGATCGGCTGGTTCCCCTTGAAGCATCCGCGCTTCGGCGACTACGCGAAGCTGGCCAGGGTGCCGAAGAGCGAAGTGCGCCACGGCCTGCAGGTGGAACATCCGCGCTACCCGGTGCTGCCGAAGATCGGCATGAACGTCGCCCCGCTGCTGCTGGCCCAGGCGGCAAAGCCCGCGATCGCGCGCATCCTCGACGAAGGTTATGACTTCGACCTGATCGACGCGCATTATTTTTACCCGGACGGCGTCGCCGCGGCCATGCTGGCGCGCTACTTCAACAAGCCGCTGGTGATCACGGCGCGCGGCTCCGACATCACACTGCTGCCGCAGTACGCGCTGCCGCGCCGCATGATCAAATGGGCGGCCAATCGCGCCGACGCCGTCATCACGGTCTGCCACGCCCTGCGCGAGGAAGTCGTCGCCCTCGGCGTGCCGCCAGAGCGCGTGACCTCCCTGCGCAACGGCGTCGACCTGCAGCTGTTCCGCCCGATCGAGCGCACACCGAACTCGCTGTTCACCCTGCTCACGGTCGGCCATCTGGTGCCGGTCAAGGCCCAGGAGCTGATCGTCGCCGCCCTGCCCCTGCTGACGGGTGTGCGCCTGGTGGTGGCGGGCGACGGCCCCAACCGCGGCATGCTGGAAGCGCTGGCGCGCGAGCTCGGCGTTGAAGCGCGCGTGCAATTCCTCGGCGCCGTACCCCAGGCCCAGCTGCGCGGACACTACGGCAATGCCGACGCCCTGGTGCTGGCTTCCTCGCGCGAGGGCTGGGCCAACGTCCTGCTCGAATCGATGGCCTGCGGTACGCCGGTGGTGGCCAGCCGCGTCTACGGCACCCCCGAAGTGGTCGCCGCGCCCGAGACGGGCGTCCTGATGGACGAGCGCACGCCGCAGGGCGTGGCCGATGCCGTCACGCGCCTGCGCGCGGCCTACCCTGACCGCGGCGCCACCCGCCGCTATGCGGAGCGCTTCAGCTGGGACGATACGACCGCGGGGCAGATCGCCCTGTTCCAGGACATTCTCAACCGGCGCTTGCGCCAGCCCTCGCGCGCGCTCGCGTGCTAAGCGGCACTAACTGATCCGACACGATGGAATCCATACTCTGGGCCCTCGACCTGCTGGTCGTCACCTTCGCGTGTTACTGGGCATTGCGCGCCGACGAGGCGGAATCGGGAAAGAAACCGAAGCAAGACAAGCGGGGGCGTCGCTGATCCATGCGTGACTTGGTACTTCTGGGCCTGTTGCCACTGTTGCTCTACTTCATGGCCAAACGGCCCTTCATCGGCCTCGGCATGTGGATCTGGACCGCGCTGTTCTTCCCCAACGCCTGGGTCTACGGCCCCGCCTCGCACATCCGCTACAACCTGCTGTTCACTGGTGTGGCCATACTGAGCTATCTGGCGATGCGCGACAAGCCGAAATTCCAGCCGGGCCGCCTGGGCAGCCTGGTACTGCTGTTCTTCCTGTGGACGACGCTGTCGACCATGATGACCCTGGCGCCTCCCGATATCTCCTGGGACTACTGGAACCGCTTCGCCAAGGTTATCGTTCTGTTCGTGTTCATTCTGCTGGTGGTGCAGAAGAAGCTGCATATCGACTTCTTCCTGTGGTGCGTGGTGCTATCGGTAGGCTTCTATGCCGATCTCGAAGGGCTGAAATTCCTTGGTAGCGGCGGCGGCCACAAGATCGAAGGACTGACCGGTCACGTGCTCGGCGACCGCAACGAGCTGGCGGTGGCCTTCGTGATGACGCTGCCGATCTGCTATTACCTGCTGGGTGAATACGGCAAGCGTTCGCGCCTGCTCTGGCTCGCCCTGCTCGGCACAATGTGCCTGCTGGTGGCGTCCGTGATCGGCACCCAGTCGCGCGGCGGCTTCATCGCGCTGGCGGGCTTCGGCGCCTACCTCTTCATCAAGACCGACCGCAAGATCCCGGTGCTGATCCTGCTGGTGCTGCTGGCTGGCGGCCTGTCCATGGTGGCATCGGAAGAGTGGATGTCGCGCATGAACACGATCGAGTCGGCCGACGGCGATGCTTCCTTCATGGGCCGGGTGGTCGCGTGGAAGCTCAGCTTCATCCTGGCAGTTCAGAATCCGGTCTTCGGCGGCGGTTTCAAGGCGCTCGAATACTTCCCGGTCTGGTCGAAGCTGTCGCAGCAGTTCTTCTCGTATTCCTGGTTCTATACCGGGGACGCCTTGCCGAACACCGAGATCGCGCGCGCGGCCCACAGCGTCTACTTCCAGGTGCTGGGCAACCAGGGCTTCGTGGGCCTGGCCATTTACGTTGCCTGCTTGGGCGGTGCCTTCCTCAAGGCCGCGCGCATCGCAGGCAAGGCGAAAGAGCTGGGCGCGCCGGACTGGGTCCGCTCGCTTGCCACCATGCTGCAGCTCAGCATTTTCGCCTTCGCTCTCGGCGGTGCAGCACTCAGTTTCGCCTACTTCGACCTGATCTTCGCCATCTTCGCCCTCCTGATCGTGCTGGAGGGGCGCATCCTGCCCGCATCCCTCAAGGAGCTTGCTCGATGAATCAGAACGTGCTCAAGGGCATTCTCGTGCTGCTCGTTGTGGTGGACCACAACGAGTTTTCGCGCAACCTGTTCCGCGGCTTCCTCGAAGGGTTTTCCTTCCACGTGGTCGGTTTCCTGATGATGCCTTTCCTGCGGCCAGCTGCCCCTTGGTCGCGCGACTATTTAAACTACCTGTTCCGTCTGTATTTCCCCTATCTACTGGTGGTGACCGCAATGGCAATCGTGGTGGCCTGGGTTGAGCCTGTTACCGCGGGCGAGCAGGCCCTGCGCTGGCTCCACGTCCTATACAGCGGCAATTCGGCACTGCTGAAGCAGGTGACTGACATGGCGCTGCTGTGGTTCCTGCCCGCCTTTATCTCCCTGGTCACGCTGCGCATGGCGATCGAGAACAGCGGCAGGACCGGCAAGGCCATTGCCATCGTGCTGCTGTGCGTGGCCCATCTGTTCGTCGGCACCGTGTCCCGCGAGTTCGCGCCTTACCTGCCGCTCGGCCTGCTGCCGGCGGTGTACGTGGTCCCGCTGGCCTACCTCGGCGTCCTGCTGCAGCGCCGGATCTTCGAGCGCATTGCGCCGCTGGCGGCCCTGCTGGTCACCGGCACGATCTATGTAGCGGTCAAGCATGCACAGATTCGCGCCGGCCTGTATAACGAGATCGGCTTCGGCATGGTGGCCGATTACCGCGCTCCCGGTGCGCTCCTGATCAACGACCTGGAGGCGGTCACGGGGGTTCTGATGCTGTTCCAGCTGGCGCGCTTCAGGCTGGAGGGCTTGCTCGCGCTGGCCGGCAAGTACAGCCTGCAGGTCTACCTATTCCACGCCTTCGTGGCGCTGGGCGTGTACAAGGTCCTGCTGCGCTTTACCGCCGGCTGGCCGGTCGCCGCCTTGTTCACGGTGTCGCTGTTGGCCACGGTGCTGCTGACCGTCCCGCTGGCGCGCTTCCTGGCCGAGCAGCCGCTCACCCGACGCTTCCTGTTTCCCCGTTCGCCGGCCGACCTGTTTGGCCGCCCGCCGGCCGGCCGTAGCCGGGCGCCTGTGATACCGTCTACCGCAACGCAGAGCGACGCCCGCCAATGACAGTCCTTCACAATTCACGCATCAACGAACGCCTCATCCGCACCGTCGGCAACGCCATCGCCCTGGCCGGCCGCGGCAACCGCCTGTGCGTGGTCAACTACCACCGGATCCTGGCGGGCCCCGATCCGATGCTCGAATCGGAACCGGACGTGGCGACCTTCCGCTGGCAGATGGCTCTGCTGGCCCGCTGCTTCAACGTCCTGCCCCTGTCCGCAGCCCTGGCTGCGCTCGACGCCGGCAAGCTGCCCCCGCGCGCGCTGTCGATCACCTTCGACGACGGCTACCGCTCGGTGCACGACCTGGCGCTGCCGGTGCTGCGGGAGTTCGGCCTGCCGGCCACGGTCTTCGTCACGAGCGGCCACATCGGCGACCGCGACATGTGGAACGACTGCATCATCGAAGCGGTGCAGCACCTGCCGGCCGGGCAGCTCGACCTGCGCCACCTCGACATGGGCAGCTATTCCCTGCATACCCTGGACGCGCGCAAGGCCACGCTGGCAGAACTGACCGAGTCGTCCAAGTACCTGCCGCCGACGGCGCGCCTGGCGCTGGTCGACAGCCTCAGCGCCATGGTCGGGGAAGGCGCGGGCGCCCACGGCCTGATGCTGACCGCGGAGATGATCCTGAACCTCGACCGCCACGGCATCGAGATCGGCGCGCACACGGTGTCGCACCCGATCCTGACCAGCCTGAACGACGACGAAGCGCGCCGGGAAATCGTGGCCGGCAAGGAGCAGCTGGAGGCGATGCTGGGCAAGCCGGTCAGGCTGTTCGCCTACCCGAACGGCAAGGCCGGCAAGGACTTCGACGCGCGCCACGCCGCGATGGCGCGCGAAGCCGGTTTCGTCGCCGCCTTCACCACGGAACCGGGGCCCATCACGAAGCATGGCAACCGCTACGCGCTGGCGCGCAGCCGCCCCTGGGACCAGACCCCCCTGATGTTCGGCCTGCGCCTGCTGCGCTGGCTGGCGGCCTGACCTTTTTTGCAGTATCTGTAAGCGAGTGATTCATCCATGAAGAAGAAGACAGCGCTGCTGGTCGCCTTCCACTTTCCGCCACAGGCGGGCAGCAGCGGCATCCAGCGTACCCTGAGTTTTTCGAAGTACCTGCGCCGGCACGGCTGGGAGGCGCTGGTTCTGTCCGCCAACGCGCGCGCCTACGAACAGCACAACGACTCGCAGCTGGCGAGCCTGCCGGGCGACCTCGTGGTGCAACGCGCCTTCGCGCTCGACACCAAGCGCCACCTGGGCTTCGGCGGGCGCTACCTGGAGCTGATGGCGCTGCCCGACCGCTGGGTGAGCTGGCTGGCGCATGGCGTCGTCGCCGGGCTGCGCCTGGTGCGCCGCCACCAGGCCGGCGTGATCTGGTCGACCTTCCCGATCGCCACCGCCCACCTGATCGGGCTGGTCCTGCACCGGCTCACGGGCCTGCCCTGGATCGCCGACTTCCGCGATCCGATGATGCAGCCTGCCTACCCGACCTCCGCACGCCAGCGCGCCATCTACGGCTGGATCGAGAAGCAGGCCATGCAGCGCTGCAGCTTCGCGGTCTTCACCACGCAGCGCGCCCTCGAGACCTGCAAGGCGCGCTTCCCGAACGTCGACCCGGCCAAGTTCCGGGTCATCGAAAACGGCTTCGACGAAGAGGAGTTCGGACGCCTGATGGAGGAAGCGACAGCGCCGCAGGCGCGTGGGCGCCGCGTCACGCTGCTGCACAGCGGCATCCTGTACAAGAACGGACGCAATCCCGCCGCCTTCCTGGAAGCCCTCGCCGTCCTGAAGGCCGCCGGCGGCATCGACGCCGGATCGCTGCGCGTGATCCTGCGCGCGCCCGGCGACGTTCCGGGCGTCGCGGCGCAGGTGACGGCCCTCGGCCTGGACGACGTCGTCGAGGTGCTGCCGCCGCTTTCCTACCGCGAAGCGCTGAACGAGATGCTGGCCGCCGACGGTTTGCTGCTGTTCCAGGGCACCCCGTTCAACAACCAGATCCCGGCCAAGATCTACGAATACTTCAGGGCGCGCAAGCCGGTACTGGGCCTGGTCGATCCGGTCGGCGAAACCGCCGCCGTGCTGCGCGGCGCGGGTTTCGACGATATCGTCGATCCCGACGCCAGCGCGCAGATCGCCGCCGCCCTGGAACGCTTCATCCCGGCGGTGCGCGATGGCAGCGCCCACATCGCCGACGACGAGGTCGTGGCGCGCGCTTCGCGCGCGCACAAGGCGCGCGAGCTGGCCGACTTGTTCGACGAGGCCGCAGCATGAGCGAAAACGGCAGCATCAACAAGCAGATCGCCAAGGGCGCCGCCTGGATGGTGGCATTCAAGATGGTCGACAAGTGCATCGGCCTCGTCAGCACCATCGTGCTGGCGCGCATGCTCCAGCCCGAGGACTTCGGCCTGGTCGCCATGTCGATGGTATTGCTCTCGGCCCTGAATCTCCTGATTTCCTTCGGTTTCGAAGTGCAGCTGATCCAGAACCGCAATGCGGGACGCGACCAGTTCGACACGGCCTGGACCTTCACCGTGGTCTTCTCGGTCGCCTGCGGCCTGGTGCTGGCGGCCCTGGCCCTGCCGGCCTCGCAGTTCTACCGCGATCCGCGGCTGGAAGCCATCATCTATGCGCTGGCCTTCGGCTTCGCGCTGGAAGGCTTCTCGAACATCGGCACCGTCGCCTTCCGCCGCGAAATGCAGTTCGACCGCGAGTTCAAGTTCCTGCTCGGTAAGCGCATGTCCAGCCTGGTCGTCACCATTCCGCTCGCCCTGTGGCTGCAGAACTACTGGGCGCTGGTGATCGGCCAGCTGTCGAGCACCGCGCTGTCGGTGGCGCTGTCCTATTACATGAGCACCTACCGTCCGCGGTTCTCGCTGAAGTCCAAGCTCGAGCTGTTCCACACCTCGAAGTGGCTGGTGATTAACAACCTGTTCGGTTTCCTCCAGAACCGCTCGGCGCCCTTCCTGCTCGCGCGCCTGTCGGGCGCTCCCTCGGTCGGCGTGTTCTCGATCGGCATGGAGATCTCGACCCTGCCCTCGAACGAACTGGTCGCGCCGATCAACCGCGCGGCCTTCCCCGGCTACGCGAAGGCAGCCCATGACATGGACAAGCTGCGCGACACCTTCCTCAAGGTGATCGCCTCGATCGCGCTGGTGGCGATTCCGGCGGGCGTCGGGGTGGCCGTGGTGGCCGACCTGTTCGTGCCTGCGGTGCTGGGCTGGAAGTGGCTGGACGCGATCCCGCTGATCCAGCTGCTGGCGGTGTTCGGCGTGATCAAGGCCCTGCAGACCAACATTCCTTATGTCTACCTGGCGCTCGGCATGGCAAAGCGCAGCACCATCATCGGCAGCATCCAGGTCGCGATCTATCTCGCCGTCCTGTATCCGGCGATTTCCGGCTGGGGTGCGATGGGCGCGGCGTGGGCCTCGCTGGGCACCGCCATCGTGATGATCCCGGTGAACCAGGCCATGGTCGCGCAGTGCCTCGGCCTGGGCTACACGCAATTCTGCCGCGAGCTGGTGCGGCCCCTGATCGCTTCCGGCGCCGTCGCGGCGGCGGTGCTCGGGGTGAAAAGCCAGCTGAACCTGCGCCAGCATTCGCTCGATTACGTGCTGGCGCTACTGCTGTGCGCGGCCGTCGGCGCGCTGGTCTATGTGATCGTGCTGTATGCGGTATGGCGCTTGTGGAAGCGCCCGGACGGCGCCGAGCGCCACGCCTTCGGCCAGCTCGAGAAGCTGCTGCGCAAGGCCGGGATCCGCGTCAACCTGGTCGGTTCCTGAATCGCCTCAGACCAGGACTTCTACCACGTCCGGGTGGCTCAAGAAGCCGCCCGGGCTGGCCGATCGGCCATAGGCCCCGGACTGGAACACCACCACCAGGTCGCCCGGTTCTGCATGCGCCAGCTCCATGCGTTCGGCCAGCAGGTCGAGGGGGGTGCACAGCGGGCCGACCACCGATACCGGCTCCAGCTCGCCGGCGTCCATGCGGTTGCCGATCGCGACCGGATAATTCTTGCGGATCACCTGTCCGAAATTCCCCGAAGCGGCCAGGTGATGGTGCAAGCCGCCGTCGGTGACCAGGAAGACCTGGCCGCGCGAGACCTTGCGGTCGACCACGCGCGCCACATACACCCCCGCCTCGCCCACCAGATAGCGTCCCAGTTCGATCGCCACGCTGGCACCCGGCTGCTCGCGCCCGAAGGCCTCCAGCGCCGGCGCCAGGTGTTCGCCGATCGGCGCCAGGTCGAGCGCAGCCTCGCCCGGGAAGTAGGGAATGCCGAAGCCGCCCCCGATGTTCAGGTGGCGCAGGGGCCTGGCCGCCTCAATCGCCAGGCGCTTCGCCAGTGCGAAGGTCTGGGCCTGGGCCTCGACGATGGCCTCGGCCTTCAGGCTTTGCGAGCCGCTGAAGATGTGGAAGCCCTGCACGTCCAGCCCGAGGCCGGCGGCCAGCGCCATCACGCGCGGCGCGTCTTCGGCGTCGATGCCGAACTGCTTGGCGCCGCCGCCCATGCGCATGCCCGAGGACTTCAGCTCGAATTCCGGATTGATGCGCAACATGAGCTGCGGCGTGATGCCCAGCCGCTCGCCCAGGCGCGCCAGCACCCGCACCTCGCGCTCGGATTCGGCGTGCACGTAGGCGCCCGCCGCCACCGCCTGCGCCATCTCCGCCTCGGATTTGCCCGGCCCCGCCAGGCTGATGTGTTCGGGCGCCATGCCGGTGTCAAGCGCGACCCTCAGCTCGCCGCCGGAGGCGACGTCGATACCGTCGACGAGATTCGCCATGTGCTGCACCAGGGCCGGCATCGGGTTGGCCTTCATCGAATAGTGCAGGCGCAGCGCGTCCGGCAGCGCCGCACGCAATTGGGCAACCCGCGCACTCAGGACAACGCGGTCGTAGGCATAGAAGGGCGTGCTACCGACGCGCTGCGCGAGCCGGTCCAGCTTGACGCCGCCGACCGTCAGGCAGCCGTCGACGACGGGAAACAGGGTCTGCCGTGCATGCACGGGCTTGGCGCCGCTACTCATGGCTCAGGCACTTTCAAACAGGGTGGAATAGGATTGCTGCAGCAGCTTGCGGTCGATCTTGCCGTTCGGGTTGCGCGGGAAGGGACCGTCGACCAGGACGATGTGGCCAGGGACCATATAGGCCGGCAGGCGGCGCTGGCATTCGCGCAGCAGGTCGGCCTCGGTGAGCGAGGCTTCGCGCGCCACCGCCAGCAGCACGATGGCCTGGCCCAGCACCGGGTGCGGCACCCCGAAGGCCGCCGCCTCGGCCACCAGGCCGCTGGCGTGGGCGCCCTCTTCGACCTCGGTCGGGCTGACCCGGTAGCCCGAGATCTTGATCATGTCGTCGGTCCGGCCGATGAAGTAGAGATAACCCTCTTCGTCCATGCGCACGGTGTCGCCCGACCAGACGGCCAGCTCCGTGATCGGCAGGGCCGGATCCCGCCCGGGCGCGGGACGGAAGCGCTCAGCGGTCTTGGCCGGGTCGTTCCAGTAGCCCAGCGCGACCAGGGCGCCGCGGTGCACCAGTTCGCCCGGCTCGCCGGGCGCGCACAGGCTGCCGTCGGGACGCACCACCAGCACCTCGGCATTCGGGATGGCGCGGCCCATCGAATCGGGACGCCGGTCGAGCTCCTCGGGCGGCAGGTAGGTCGAGCGGAAGGCTTCGGTCAGGCCGTACATCAGGAACAGCCGCGCGTCCGGAATCGCCGCGCGCAAGGCCGCGACGGTCGCCACCGGCATGGCGCCGCCCGAATTGGTGAGATAGCGCAGCGTGCATCCATCCGGCCAGGCGAGCGCGGACAGCTGGATCCACAGCGGCGGCACGGCGGCCAGGCCGGTGATGCGTTCTTCCTCTACCTTCTTGACGATATCGCGCGGGAACAGGTGGTTGATCAGGACGGCGGTGGCGCCGGCAAGAAAAGCGGTGCTCAGCTGCGACAGGCCATAGTCGAAACTGAGCGGCAGGACCGACAGGATGCGGTCATCGGGCGTGATTTCGAGGTAGCTGGCGACGCTGACGGCGCCCGCCACCATGTTCCGGTGCGACAGCACCACGCCCTTGGGCTTGCCGGTGCTGCCCGAGGTGTAGAGGATGGCGGCCATGTCGGCGTCGATCGCGCGGCGGCTTCCCGGGACGCCGGGGGCGGGCTCCACTTGCGCGGCATCCCAGGGGAGCACCGCGATGCCCTGCAGTTCGGGCAGGGCCGCGCCGGCGCCGCAGACATAGACGGTGGACAGCTGCGGGCAGGCCTTCAGCACCGGGGCCAACTGCGCCAGCCTTTCGCTGGAGGTCACCAGCACGCGCACCGCGCAATCGGCCAGGATGTAGACGACCTGCTCGGCCTTGAGCAGGGGATTGACCGGCACGAAGACGGCGCCCGCCAGGGAAGCGCCGAACATCGCGGCCACGTTCTCGATCCGCTTTTCCAGGTAGACGGCAACCCGCTCGCTGCGCTTGATGCCCGCGGCCAGCAGCGCGCCGGCCGCGCGGTCGACGGCGGCGGCCAGGGCGGTGTAGTCGAGCCGGTGCGCGCCGTACACCAGCGCTTCGGCGCCTGGGGTGCGGCGGGCGGAATCGAAAATGACATCGTGGATCAGGTCAGGCATTCAGAGCTCTTTCAGGGGCACGGACAAGGCGCTGCGCAACACGCAAGTTTAACAGCTCGGGGCCCCTCCCCGCGCGATTCGACGCTTCCCGTCGTGTTTCTCGAACAACTTTTTACGCCTCCGTTTATACTCAATCATGTCCATGAGCTCCGCCGCCACGAAACCCGCCATTCCGATCGCGCCGATCCTGTCCGGCGCCTCGTTCCGGCGCGCCGGTTTCGCGCCGACGGCAACCGTGCTCGATGCCGGCGAGGCGCGCCTGGTCACGAGCGGTCGCATCGCGATCGGCCTGGCGCTGCGCGAGATCGGCGTGGGGCCGGGCGACACTGTCCTGGTGCCGGCTTACCACAGCCAGTCGATGGTCCCGCCCGTGCTGTGGCGGGGCGCGACGCCCGTGTTCTACAGGATCCGTCCGGACACCGCGCCCGACCTGATAGATCTGGCGCACCGCATCGACGGCCGCACCCGCGCCGTGATGGTCACCCACTATTTCGGCTTTATCCAGGACCTGGCGCCACTACGAGCCCTGTGCGATGCGCGCGGAGTCGCCCTGATCGAGGACTGCGCCCACGCTTTCATCGGCGAGCGCGAAGGACGCCCGGTCGGCGCCATCGGCGACTACGCCATCGCCAGCAGCATGAAATTCTTCCCGGTCTACGAGGGCGGGGCCCTGGTGTCGGCGCGCAGGCCGCTGGGCACGGTGGCGCTGCGCTCGGCCGGTCCAGGTTTCGAGGCCAAGGTTGCGCTGACCTCGCTGGAAAACAGTTTCAGCTGGCGCCGGCTCAAGGGCGTCCAGGCCGCGATGTGGCTGCCGCTCAAGCTCAAGGACGGGCTGTGGGGCGCGCTGAAGAAGCGCAGGTCGGCGCCGGCCGCGCTGGCGCCCTCGTCGTCCGACAGCAGCTACAGCTTCGATCCGGCCTGGCTGGACAAGCGCTCCTCCTGGTTCGCCCGCACCCTGCTGGCCCTGGTGCCCGCCGCGCGCATCGCGGGGCTGCGGCGCCGGAACTACGCGCGCCTCGACGCGGCCCTGGGCAGCCTGCGCGGCATGCGCGCGCTCTACCCCGGCCTGCCGCCGGGCGTCTGTCCCTGGGTCTATCCGCTGCTGGTCGACTACCCCGAAGCGCTGTTCGACCGCCTGCTGGCCGCCGGCGTGCCCGTGGTGCGCTTCGGCCATCCTCTGTGGCAGGGCGTGGACGTGCACACCTGTCCCGTCAGCGCGGACCTCTCGCGCCGGGTGCTGGCCCTGCCCTGCCACCAGGAGCTGCGCGAGGACGAGCTGGCCTGGCTGATCGATTCGGTGCGCAAGGCGGCGGCATGAAATGGACCCTGCTTCCCGCCGAGCGCTTCCCCGAATGCGGGGCGCAATGGCAGGCCCTGCACGCGGCGAGCGGGGCGTCGGCGCTGCTGGCCGTGGATTTCGTCGCGCCCCTGGTCGCCGAATTCGCGGACCGGCGCGTGCTGCTGGCCTGCTGCAACAAGGACGGCGCCACGGTGGCGATGGCCCTCGTGACACCCGGCGGACGCGGCGCCTGGTCGACCTTCCAGCCGGCCCAGGCGCCGCTCGGCCTGTGGCTGCAGCAGCCGGGAATCGCACTTCCCCCGCTGGCCGATTCCCTGCTCGCCGCCCTGCCCGGCTTCGCCCTGGTGCTGGGGCTGACCCAGATGGACCCCGCACTCATGCCCCGTCCTGCGGATGCGGGCCGCATCCGCACCCGCGATTACATCGATACCGCCCGGGTGACGATCGCCGGCAGCTTCGAGGACTACTGGAATGCGCGCGGCAAGAACCTGCGCGCCAACCTCAAGAAACAACGCGCCCGGCTCGAGAAGGACGGCGTCGCGCTGCGCCTGCAGGTCAGCCGTGCGCCGGAAGAGATGGCGGCCGCGGTGGCGGACTACGGGGGCCTCGAATCGTCCGGCTGGAAGGCCGGCTGCGGCACGGCGGTGGATGCCGCCAATGCCCAGGGACGCTACTATCGCGCCATGCTGGAAGCCTTCTGCCGGCGCGGCGCCGGCAGCGTCTACCGCTACTGGTTCGGCGGGCAGCTGGTGGCGATGGACCTGTGCATCGAAGACCGCGACTGCATCGTCATCCTCAAGACCAGTTACGATGAAGCTGTGCCGAAGAGCCTTTCGCCCGCCCTCCTGATGCGCGAGGAAGCCTGCCGCCAGCTGTTCGACGAGGGCCGTTTCGCGCGCATCGAGTTCTACGGCCGCGTGATGGAATGGCACCTGCGCTGGACGGAGGATGTGCGCACTATGTACCATGTGAATTACTACCGGTGGCCGGGCCTGGCCCGCCTGCACGCGCTGCTCGCAAGAAGGGGCAAAGGCGGCGGCAATCCCGCCCCCGCCGCCGACGCTCAGACAAAGGAAGCATCATGCAACTCGACGAAGTGAAAAACGTGTTGATCGACACACTCAACCTGGGCCCCGCCGGCCAGGCGCTGCAGGCCGACTCGCCCCTGCTGGGCAGCCTGCCCGAACTCGATTCGATGGCGGTGGTCACCCTGATCGGCGCGCTCGAAGAACACTTCGGCATCATGATCGACGACGACGACATCAGCGCCAGCACCTTCGAGACGCTGGGCAGCCTGGCTGCCTTCGTCAGCGCGAAGATGGCCTGAGCCATGCCGGGACCGCGCCACGCACCCGCCGAGCCGCTGTTCCTGGACACAGCGGGCGGGGCCCGGTTCTGCCTGTTCCACCGGCCCGCCGGTCCCTGCCGCGGCGCCCTGGTCTACGTCCATCCCTTCGCCGAAGAGATGAACAAGTCGCGCCGCATGACGGCGCTGCAGGCGCGCGCCTTTGCCGCGCGCGGCGTCGCCGTGCTGCAGATCGACCTGGCGGGTTGCGGCGACAGCGCGGGAGAGTTTGTCGACGCGCGCTGGGAAGGCTGGAAAGCCGACCTGGCGGCGGCCTGCGCCTGGCTCGCGGGGCGCACGGGGCGCGAGGTCGGCCTGTGGGGCCTGCGCCTGGGCGCCCTGCTCGCTCTCGACTACGCGCGTGAGGCAAGCCACCCGGTCGAGCGCCTGCTGCTGTGGCAGCCGGTGACGAACGGCGCCGCCTTCCTGACCCAGTTCCTGCGCCTGCGCCTGGCGGGCGAGCTGCTGCACGAGCAGAAGGAAGGCAGCAGCACCCAGGCCCTGCGCGCGCAGCTGGCCGCCGGCATCCCGCTCGACGTGGCGGGTTATGCACTGCACCCGGCGCTGGCGGCGGCCATCGATGCAGCCGGCGCGGCGTCGATGCCGCCGCGCGGCTGTCCGGTCCACTGGTGCGAACTGCTCGCCGCGCCTGAACGCCCGCTGCCGCCCGCCGTGGCCAGGCTGGCCGAAGACTGGCGCGCGCAAGGCGTCGACCTGCACCTCCACCCCGTGGCGGGACCGGCCTTCTGGCAGACGCCCGAGATCGCCGAGGCGCCGGGCCTGCTGGACGCCGGCGGCGCCCTCTACGGCGCCGATGCCGGGGCGGTGGCGATGCGCGCCCCTGGCGGGATGGTGCGCGACGGCGCCGAACGCGGCCTGGCCTTTGCCTGCGAAGGCGACTGGCTAGTCGGCGTCCTGCACGCACCGGCGCGGCCGCGCCGCCACGGCGTGCTGATCGTGGTCGGCGGCCCCCAGGTCCGCACCGGCAGCCACCGCCAGTTCACCCTGCTGGCGCGCGCGCTGGCGGCGGCCGGCATTCCCGTGCTGCGTTTCGACTACCGGGGCATGGGCGACAGCGAGGGAGAACCGCGCACCTTCGATTTGGCCGGCGGCGACATCCGCGCCGCCATGGATGCCTTCTTCGCCGCCGTGCCGGGGCTGGAAGGGGTCACGCTATGGGGACTGTGCGACGGCGCCACCGCAGCGAGCCTGTATGCGCCCGGCGACGCGCGCGTGCGGGGCCTGGCCCTGCTCAATCCGTGGGTGCGCACCGAGGAAGGCGCCGCCAGAGCCACCATCCGCCACTACTACGGCCGGCGCCTGCTGAACCCGGCGCTGTGGAAAAAGATCGCGGGCGGGCGTTTCGACTATCGCGGCGCCGCGGCTTCCTTCATGTCGCTGGCCTTGAACGCTTTTAGCCTCAAGCGGCAGGTCACCCAGGCGCGTGCAAGTCTTCCGGACCGCATGCTGGCATCCCTGCAGGACTTCGACGGTGAAGTGCTGGTGATGTTGAGCGGTGCTGATTTGACAGCGCAGGAATTCAGCGGATTGTCCTCCGTCAGTTCCAAGTGGGCGCAACTGTTACGGGGAGCGCGCGTGACACAAAAAATCCTGCCTAAAGCGGATCACACCTGCTCGCGCCCGGAATGGCATGACCGCATCTGCGATTGGACCTGCTGTTGGCTACTAGCTCATGCCAGGCAGGAAAGCGCTGCGCCGCTGCCCAGTTTTTCTATTCGGTGAACGCCACGGATTCGCAAATTAGTCGTGGCAGAGCGCCACAATTTGAAGCAGGTATCTCTGTTCGGTACGGAGGCTGCCAGGTTCGTCAAGCTCGTTGTTTGAATACCTCGCTCCACACGCAATTCATACGTTCAGTGACGGTTTTCCAGCTTATTGGTAGTAATATCGCACCTTCGCCTAACGCTTGAGTTGAGAACCATATGGAAGACCGCCGCACTGTCATCATGCCTTATCTCGACGGGTGGCGAGGACTCGCGATTGTAGCAGTCCTGGTTTGTCACTTCGGGCCGCGCCCGGCTGTTGCTTGGATTGGCGACTACGGCGTCCAAATGTTTTTCGCCCTTTCCGGCTTCCTGATGGGCCAACTCCTATTTGTGAAGAAAGTGGCGCTGCCGGATTTTTTCTTCCGGCGATTTTCACGCGTTTTCCCGGCATTTCTTCTCTTCGTAAGCGGGATGTATGTGTATGCGCGCTATTTTCAGCCGTCGCCCTACGAAGCGCCCATGGAGGAGCTGCTGGCAACGACACTCTTCTTGCGAACATATTTACCTGATCAGATCAGTATCTGGTCCAACAACTGGCCGATTGGCAATGTGTGGTCGCTGAACGTCGAGGAACACAGCTATATATTCCTTGCTATCCTGGCGCTCATCGCACGCACATTGAAGAGTGATCGCGTTGCCAGCGTGCTGCTAGTGAGCAGTATTGCCTCCAGCGTCGCGATCTACTTCTTCTATTCGAGCTCGCCGCCCGTCGGGGCCTCACCCTGGCATTTGCGTAGTGAGTGCGCTGCAATCGGGCTGCTGTTTTCTGCAACGCTCTCGCAGCTTCGGCTGTTCTACCAACCGGTTGTCTCCCGGAGCACTTCCACGATTGTCGTGTGCCTGCTGATGTTGTTGAGCGCGTTTCTGATCTCGGCCTACAGGATGCGGGGCGGCAAAATCGTATTTGCGCCCATTCTTCTGGCGGTAGCACTGAATTTTCTGCACTTCCTTCCAGAACTGGCAAAGAGTGCCTTGTCGAGCCCATTGCTACTTTGGTTTGGCAAGTGTTCCTTCTCGCTCTACTTGTGGCAACAGCCGTTCTACACTGCGGTGCAAAAGACAGGATTTCCGACACTGCTCGGCCTGGCGCTGGCAATCCTGACTGCAGCGCTGTCATTTAAATTCGTGGAAGACCCGCTGCGCATCGGCTTGAATCGACGTTGGGGCAGATTCCGCGAGAAGCGTGCAGCATGCTTCCATCCGGACAGAGAAACTACCCTGCCCGATAATGGGGCGCAAGCGGCTCATCCTAAAGACGATACATTGCCGTCTATTTCGACGCAACAGCCGACAAGCGGTAGATGAATACTTACCGCCCCGTCCCTGCAAGACGCCCGCAAGCTTCGAAGTCTTCGAATGCACCATAAGCCGGCCTCGCGGGCCGCACGCTGCCGCACAGGTCCGGCGTAGACTCGGACGCGGTGCGACGCTCGACTTTCCCATCCCAACGCAGGTCGAGGCGCGCAGGCGCGATGAAGCGGCCGCGTTGCGGGTGCATCCCGAAATAGAGAAAACCGACCGGCGTCGTTAGATTGTCCTCTGCGCGCACTCGCCCGCCATTGCGGCTCCGGATGCTGCCATCCACTAGGTTTCCCTCGATGTCGGCGCTGCTTTCGGGGAAGCGCACGTCAATGCCGGCGGTATCTAGCAGGGTGTTGTGGACGATACGGCTGCGCGCCCCGCTGTTGATGTAGATGCCCACGTCGGAGCAGTGCGCGATTAAATTGTTGCGGATGACGCCCTGTTCCTGTTCCGTGATACAGCGCCCGTCGCGGCAGTAGCGCTTGCCGGTGCCGCCGCCACCCAGAGACAGGCCGACGCGCAGGCCGCGTTCTCCCTGTAGCCGCTGTTCGCACAGCACGGCGTTTCGCTCGAATAGGGTGCGCGCGCCGGCGCCCTTGGCAAAAGCACCGTAGCTGATCCCGTCGCCACCCTGCTTGACGAAGTCGGCGATCAAGTTGCCACGGATGACCCAGTCGCTGGCCGCAACCAGATCAATCGGCGTGACAGGATTGTCGGTCTTGCGCACCGACTCGTTGCGCAAGGTATTGCCTTCGATGCGTCCATGATCCGGAAAGGCGCCTCGCGCGCCGTTGATCTTGAAGTGGGCGTTGAAGTCGAGCAGCACGTTGTTGACGGCGACGAAATGGTGGGCGTCGCCGACGACATGGAACGCATGTTCGCAGGCACCGTGGCGCCGGCACACTCCGCGTAGCCACAGGTTCTCGAAGCGCCAGTACGGCCCCGCGACCACGATGCCTTCCAGGGTGTCGATGTCGAGCATGACCGTGCCGGGCTGCGCGGCGCGCACCACGATCGGCTGGTCCGCGCTGCCCGGATTGCGCGCGTCCAGCGCTTTCCTGCGCACCTTGTAGGTGCCAGCAGCCAGGGTGATGACCTCGCCCGCCTGTGCAGAGGCCATGGCGGCACGCAGTTCCTCGACGGTCGCCACATGGCGCGCATGGGCGCTGATGTCGAACGCAGCCGGCCGCTCCTGAGCGCCCAACATGAGCGGTGGCAGCAGATAAGGTTCAGGCTCGCCGCGATCGACACTGGTCAGGGTTTGCGCGACCCACTTTCCGCTGCCGGTGATCAGGCTGTTGTGCCCCGCGCTACGCTTGGCGATATACGGCGCCAGGATGCGGGGCGCGATGCCCTGACTGTGCAGGAAAAAGATGCAGGCAAGGCCAGCGGCGATGGCAGCAATCCCTGGCAGTGCGAGCCAGCGCAGCAGCCTCGGGCGCTTACCTGCTGCCGGCCTCCCGCCGCTCATGCCCCGGTCTTGATGCCGTGCCGTCCCATCAGATCGTACAGCGTCGGCCGGCTCACGCCGAGGATCTCGGAAGCCTTGACGATATTGCCGTCGACCCGGGCCAGCGCCTTGACGATGGCCTTGTACTCGGCCTCGTCGCGCACCTGGCGCAGGTTGATCGGCTCTTCCTCGGCGCCCTCGCCCGGCAGCCCGAGGTCGTCGGCGACGATGGTGTTCCCGTCGGCCATGATGACCGCGCGCTTGATGGTGTTTTCCATTTCGCGCACATTGCCCGGCCACTGGTAGCCTTCGATCGCGGCGATCGCGTCGGGCGCGAAGTGCAGGGCCGAACGCCCTTCGGCGGCGCAGAACTTGTTCTTGAAATGGTGGGCCAGCAGGGCGGCGTCCCCTTCGCGCTGGCGCATCGGCGGGATGGTGACCACGATCTCGGACAGGCGGTAATACAAGTCTTCGCGGAAGCGTCCCTGGGCGCACAGTTCCTTGAGCTTCTGGTGGGTCGCGCAGACGATGCGCACGTCCACGGGAATCTCCTCGTGGCCGCCGATGCGCTCGATCACGCGCTCCTGCAGGAAGCGCAGCAGCTTGGCCTGCAGCGGCATCGGCAGGTCGCCTACCTCGTCGAGGAAGAAGGTGCCGCCGTGGGCCAGCTCGACCTTGCCCTTGGTCTGCTTGGCGGCGCCGGTGAAGGCGCCCTTCTCGTAGCCGAACAGTTCGGATTCGAGCAGGTTCTCCGGGATCGCCGCGCAGTTGATCGCCATGAAGCGTTCCTTGGCGCGCGGCGACAACTGGTGCAGGGCGCGCGCCAGCACTTCCTTGCCGGTACCCGATTCGCCCAGCAGCATGACGGAGGCCGAGGTCGGGGCGACCTTCTCGATGTTGCGGCAGACTTTCAGCATGCCGGGGTCGCGCGAGATCACGCCGGCCAGCGGCGAATCGGCCTGGGCCTGCTGCATGCGGCGGTTTTCCTGCTGCAGGTTGTGCAGGAAGAAGGCGCGCTGGATCACCAGGTTCAGCACCTCCGGTTCGGTGGTCTTCTGGTGGAAATCGTAGGCGCCCATGGCGACCGCCTTGACGGCGTTCGCATGGTCCTGGTTGCCGGTCAGGACGATCACCCGGGTGTCCGGCGCCAGCGCCAGGATCTGCTGCAGGGTGGCCAGGCCCTCGGTCGCGCCGTCGGGATCGGGCGGCAGGCCGAGGTCCATGGTGCACACGGCCGGTTCGTGGCGGCGGATCTGGGCCAGCGCGGCCTCGCGGTCGCCGGCCACCACGACGTCGTAGGCGTCGAGGCTCCAGCGCAGCTGTTTCTGCACCCCGGGATCGTCTTCGATGATCAAGAGTTTCGGTTTGGTCTGGCTCACGTCGTTCCTCGGTGATGTCTTCACTCAGGCGGCGCGCGGGGCGTGCTGCGCCCCGCCGTCCGCCGGCACTTCTTGTTGATGGAGCGGCAGCAGCACACGGAAGGTGGTGCCCACGCCGGGCGTGCTGCTCACCTCCAGGCTGCCGCCCAGTTCATTGATGTATTCACGGCTCTCGAACACGCCGATGCCCATGCCGGCCGACTTGGTCGAGTCGAAGGGCTTGAACAGGCGTTCGCGGATGAAGTCCTCGCTCATGCCCTCGCCGGTGTCAAGGATCTCGATCACCCCGCGCGCACCCTCGCGCTGCAGGCGGATCGTGACGCTGCCGGTGCGCGGCGTGGCCTCGATCGCGTTCTGGATCAGGTGACCGACCACGCGCTCGAGGCGTTCGCGGTCGGCCAGCACGTGCAAGGAGGCATCGCCGACTTCCAGCCTTGGGCGCGGCTCGAAGGCGGCCTTCAGCGACACGGCTTGCTCCACCACCTGGTCCAGCGCCAGCGCCAGCGGCTGCTCAGCACTCTCGCTGCGGCTGAGTTTTTGCAGCATGATCTTCATCTTCTGCACCGAGTAGTCGACCGTCTCGAGCATGTCTGCCTGGAATTCGGGATTGTCTTTATGTTTGGCGGCATTGGCGTTCATCAGGGACAGCTGCAGCACCAGGTTCTTCAGGTCGTGCACGACGAAGGTCGACATGCGGTTGAAGGACTCGAACTGGCGCGCCACCATCAGGGCATTGGCCGCATCCTGCTGGGCCAGCTGGCTGGCGGCCTGGCTGCCCGCGATCTCGAGCACGTCGATGACTTCCCAGTTCAGCTTGACCGGGCTGCGCGGATTCTGCAGCAGCACGAAGCCGAACAGGCGCGCGTGCAGGATCAGCGGCACCACCAGCCAGGCGCGCGGATACCCGGCCAGCCACTCGGGCAGCACCAGGGCGTCGTACTTGTCCGGGCTGTGCGCGTATTCGTGCAGGTCGACCACCCACTGGCTGGCTTCGAGGAACTGGCAGAAGGCCGAATCGGCCGGCTCGGATGCCGCCAGGTGCGGTCCCTGCCAGTTCGCGACCGGCTCGAAGCGGCCGCCCTCGGTGCGCTGCCACAGCGCGCCGCCCGGGCTTTCCACCAGCGCGGCGACGGCCTCGATGGCGCGCTCGCCCAGGTCCGGCCCCGGCTTCGACAGGGTGCGCGTGAAGCGCATCCACTCTTCGCGGTAGTCGTAGTTGTAGCGGTAGAAGTGCTTGCTGATGAAGACCTTCAGGCGCGCCCGGAAGCTGCCCGAGAACAGCACCCCGGCCAGCAGCATCAGGGCGCCGAACAGGAAGGTCACCTGCATCACCGTGCCCCAGTTGCCGCCGAAGTAGCGCAGGTAGTAACCCGCCGAGCCCATCGCCAGCAGATAGATGGCGGAGCCGAACAGGGTGGCCGAATGGAACATCGCGCGGCGCGACACCGACAGCGGCGAGGACCACAGCTTGCTGCGGCCCAGCGACACCGCGATCAGGGGCACGGTCAGGGCGTTGATCAGGCCGCGCGCTGCCCAGATGTCGGCGTCGATGCTGCGGAACAGCAGGGTGTGGCTGTACAGGAAGAAGTCGTAGGCGAACATGGCGCCGATGCCGAGGCAGGCGAACTTCACGGCCCAGCGCTCGTGCAGGGTGCGGTTGCGGTACACATGCTCGACCAGCAGCATGCCCGACACCGCCATGGCGACCCGCACCGCGATCGGCGCTGCGCCGGAATACTGGACATGGGCCACGCTCCAGTAGCCGCCGACCGCGGCCGCCAGGCAGGCGATGTAGACCAGGGCGCCCAGCACCAGCACCGGCTGCAGGCGCATCGGCATGCGGCTTCCCGGCTCGGTGAAATGGCCGCGCAGGACCAGCAGGAACACCGACCAGGCGGCATTGCGCAGCAGTTCGGTGCTGTCGGCCAGCGACGACCACATGCTGCCATAGGCGGCTTCCCAGGCCAGGGCCGCGCCCCACAGCACGCTGGCCAGGCAGGCCAGTCCGAGCGCCACGTCGTGGCGGCGCCGCTGGCGCACCGCGAGCGGCGCGCCCAGCACGAGGAAGCAGGCGGATACCAGCGCGTAGCTGTAGGCCGCGATGCTGGTCAGGGAGACGTCCATGAAGTCAACTAGGGCGGCGCGGGCGGGTGGATGGTTGCGGGTGGAGGCGGCGCGCCCGGCGGCGCGGCCACCGGGCAGGGGCGGATCAACGTCCGCTGCGGAACAGCACGACCTTGAGCGTGTTGATCAGGATGAGCACATCCAGGAACAGGCTGTTGTTCTTCACGTAGTACAGGTCGTATTGCAGCTTCTGCAGCGCGTCCTCGGCCGAGGAACCGTAGCCGTAGCGGACCTGGGCCCAGCCGGTGATGCCCGGCTTGACGCTGTGGCGCACATTGTAATACGGGACCACCTCGATCAGCTGCTCGACGAAATAGGGACGCTCGGGGCGCGGTCCGACGAAGGACATCTCGCCCTTGAACACGTTCAGGATCTGGGGCAGCTCGTCGATACGGGTCTTGCGCATGAAGTTGCCGAAGCGCGTGACGCGCGGGTCGTTCTGCGCGGCCCACTGCGGCTTGCCGGCCTTCTCGGCGTCGACGCGCATGCTGCGGAACTTATGCACGAAGAAGGTCTTGCCGTCCTTGCCCACCCGTTCCTGCGAGTAGAACACCGGGCCGCGGTCTTCCATTTTCACCAGCAGGGCCGCCAGCAGCATCAGCGGGAAGGTCATCAGGAGGATCAGGGTGCTGCACACCAGGTCGAAGGTGCGCTTCATGAAGGTGCGCACGAAACTCTGGTCGAAGCCGCCGCCGAACACCAGCCAGGATGGCTGCAGCGAATCGACGCGGATCTGGCAGGTCTCGCGCTCGAAGAAGGTGGCGGCGTCGGTGACGCGGATGCCCTGCAGCTTGCAGTCCAGGAGTTCCTTGATCGGGAAGCCGCCGCGGCGGTTCTGCACCGAGACCACGATCTCGGACACGTTGTACTGGCGCGCCAGCGACACCAGCGAATCGCCGTCGCGCACCTTCAGCAGGTTCGACTCCGGCACGCACAGTTCCTCGCTCGCGCTGGGGATGAAGCCGGCGATGTCGTAGCGGTGGTAGTTCGAATTCTTCTGCGCCAGCTCGCTGCACTCCTTGGCCAGCGGGCCGCCGCCGAGGAACATGATGCGCGACTGCAGGAAGCGCGCTTCCGAGGACTTGAAGAAGGCCATGCGCGCCAGGAAGATGCCGAAGCCGGCCAGCACGAAGACCAGGGCCATGGTGCCGCGGCCGAAGGACAGTTCCGGCGCCATGTAGAACACCAGCGCCAGGATCGCGAAGCCCATCAGGAAGGAGGGCATCAGCTTCATGAAGAAGGGATGGCGCAGGCCTTCGTCGAAGTCGAGCTGGTACATGCCCATCGCGCTCATGCTGAAGATGATCGCCACGGTGAAGGCGACCGCCGAGGTGAAGAAGTGGTCGAGATGGGCACTGGCCGCCGCGTCGCCGAATTCGAGCATGCGCAGCGCGGCGCCGACGTAGGCCGCCCCCAGCAGCACGATCACCTCGACGAAGAGCAGCAGAAAGACGATCTTGGATACGTAGTGGTTAGAGATCCTGAACACGGTAGCCTCCCCGATTTTTATTGCTTATTTGGTTTTGCATTGGTGTCGCTCGATGGCGCGAGGTTCGCGACGTACCACGCCATCGCTTGCTGCAGGCCTTCGTCGATGCGGTGCGTGGGCTGGTAGCCCAGCAGCGCGCCGGCCTTCGAGATATCGGCCTGCGAGTGGCGCACGTCGCCGCGGCGGAAGTCCACATACTGCGGCTGGTGCGTTTCCAGGTGCGGAAAGCGCGCGCGCAGCAGCTCGCGCATCATCCCGTACAGTTGGTTCAGACTGGTGCGTTCGTTGACGGCGATGTTGAACACCTGGTTGGCGGCTTCGCCCGGCGCCAGGGCCGACAGCAGGTTGGCCTGCACCACGTTGTCGATGTAGCAGAAATCCCGGCTGGTCTCGCCGTCGCCATTGATGCGCAGTTCCTCGTTGCGAATCAGCGCCGCCACCCACTGCGGGATCACTGCGGCGTAGGCGCCGTTCGGGTCCTGGCGCGGGCCGAACACATTGAAGTAGCGCAGGCCGACCGATTCCATGCCATAGCTGCGGCCGAACACGTTCGCATACAGTTCGTTCACGTACTTGGTCACCGCATAGGGCGAGAGCGGATTGCCGATGCGGTCCTCGACCTTGGGCAGGTCCGGATGGTCGCCGTAGGTCGAACTCGAGGCGGCGTAGACGAAGCGCCTGACCTTCGCGTCGCGCGCGGCGACCAGCATATTGAGAAAGCCGGTGACGTTGGTGGCGTTGGTGGTCAGGGGATCGTCGATCGAACGCGAGACCGAACCGAGTGCGGCCTGGTGCAAGACAAAGTCCACGCCGGCGCAGGCGCGGGCGCAGTCGGCTTCGTTGCGGATGTCGGCTTCGATGAAGGCGAAGCGCGTCCAGGCTTCGCTGTTCACGGCCGCCCGCACCATGTCGAGATTGTGGCGGTGTCCGGTCGCGAAATTGTCCAGGCCGGTGACCTGCTGGCCGAGCCGCAGGAGGGCTTCGACCAGGTTCGAACCGATGAACCCGGCCGCACCGGTCACGAGCCAGTGGTAGCGGTGCTGCAGCAGGTGTTGCTGGACGTCTTGGAACTTATTCACTTTCGAACGCTTTCTCGGTCACGCCGGCGCGAAGCCGGCGTCGACGCGACGCACACGCGCCGCGCTTGGTGCAGGGCTGGGCGGATTACAGGCGCCAGACGCAGTAGCCGGCTTCCAGCAGGGCCTTCGGATCGAACTGCGACTTCACGTCGACGAAGCAACCGTTCTCGTTGAGCTTGGACTGGAAATCGGCCAGCGACAGGGCCAGCACTTCCTTGTGCGGCACGGCGACCACCAGGGCATCCGCCTTCGGCAGGCTGTCCCAGCTTTCCAGCTTGATGCCGTACTCGTGCTGCGCTTCCTCGGCGTCGGCCTGCGGATCGTACACGTGCACGTCGCAGCCATACGAGGCGAGTTCGTGGACGATGTCGGCCACTTTCGAGTTGCGCAGGTCCGGGCAGTTTTCCTTGAAAGTCAGGCCGATCACGTTGACCTTCGAACCCTTGACGTGGAAGCCCGAGGAGATCATCGACTTGACGGTCTTCTCGGCCACGAACTTGGCCATGCCGTCGTTGATGCGGCGGCCCGCCAAGATCACCTGCGGGTGGTAGCCGACCATCTCGGCCTTGTGGGTCAGGTAATAAGGATCGACGCCGATGCAGTGGCCGCCGACCAGGCCCGGACGGAAGGGCAGGAAGTTCCACTTGGTGCCGGCGGCCTTCAGCACTTCCAGCGTGTCGATGCCGATCTTGTCGAAGATGATCGCCAGCTCGTTCATCAGGGCGATGTTCAGGTCGCGCTGGGTGTTCTCGATGACCTTGGCGGCTTCCGCCACCTTGATGCTCGAGGCGCGGTAGACGCCGGCGGTGACCACCGATTCATACAGCTTGGCGATACGGTCGAGCGATTCCTCGTCGTCGCCGGAGACCACTTTCAGGATGGTGGTCAGGGTGTGTTCCTTGTCGCCCGGGTTGATGCGCTCCGGCGAGAAGCCGACGTGGAAGTCTTCCTTCCACTTCAGGCCCGACTTCTCTTCCAGGATCGGGATGCAGACCTCTTCGGTGGCGCCCGGGTAGACGGTCGATTCGTACACCACGATGGCGCCGCGCTTCATGTGCGCGCCGACCGAGCGGCTGGCGCCGATCAGCGGGGTGAAATCGGGGTTGTGGGCGATGTCGACCGGGGTCGGCACGGCGACCACGATATAGTCGGCTTCGGCCAGCAGGGCCGGGTCGGTGGTGACTTCAAGGTGGCGCGCTTCCTTCAGCTGTTCGCTCGAGACTTCGCCGGTCGGATCCACGAAGCGCTTGTAGTTTTCGATCTTTGCGCTCGACAGGTCGAAGCCGATCGTGCGTCCCTTTTTGCCGAACTCTACTGCCAGGGGCAAACCGACATAACCCAGCCCGACTACCGCAACGACTTCATTCGCATTCATTATAGGATTCCGTCAAAGAATTGATTTTTGCAATTATGCTAACTTTCAGTGTAGCATGAATGCATAAGTGCACTCAACTTCACGCTGAAAATTTGTTTGGAAGTAACAACAAAGCAGGCAGAACGATAGCGTATTGGCATGACGTCACCATGACTGTTGCCGCCCTGCTCATCCATACCAACGTTAGAATATTAGCATTTTCTGAAATACAAGTTCCAAGGAAGCATGAATCGTGCGCCGCTTTTTGATAGCAAGGAATCAATCAAGATTGAGACACGGAAATTTTATGTATTTATACTTCCTTGAGGTCGTAGTATGTGCCTCGATGGGCTCGAATGGCACCGCATCGTAAGAAAGAAGACACAATTACAACAAGTATGTAAATTTCTTCATGTTAAACTTGATCGATTCACCACCATCCTGAGCACACATGAATCGGACCGACCCCGTCGAACATCGCATCGCGATGCTTCGCTTCCTGATGATTTTCGGTGTCGTCGTCCTGCACACGCCTCCCTACGTTCCGATCGCAGAAGTTGGCACTGCTCCCTTCGACCTGCTCGTCGCCTTCTTCCAGCACGCACTGTTCCGCACCACGGTGCCAGTCCTGACCTTCATTTCCGGCTATCTCCTGTTTCGCTCGGGAATCGACCAGGATCCTCTGGTGCTGTTGAAAAAGAAGTCGCGCTCCATCCTGCTTCCCTTCCTCTTCTTCAACCTCTCCGTCCTGCTCGGCCTGGTGCTGCTGCGCGAACTGCTGGGTATCAACGCAGGCAATGCGAGACTCGAGAGTACCCGGGACTGGCTGGATGCGGCATTCGGCCTGACCGGCTCGCCGATCAACTATCCGCTGAACTTCCTGCGCGACCTCCTTGCGCTGTTCATCGTCGCCCCGCTGCTGGGCTGGCTGCTGCGCCACGCCGCCTGGCTCGGCATGCTGCTAGTGATGGTCAACTTCTACTTCAACCTGGATGGCCTGTTCCTGCTGCGCGACGTCATGGGCCCCGTGTTCTACATCGGCGGCATGGCGGCGGTCCGCAACTGGGACATGCGCGCACTGGACCGTTTCGCGCCCGTCCTGCTGGCCGCGCTGCTCGGCGTGTGCGCCTATGTCATCTATTTCCGCGTCGCGAACACGAACATGCTGCGCCTGGTGGCCCCGGCGCTGATCTGGCCGGCGGCCTCCCTGCTGGCCTTCACCCCATTCGGGAACTGGCTGGCGCGCATGAGCCGTTACAGCTACTTCCTGTTCCTGGCCCACGCGCCGCTCCTGCTCGTGATCTCAATGGTCTACAAGCGCTTCGCCGAAGTGATTCCCTATCCGGTCTTCTGGCTCCTGACTCCGGTGCTCATCACCGCGATCCTGACCTTGGTTTACAAGCTGGCCATGCGCCTGATGCCCGACACCTTCCGCCTGCTCATCGGCGATAGCAAACGCCGGCCCAAGCCGGCCGGCGACAGCAGCCCACTGCCGGCTGCGACGTGAAGCGGCGTCGTAACGGAAACGACATTGGGAAGTAAGGCAGGAGTGCCTGATCGCCAGTGTCCGGTTCCGGAACTGGCCATTGCTTACTGATGGGGTGGCGCGGCTGGCGGGGATCGAACCCACGACCCTTGGCTTCGGAGGCCCAAAATAGTCCCTTATTCTAGGCCCCTCCTCTAGATTTCTCCCATTTCTTGGCACAAATTTGGCACACTTACGGCTCAGTTAACTACAGAGCTCACATGGCGACCATACGTAAACGCGGCGAGGGCCAATACCACGTTCAGATCCGCAAACGAGGCTACCCTACTCAAACCAAAACCTTTACCAAGGAGGCCGAAGCACGGCGATGGGCAACCATCATCGAGTCCGAGATGGAGCGCGGGGTGTTTGTTTCACGCAACGAGGCCGAAACGACGCTAGTTAGCGACGTCTTAACGCGGTATGCAGTTGAAGTGCTACCGAGCAAACGTAGTGAACAGTCTGACAAGTCGCGTATAAAAACTCTGTTGGAGGCGTTTGGTCCTTACAGGCTGGCTAGCCTGACTTCATCACAAGTTGCCCAGTTTCGAGATAGACGATTGCAAGTCGTTGGGGCGCAGTCGGTAATACATGAAATTAACCTGCTCAATCGAGTACTCAAGACTGCGACTATGGAGTGGAACATTGCTCTACCTGGGGGCCTTCCGACAGCGCAGGTGCGCAAGCCAATAAAGCCACGGGGCCGTGATCGTCGAGTGAGCGATGCCGAAATCACGAAAATCCTTGACGCTACAGAATCAGCAGAGTTGCGCACAATCATTATTGTTGCGCTAGAAACTGGAATGCGGAGAGGGGAACTCGGTGCATTAACATGGGAAGAAATCGATTTGAAAAAGCAGACAGCGCATCTTCCCATTACCAAAACTGATGTTCCACGCACAGTACCACTTTCTAAAACGGCCGTTGCAGCGTTACAAAAGTTCGGCAAGAAAGACGAGGGGCGCGTGTTCTCACTTCAGGCAGAGTCTATGAGTCAGGCTTTCGAACGAGCCTGCGAATCGCACAGAGCGAATATCGCCGGCTTACGCTTCCATGACATGCGTCACGAAGCGACGAGCCGACTGTTCGAAAAAGGTTTAAATGTTATGGAAGTTGCTGCAATTACAGGCCACAAAACGTTAGATATGCTGAAACGCTACACGCATCTACGCGCAGAAGACCTAGCAAAGAAACTCAATTGATACCATCTTTTTCTCGTTGAGATTTATCAAGAGCAGCCAAAATTTTCAATTTTAGTTCCTCGCCGCAATCCTCTTCATAAATCAAGCAACACAAGATTTCTTTGAGCAATTCCCGATCAATTACGTTGTCTGCTACCCATACTGCGACGTTCTCGGTCTCAATGATAAATCTTTTAACAACATGCCCGAATCCGTTTAGTTGAAGGAAGTAAGCACTTAATGCAATACAAGACCTTTTATTGCCGTCTGAAAAAGCGTGGTTCTTGTTGATTGAATAGAACAGATGCGTAATCTTGTCTTCGAGTTCTGGGTAGTAAAGCTCGTTTTGTATCATCTGTAACGGGCTTTCCAGCAGGCCTTCATTCTCCATCCCTGGCCTCCCTCCGGAGTTAGCGATGATCCAATCGTGTACGGCAATAGCATGCGACTTGTCAAAGTAGATGAAGTTGTCGGCCATTTTTAACGATCCTTAAGCCGCTTGAACACCTCCAGCGTCTCTGGATCTGCCAGTTGCTGTTCCAACGATTTACTCGCCTCGCCTAAAAACCGTTCAAAATCACCCTCAGGCACAGTTTGAATGTAAGCTTCCAATTTTTCATGAAGAGCATCACGGAAGCCCTTATCTCGACTAGCCATCTTAGTTCGAGCGTCTTCAATTATTGGTTTAAGATAAGGGTTCTTCTCTGCGCCTCCCAACATCGCATCGACTTCAGCAGGTAAGAGTTTCCTACCTAGTGAATCAAACTTTTCCTTCATCTCGCATGCCAACCCATTTTCAATGCTAGCGATTGCTTTGAGAACTTCCGAATATAACGTATCTCGTAGATTATCATTCGTGGCAAGTTTTAAGATTCTTTTATATTCACTTGCATTTTCGCGGAACACGAGTTGGTAAATCTTGTTGGTATAAACGCCAAATTTCATAGGGCCCATGTCTAAATAGTTAGACAGGGCTTCTGTGAACATCTTTCGATAATTAAACTCTTGATAAGCTGCGGGCAAATACTCGCGGTCACGCTGGTTGATATATTTAGTGTGACCTCCGGCTCGCTCTGCCATTACATCGATAACAATGTCTAGAATGCGGCTACGCATGACCCTAGCGGCATCGCTTTCAGTCAACAACATTGCAAAATTTAAAGTTGCTCTAAAGGAAAAAATTCCAAGTTGAGAGAGGGTACCGTAACCTGTTACGGTATCCCCCACTAAGTCCTTGAATTCCTTGAGTTTTTTACCTTTTAGTACCGTATAGCCGTTCGCTTTTAGCTCATCCCCATAGGTAGATAAATACTTTTCTATCGTACTTTCGCTAACGGAGAAGATAGTAGCAAGTTGGTGTTTGGTAAAAATTACTTCGCCGGCGTACTGGATACCTGGCAGTGCCAAGTGATCCTGTACTTTTTGACAAGCATAGCGGTTGTTGAGAACGTTCTGCCGGTCGCTATGGGATGCTGTCAGGTCATGTGCCATTCTGTTTCTCTATAGGTAACACTCAAAGTAGCCTCATGGTATCTCTCGAGACGGAAAAGAGCTAGAGACCTTGACTAAGGATCGTAGCTCGAAAGCCGCTTTTCGAACATCATGCAGCATGTTGACCATCCACAAGTTGCCGTGCAACAATAGATTCCTAGGCGAAACTATTGATGACTTTTATACAATCGGAGTTTGAAATGAGTAAGAAATTTGTTGCAGAATGGTTTTATGCAGCACTTGGGACATATAAGAAGCAAGATGGAATTATCTTCAAAGAAACCAACACTTACTACACACAACGGCACGTTGATTTTGACAGCTTCGCCGAGCAGCTTGCTCAGAAATACGAAGAATTCGACCGCCAAGGTTACGACGTTGTGAACGTTGTTCCGATTTCAATGGGTCAATCAGAGTCATGTACCCAGTCGGGTGGGGCCTATGTTGGGGACGTAGGCTTTTCTATTACTCGAGGCGCTGTAGTGGTCGGCAAACGGCGAGACAGCTGATTCCATTCTCACCGATTAGCAAAACGGAGTCGCGGCCTAGAAGGCCGCTATGACATTCGACCTTACTCTCCCTGACGCTGCTAGCAGAGCGCGCGCACCGCCAACAAAACTCATATTCACTGGCCGCAGTTCCACAAGCCTGAACGCACGCGCCGCTGTCTTCATGGGCCTTGCAGCCCATACCCCGCTACTATCGTCGGCGCAAACTCAGGGAGAAAGGTTACTTGGACTCAACGTGCAAGGTTGGGTACTTTAGCGCGCTAAAGCCCGAAGCGACGCAGGCTGCTAAGTGGGAGTCAGATGCCGTACCCTCACCAACTGGCCACCGGATCGAGCTCATAAAATTTAGCGCGCTAAATTCTAGGGCGGTTAAATCGCGAAAAAAGCAGCCTTTATGCGCTGAAAAGCGCACACCAACTCAGCTGTTTGGGAGCGATCGCGAGCCCCTACGGCATCTGACTCCCACTGCTTAAATCTTGGTTACCTGCAGGATCAGTAAGATCTCTACACCGGAAGAGTCGGACGATCTAGACCTTATAAAGGACGGGAAGAGTGACGGGCCTTGGCTTGCATCGGTGTCCTTTGTATCGGTGAGGCCACCCATGACCACGATCTCACCATCTGCAAGTCCCAAGTCCGACCTGAGCTCTCGCTTTATGAGGGTTGGAGAACTAGAGACGCCTGTGCTCGTAGAGACAAAATTTGACACCTGTTGCATTACGGTCACATCGATAGCACTATCGTGAATCACTGGCTGCACATCGTATATCACCCCACTGGACTGATAGCTCACTGACTGAATCGGAGGTTGACCATTCCCAGGGTAAGACACCGCTCCGAGGATCGGCACGTCCTGCCCCACGGTGAACCTACCCGATCCACCGGACGACACGCGCAGCATGGGCTTTGATACAGCCTTGAAACGAGAGTCGGAAGAAAGCACCGACAACACGGCATCAATGGTGTTGTTCTTAAACGAGAACAGCATATCGCCGGGACTGCCAGCGTTCGACCCGATACTCAACCCGAGCTTCCCACCCAGGAGATTGACAGCTAAGCTGAAAGCAGAACCGTCCTTCTTGCCGGTCTGCACCTCGTAGAGCACGCCACGCACCAACACATCGCCAGCCGACGCGTCGACCTGGGCGAGCAGCTTTCGCAGTTTGACAATCTCGGCAGCCGACCCGCTGAACACGAGCGTGTCGCTCTTCCGGTCGATAATGGCGGCAGCAGACCCGGTAGGTGCTACCCGCTGCCCGCCGTTGTCACCAGGGGCAGCGCGGATTCCCCTCTTGGCAGTAAACGACCCCTTGAACAGAGGGCCGAGCAATTCGACCAGATAGCCGCCGTCACGGAAACGCGGCTTGTACACAAACACCTCCTCATCGGGCGCAGCCGCGGGAGGGGGGGACGCCTTGCGCGTGATAAAGTCAACTCCACCGCGGCGCGAGACGGCAAGTCCCAGGGAATCGAAGAACGAGGCGATGAACGCATTGACACCCGGCTTGCCCCCGTTGTACCGGAACGAGACAACACGCTCATCCTTCAACACCTCGGGGTCTATGACGTAGGAGCTTTCCAACGCCTCCGCATAGATCAGCTGTACCACCTGGGCGACACCCAGCGAACGAAAGTCGAAACGGGCAGGCTGTTCCTCGGGCGCTTTGGCCCTCGCCACGCCAGCCAGCAGGAACACAAACACCAACAGAATTTTCTTCATTTCACAAACTCGCCAATGGGTACGGGCGCAGCGGGCGCCGGTGATGGGGTGTTGCCACGAGCAACAGGAACAGCGCCGGACCAGCTGGTGACCCTGGCGCCGTCGAGGTCACCGATCTGCACCAGACCAGAACCAGCGAACTGCGAAGGCGACTCAAGCCGCACGACCCCGGCCTGATTGGACACGACCACCCAGGACAGGCCTTTAGCGTGGAAGGTGCCCACCACTCGCCACGCCTCGCTAAAAGCCTGCTGGCGACCAGCTGGGCCAGCTGGTGACGCAACAGCGACAGCACCGGCCTGCGGACCCTGTGCGCCCTTGTGGTCAACCGCCGGGGCCTTGGCAGCACCTGCGGAGCTTTGCGGGTTGAAAAACTTGTAGGCATTCGTCCCGCAGACGTAGAGCGCGACGATCATGCCGACGAGACCCAGCCAAATCTTCTTGCTGGCGAAAATGTTCTGCCTGCTGTCGGCATTCACCAGCACGCCCTTACCGCCGCCCTTGAAGCTGGAATACAGCGGAAACACGTCTTTCTTGTACCGCCGCACCCAATTGCCAATCTTGTTGCCCTTGGCCTGCTTATAGCCCTCCCACATGGTCAGGCTGTATGTGTTGTTCAGGCCAAGCGAGACCTTCTTGTGCGTGCGGAAGTTGAAGGCCACCACGCTTTTCAGCTTGCGCTCAAGCGTATTCATGTCCTGAATCATCAGCACCAGGTCGCACGCGACGCCGGTGGCGGAGTCGGTGAAGTGGCCGTGCTCGAGGAAGAACGAACGATGGTTCTTGTGCACCTTCATGCCGTCGCCCCAGAACCGCCACGCCTCGTCAATGGCCACCAGATCCCCGGGCTGCACCACCGTGTCCGTTTGGGCATCCTTGGCGTCATCGTAGTAAGGGAAAAAATCTTCCTTGAACACCTGCTCGTTGGTCACGTGGAGCACGCGGCCGAACTTGGTAGCGTCGGCCTGCGGGTTCTTGGCCGCGAGATACTGGTGAATCTTTTCCTCTGAAATGCCGTCGACGTTGGTGACCACGCGTCGACCACTGCGGATCGCGGGCACGATCACCTCGGACACCACCTCGTAGCTCTTGCCGGACCTCATCAGCCCGGTATAGACGTTGATCGGCATGGGGTTAGCCGATCACAGGAATACGACGAATTGCAAAGCGCGTCACGTAGGCCGACAACAGAATCGGGATGCCTGCGGACACGTTGAACAGGTCAAGGAAGTACCACACCGTAGCAGGTATGCCGCCGAGCGCCCCGCCGATCCCGGACGCGTCCGGCAGCAGCGGCACCAGTAGGACGACGAACTCGGTGACGACGAAGTACAGCGCGAAGAACACGACGAACTTGACCATGACGGACCGGAACACGAAGCCAAGCAACGTGTTGACAGCCCCGAGAAGCAAAACCCACATAAGACCCCCTTAGGCCCGAAGAATGATGATCGCGCCCAGCATGAGCCAGACGAAGCCCATGACTGCGTACAGCGTCGGCTTTACGTCATCGAGCACCGCGCAATGGGCCTCCATGACGATCTGCTTTTCAAACATGCTGAACGACGGCTTCGGACAAACCGAGTTGTGCGCCGGCACCGCGAAATTCCGAAGCGAAGGCATCAGGTTGAGCAGCGGCGAGAGGATCGCTGAAGCGGTGGGCGTCTGCTCCAGCGACGACGCACCGATGCCAGGATCAGCGCCCCACTCGACCCTGACCGTAGGAACGTTCACCACGTTGACATTTGTCGTCCCAACCGGGGCGGGTGTTGGCTCGCCTGTGCCGGGATCCGGATTAGGACTTGGAGACAAGGTTACGTCGGGGGAAATCGGGACGGCAACGGTCCCAGGAGCGACCGCAGGCACGAGCAAATCGCCCAACGTAGGATTCAGCGATGGGTTCTCGTTCTGCCAACTGGTGACCTCCGCAGGGGTCACAGGTTGAGTCGCACTGTACGGAAGGCCCTGATAGTTGGGCTGCGATGCGGCGTTTTGCCACGCCTTGTCGACCAGCTGCGCGAGCACCTCAGGACTCAGCTTGGTAGCCTTCTGGGACGCGTCCATGCCAGACACGGCTGCATCGAGGGAAGAGAACTTCTGCTCGGTCGACTGCGGCTTGTAGAACTGGAGGTTCTGCGCCTCGTTACTGGAAAAGAACATCGACCTCGACACCGAGGGCGCGAAGCAATACGGTCCAGTCGGGCTACCTTCGCGGCATTCGTAGGTCTCCTCAATCGTTCCCTGGATGGAGCCGTTGCCAGCAGCATCCCAGGTGAGCACCGGAACATCGACGAATCTCTTAGTGATACGGGTATAGCTGCCACCACCGTTAGGACCGTTCCACAAAGCACCGTCAAAGTAATGCGCCCCGAACTCCTCCATCGTGAAATACGGGATGACCATGCCACGCCCGCCGTTCACGCACGAAATCGGAGACCCCCCGGACAAGCACAGTGAGGTACGCCACACAGGAGCACCCGCATTCGCGTAAAGGAACTCGGGCAGCGAGGCGCAGGGCTTTCCAGTGCGGCACGTCCAATTCTGGGAATCGTCAATCGGATAGCGATACAGCTTGGACCCATCAGCCAGATATTGCGCGATCCGACGATAGTCGGGGTCCGTACTAGGGAGCAGGTCCGTCGACGGCGGGTTGTACGGCGGCGGCGACGTCGGCGCACCAGTGACGACGGTGACCGTCCCGTTGTCGACCTTGAGGCTCGTAGACCCCGCGACGATGGCGGCTCCCAGGGCGAGGATACCCAGCCCGCCAAGAACCGTAAGCCACACCGGAGCACCGGCCACAGCCAGGGCGACACCGCCCACGGTCGACGCGACGTTGACTGTCGTCATCGAGGACCCGACGCCTGCCATAGTCACTACGATCCTCGGATCATTCGCGGCGAAACCACGCTGCAGCGCGACCTTCGCGATGGTGCCTGCAACAGCACGGTTGACGACGTAGTTGGCAACCGGCGCGACGGCCTGCGCCTGCGCAAGCGCGTGCTGCTGCTGCTGAACCAGCATAGTAAGGCACACGACCGCCATAAACCACTTTTTGACAAAACCTACCTTTTTCATACTCACCCCAACAAGAACACGTTGAACCGATAGCCCAAGAACAGCACCAGGGCGGCACCGCCATACACGCCGACGACCAGGGCGACCGTCCTGCGCTCGTCCCAGAGCTTCACCCAGAGGAACAGCAGCGGGACCACCGGCCACGCCCACCAAGGCGGATCACCAGCCGTAGGCCAGCACACGACGACCGCCACCAAGTACAGCACGACGCCAAAGGCGAACAGGGAAGGAGCGAGCATGGTCAGGCCCCTTCGCTCAGCCCCTGGATGACGGCCCAAGCCGAGACGAGGCCCCAAAGAAAAATCCCAAAATACCAAAGCTGATTGATGGTCATAGACGTATCCTCGAAAAAAAAGGGAGCGCAAGGCTCCCCAGGGAAACCGGACCCGACACATTGCTGTGACGAGTCACGGGAACAGCCGGAGGCGATTAGCCGCCCTTCAGCATGCTCAGGCCGATACGAGCGCCCTTTACGGCGACGTAGACGACGGCCAGCAAGCCAGCAATCGCCAGGATCGCGGTCGTGACGGTGCCGAAGTCGACTGCGGCAGTCAGGCCGGACATGTCCGGACCAGCGGCAGCAGCTTCCTGCGCAAAAGCGACCGACGAAACAGCAGCAGCACCGACAACAGCCAGACCGCGAGTGATGATTTTTTTCATGTGAAACCCCTACTTTCGAAATACCGGGAAACTGCCCGGCCAGTACTACAAACTGCGGATCGCGCCGATGATTGCGCCAGCCGACCTACTCACTAGGTAAAGGCCGACAACGAACGTAAAGGCGAAACCCCAAATGGTTGCCGCGACGGAATAGTCAAACGGAGCGTTTTGAGCGTTAATATTGGCCGCCTGGGCGGGGTCAATCAGATACGCCGAGAACGTCGCCGGTGCCATGCCACTTGCGCACGGCGCTTGCGATATTGGCCCAGATGCACACACGACCACTATCTGCTGAGTACCCGCGGCCATCTGTTATTCCTCGACCAGATCGAGTGTGTGTTCGACCGGGACCACCTTAACGATTTCGCCGGTCTGCTTATCTTTGGTTTCGTAAGCTTTACGCTGGAAACCGCCCAGGACGCAGTGACAAGAGATTTCTTCGCCCTTTTCGCCAAGCCGCCCCTTGCTGCGAATCTCGACCAGTTGCGGACGCGAATATGCGTCAGCTGCAGGGGTCAAGATCTGGGTGTACCGTTTGCCTTCATAAGTTTTAGATCCTTCGATGCGCCCTACCACCAATACGACCATCGCTTTAATCACGTTGTGGACCTTCTTGTCGTCGATTTTCATCACATTTGCTTCTGCCACAGCAGTTCCTTTCACGCCGCAAGGCGCATCGTTTCCCGGCTTACTTGATAACCATCACGATTGCGCGCCGGTAAGTAGCACAACCGCTTGTCCGTCCGAACCGGCGAGAAATCCGCTGGCAAAACTCCATCGTTAGCAACGACCAACACATCCGTACCTCGCCACGACACACCAGCGTCTTCCAGAAGCTTCCGGTTCCGGTAAAAGACTGTCTTTGCGAATTGCTCTCGCGTAACCTCATCGCCCAATGTACAAAGTGACGACCAGAATCCATAAAGACGCGCGCCAGTCGATGGCCCGTATACGCCTTTCAACCTGCTCAGCACTGCTCTACTTCCACGTACCGTATCCATAGCCTGTTTTCCCTCTCGCAAGAGCTTCTCTACTTCCTTGTCGTAGACCTGCTGCAAGTACGCATCCGTCAATTCTTTTACCAACGGATTTTTCCCAAAATCGTATTGAAATTTATCTGAATGGATTTCAACCTCAGCCCGCAATCGACTGTCCGCCAACCGTTGCAACGCTTCTAATTTGCGCTCGGCACGCGCGTAATTTTTCGGATCGTTTTTTCCATGCAAATGCATGAACAAGTTATTGAAGAATCCGCGCATCCGGCTACGATCGTGCACTTGGAATTCCGTGCCCTTGTGGTAGAACTTGACTGTTGTCGTCTTACCAGGGAAATAAACTGCCATCGCGTATTTAGCTGATCCCCTGTTCCGGCGAGGGAAGCTCATCACCTGCATACCGTCGAAGAATTCCTTGCAAGCCGCCTTAGGCAAGCGGTATACCAAAGCCACATCGACACGGTGAACCGTCCAGTAGTCGGCGAGCGGCAGTTCGGTTTCAAGCAGCTCCTCAACAAGTGCGACGAAGTCGCGGCATGCCTGTTTAAACTCGGTAGGTCCGCCGTAGACGTTATGGCCACAAAACACTTTGTGAACGGAGGCTTCAATTTCCAAGTATGGTTCGCATCGCTCTTTGACAGGCCGACCATTCTTGCCAATGACGTAGTGTTCGTCCTTCGGAATCACTGAGATTCGTGAGTCCCATGAGCCAAGAAGCTCACCCGCGAAAAGCACGTAGCGCTCTTCGCCCGTCGCCATCTCTACGCCAGAACGACGAAGGGACTTGTTCTTTGCTTGCTCGATAACGGCAGGACTGAGCGGCGGTGACCTGAGTTTCACGGTGTCATAAGCCATCTGACTCAGATACCCGAGGCTAAACAAGGTAAAAGAGCCGAAATCCCTAAATCGGGACTGTCAGGCGGTGCTACCACGCCCGCCTGACAAAAATCAGAGGCGACGGTAACCGACGAACACGGGCCTCCGTTTGCACAAATTTCGGCTGTCCTCGCTACGCTGCGGGCAGGCGAAATTTCTGCGCTCTTGGCCCGGCGACGAGCAACTGCGCTTCGAACCTCTGGATCAGCCAGGGCTCGTAAAGCAGCCGCAACTTCGACAGGCGAGACACGCTTGCGATTTGGGTAGAACAGTTGGATTCGGAAATTACTGTGTGGCAGCAGAGGTGCCCACCTGTCCCGAGCCTCCATCGCGATGAAGACACAACCTAGAAAGTCCGCAGAGCTTCCTTGAACAAGAATGCCTGCAGAACAAACAAGACGAAACGAGGTCAACGGGATGAGGCGCTGGCGAGAAGAGCCACGGTGGATCGACATTACGCAAATCCCCTTTGTTCCGTTTTGCGAGGGCGCCCACGTTTTCGAGGCGTGTCAGCAGCAGCACCAGGCTGAACTGGTTGCGCAGGCGAACCTTCCACAAACTGAGCGATCCACGACATCACGTCTTCTCTCCGCCACAGAAGCCGTTTACTACCAGGGAGACGGCAAAGCGGCGGCAACGCTCGTGCGTTCCTCGAAGCGTCGCTCCGGACACTAGCTGGAGACTTATGAATGAGACGCGCTAGCTGCTCTACTGAGAGCAGGGCACCACCATCCTTATCGTCAAACACAGTATCCATGTATTTTTATCCCCATTTAGTGTGCAATACACACTCAATAGACGTAGCCTATCACTAAGATTGTGCATAGTCAACAAAACAGGGGGAGAATCACACGAACTCAGTACAATCCATACCGAAACACAACTAGGAGACTGAAATGGATGATGGATCTAACAAGATTTCCGACAGGCTGAAAGCTCTTATAGATCGCCGGACTGACAAGCGAGGGAAGTTTGCCCAGTTGGAGGCTTCGACAAACATCACAGCGGAGAGTTGGAAAAGCTTCTATTACGGTCGGCAACGGCCCAATCCCGACATGATTGAGGCGATAGCAACCATGTGGCCTGAGTGCGCCTTTTGGCTAGCCACTGGCATTGAAGATGACATGCATGGCCATATCGATCCAACGCGGGAGCACGACCGTGTATCGCCTCGTACCGCCGCGACTCCGTATTTTCATAAGCTGGTCGAGTTGCGACGCCACAAAGCGAAGAAGGGTCAGGGATACGACACGTGGCAGGAAGGTGTAGACAGGCTAGAACGTCAGGCTGATATCCTTGGCCGGATACGCGCTGACCAGGAGGAAAGCCTACAGAAGTATGATCGGGATGAAGAGCTGCCGCTTTAGCACTAGTGAGCAACACAGTGCACTAGTGTGCCGGTCACGATGATCGATACGGCATAGAAAACAACGGCTTGGCACAAATTTGGCACAGGGAGTGTGCCGCAAAACGCTAATTAGTGCATCATATTGCATCCTCGTGCAATGTGCAACCAATTGATTTTACTGAAGATTATGGCGCGGCTGGCGGGGATCGAACCCACGACCCTTGGCTTCGGAGGCCAATACTCTATCCACTGAGCTACAGCCGCGTAGGGGAAAGTGATGCGAAGGATACAGTCTTTCGCTTGGCGCGTCCATGGGCAAACTCTTGCCTATATTGAATTTCGTTACACCACGGCAGCTTTCTACTATAATCAGCCGCTTGACGGCATTTGCAATAAAGCATGTGGTCGCAAAGGCCGGTAGTGGCAGGTTTTTTTAATAGAATTAAGGAAATCATGAGCGACGCACACAACGAACAATCCCTGATCCGAACCCCCAAGCAACTGATTGCAGCCGTCGCAGGGTTTTTCCTGGTAATCGTCATCGGCATCATCCTGCTCGTGATTTTCGCTACCAATGATCGCCTCCTTGGCGCCGGCACCAACAGCCAGAGCGCCGAAGCCGTCCAGGAGCGCCTGCGTCCGGTCGCCGAAGAAGGCTTCACCTTGGTCGACGCCAACGCACCGAAAGTTCTGCAAGCCGGCAATGCCGTTTACGCCGCCGTCTGCGCCGCCTGCCACGACAGCGGCGCAGCCGGCGCACCGAAACTGGGCGACAACGGCGCCTGGGGCGCCCGCCTGGCCCAGGGTTACGACACCTTGGTCAAGCATGCGATCGAAGGTATCCGCGCAATGCCGGCCAAGGGCGGCAACCCCGACCTCGACAACCTCGAAGTCGAACGCGCCGTGGTCTTCCTGGCCAACAAGAGCGGCGCGTCCTTCAAGGAACCGGCCGCCCCCGCTCCAGCCGCCGCGCCTGGCGCCGCAACCATCACTGCCGAGGCTGCCCCGGTTGCCGCTCCCGCAGCCGCTGCGCCTGCGGCCGCGCCGGCAGCTCCGGCCGTCGCCTCCGCCGACACTGGCAAGACCCTGTACAACAGCGCCTGCGTCGCCTGTCACGGCGCCGGCATCGCCGGTGCGCCGAAACTCGGCGACAAGGCGGCGTGGGCCGCGCGCATCGGCCAAGGCAATGCGACCCTGTACGAGCACGCCATCAAGGGTTTCCAAGGCAAAGCCGGCGTGATGCCGCCAAAGGGTGGCTCGACCGCGCCCGACGCTGACGTCAAGGCGGCTGTCGATTACATGGTGCTCGCCTCCAAGTAAGCAGCTGCTTGCTTTTAATCAAGCCCGCTTATGACGGGCTTTTTTCGTGCCTGCTGTCAATAAAGCATCAAAAGTAAATACGAAAACGATTGCTGCCAAATAATATTTGTTAAAAACTGGGTAATGTTGCGTTGCATTTGGGCGAATTTTTGAAGAAATTCGGAACAGAAATTGAGATTCCGCTGGGAATCTTTTTTTCCCTGGCGTAACCTTTAGGTCTGACAGCGGCGCATCCCAGCGCCCCCACTCCTGAAGAGACTCCCTCCATGAAACTCCCGATGCATTCCCTGACCATTCGCGCCGCCTACACCGTTCTGTTTGGTGCAGCCCTGGCCGCCTGCGGCGGCGGCGGCTCGAGCGAGCAGCAAAGCACGACCCTGTCTTCCGGCGCCGAAAGTGGTCGCACCCTGGCCGCCACCGCGTATGTTCCGCAGAGCCGCGGCACCACGACGCCTGCTCCGACCACGAATACCGGCGAAACCGGCGCCATCACCGACGTGCGTTTCGAAAGCACCTCCAGCGCCGCCCAGACCAATGTGCCGGTGACCTTCGGCCAGGTGTTCGCCCCCGGCGATCTCGCCGCCGACGCGTCGCTCGCCGGCCGCCTCGACACCGGCGCCACCCTTCCCCTGCAGCTCGACGTCAAGGCCAAGCACCCGGACGGTTCGGTGCGCCACGCCGTGATTTCGGCAGTGCTGCCCTCGCTGGGCGCGGGCGAAATCCACACCATGAGCCTGGTCCGCACGGCAGCGACGGCAACGACCGCTCCGAGCGCCGCAGCCCTGCTGAACGCCGGCTTCAAGACGTCGTTCGACGCCACGATCGGCAGCGTACGCTATACCGCGTCGGCGGATGAGCTGATCAAGAACGCGACCCCGGTTACCTGGCTGAAAGGCTCCACCGTGAGCGAATGGCAAGTGTCGGCCCCGCTGAAAACCAGCTCCGGCGCCGCCCACCCGCACCTGAGCGCGCGCTTCGCCATTCGCTGGTACGACGCAATCAAGAAGGCGCGCGTCGATGTCACCATCGAAAACAACTGGGCCTATGAACCGGCGCCCCAGAACTTCACCTATAACGCGCAGGTCCTTGTCGGCGGCAGCGCCGTCTATACCAAGTCCGCACTGACGCATTATCACCACGCGCGCTGGCGCAAGACCTTCTGGTGGAACGCTGCTACGCCGCAAGTCAACATCAAGCACAACACCGGCTACCTGATCGCCAGCCGCGCACTGCCGAACTATGACCAGTCGCTGAGCATTCCGGAAAGCGCACTGAGCGCCAGCGAAGCCGGCTGGACCGGCGCCAAGACCGAACCAATGGGGGCCGGCGGTGCCGAAACCTATATGCCGTCAACCGGAGGCCGCGGCGATATCGGCCTGTTGCCCCAGTGGAACGTCGCCTACCTGCTGAGCATGGATGCGCGCGCGCGCGACGTCGCCCTTGGCACCGCCGAGCTGGCCGGCAGCTTCTCTGCGCACTACCGCGACAAGAATACCGGGCAGCCCATCAGCCTGATCGACTATCCCTACATGACGCTCATCGGCAAATCGGGCGATACCTACAATCCGGCCACTAAAACCCGCGAAGCCTTCCCTTCCTGCGCCACGTCGACCGGCTGCAAGACTCCATATACCCATGACGTCTCGCACCAGCCGGGCTTCGCCTACCTGCCTTACGTGCTGACCGGCGACCATTATTTCCTGGAAGAGCTGCAGTTCTGGGGCATGCACAATGTGTTCCAGTCGAACCCGGGCTATCGCGACAACATCAAGGGCCTGGTGAAGAACGAACAGGTGCGCGGCCAGGCATGGACCCTGCGTACCCTTGCCCAGGCTGCCTATATCACGCCTGACAATGATCGCCTGAAGCAGCACTTCACCCAGATCCTGGACAACAACCTGGCCTGGTTCAACGAGTACTACACCGATAATCCGCAGGCAAACAAGCTCGGTATCGTCGTCAACGGCTATGCCATCGTGTATGGCGAGAAGACCGGCATCGCTCCATGGCAGGACGACTTCTTCACCTCCGCCATCGGCCAGGCATCCGACCTCGGCTTCACCGAAGCAACCAGGCTGCTGCAATGGAAGGCGAAGTTTTCGGTGGACCGCATGGTCGCGCCGGGCGCCTGCTGGATCGACGGCTCGATCTATTCGATGACCGTCCGCGATTCGGCGACCTCGCCGGTGTATGCCTCGATGGCGGACGCGTATCGCGCCAGCCATGCCGCCGATTTCATCTCGCTTGCCTGCGGCAGCTCGGCGATGGCCAGCTCGCTGGGGCTGAAAGTGGGCGAAATGACGGGCTATTCCTCGGCCGCCACCGGCTACCCGTCGAACATGCAGCCGGCCCTGGCCTATAGCGCCACCGTGAGCGGCGCCGCCGGCAAGCTGGCTTGGGAGCAGTTTATGAAGCGTACGGTCAAGCCGAACTACGCACTGGCGCCGCAGTTCGCCATCGTGCCGCGCTGATGAGATAGTCGCCGGCCACGTTCCGGCAGCCAGAAAAACCGGGCCTTGTTCAGGGGCCCGGTTTTTTTTCGCCTAGCCGTTTCAATCGGACGTATGACTGCCGCGCTTACGCTTGAAGGAACAGTAGACGGAGCGTACCGCGCTCCTCGGATCCGCCAGCAGGTGGCTTACCAGGCTCTGTTGCGGGCGGCCCGGGATCAGTTTCGCATAGCGCCGGTAGCTGTCGAAGCCCAGCAGCGAGGACTGGTAACGCAGCAGGGCGACGCGTTCGTCGACGAAGCCTTCGACCAGGCGGCGCTGCGCGGGATCGACGGAGATGCCCAGCGCGCCATCGAGGATAGAGGTATAACCGGCCAGCTTGGCGATCGAGGTGTCGGCCGCCGCGCCCGGTCGGGTGAGGTTGTCGGGATGACGGTGCACCAGCGACACGTCTTCATTGACGAACACGAAGTCTCCGCGCTGGGCCAGGCGCAGCCAGAACAGCCAGTCCGAACCCATCTTGTAACCGACCGGCATGCCGCCCGCCGCGAGCGCTTCCTGGCGAATGAAGCAGGCGGAACAGGTAGCGATCAGGCTCGCCTTGAGAAACGTGCTTTTTGCATCGCGCAGCCTGTAGCGGCCCTGTCCGGGCTCGCCTACCGGATCGGCAATCGAGGCGATATCGAGCTTCGCGCCGAACATGGCATGGGGAATCCGTTTGCTTGGCGTGACCTTTGTGGCGTCACCGAAAGCGACCACGGCGCCGGGACTTTCCTCCAATGCCGACACCAGCCGTGCCAGCGTGTCCGGCAAATGCTCGTCGTCGGAGTCGAGGAAGGAAATGTAGCGGGTATTGGCCAGCTCCATGGCACGGTTGCGCGCAGCAGCTACTCCGCCGTTCTTCGCCAACCGCTCAATGCGCACCGGAAAACCGGTGCGGTCGCGCCAGGCCTCGACCTGGGCGACGGTGTCATCGGTGGAGGCATCGTCCACCACCAGGATTTCATGCGGCATGGCGGACTGCCTGCGCACACTGTCCAAGGCGCGCACGATCAGCGCCGACCGGTTAAAGGAGGGCATGACGACAGTAACGTCGAGGCGGGCTTGCTTGCTTGAACTCATAGGCTTTCCTGGATAAATCCTGCTGCAGTGACGGGATGACTGCTTCGCCACATCTTATCTTTTTATTATCCCATAGAAATAAGCAGTTTTCATTTGGAGGGGATCAAGGCGTGTCTACCCTACAATATTGCCTAAAATTTGTTCAAAATATGTTGCAGAGACTCGATTTTCTTACATCTGCTTACAGCTTTTCCTAGCAGCAGTCTTTATGCTGACAAATGTTTCGTAGAGAAAATTTCCTCGACACATTTAAATGGGACAAGCTTGATGCAAACTAAACGCCTTATTTTTCCTGCCTCCATCGCCCTCGCCATGTTCGCCAGCTCTGCTTCCGCGGCAACCCTGAGCGTCGGTCCCGGCAAAACCTATGCGACGCCCTGCAAGGCCTTCGCCGTCGCCAAGACCGGCGACGTGGTCGAGATCACCGGCAACACCACCTATAGGGGCGACGTCTGCGGCATCTACGCAAGCAACCTGACCATCCGCGGCGTCAACGGCCGTCCGAAGATCGACGCCGCCGGCAAAAACGCCATGGGCAAGGGCACTTGGGTCGTGGTCGGCAACAATGTCGTCGTCGAGAACGTCGAGATGTATGGCTCGAAAGTGCCTGACCAGAACGGCGCGGCGCTGCGCATCGAAGGCACCAACTTCACCCTGCGCTCGGCCTTCCTGCATGACAATGAAAACGGCATCCTGACTGGCGCCAACCTGAACAGCAACATCGTGATCGAATACAGCGAGTTCGGCCACAACGGCTACGGCACCGGCTACACCCACAACCTGTACATCGGCAATGTCGGCAGCCTGACCTTCCGCTACAACTACTCGCACGACGCCCACGTCGGCCACAACCTGAAGTCGCGCGCCCGCGTCAACACGATCGTCTACAACCGCTTCTCGAGCCTGAACGCGGGCCAGACCGGCAGCACCGCGGCCGGCAAGCCGAGCTATGAGATCAATCTGCCGAACGCCGGCACCTCCTATGTGATCGGCAATGTGATCCAGCAGCCGTCGTCGAACAACAACCCGACCCTGCTGGCCTACGGCGAGGAAGGCGCGAGCAATCCCGGGCACGACCTCTACGTGGTCAACAACACCTTCCTGAACGACAACAGCTCGAGCGGCACGTTTGTGAAGATCGGCAGCGGCGTCACCAAGAAGGTCCTGTTGCAGAACAATATCTTCGGTGGCACAGGCATCCTGACCACCCAGGTCGGCGCAGTCGAGAAGACCAACTACCGCGCCCTGGCGCCGGGCTTCGTCAACCGCGCGGCCTGGGACCTGCGTCCGACCGCCAGCGGCCTGGTGGCCAATGCCGGTTCGACCCCGGGCACCTCGGCCACCGGCGTCTCGCTCAAGCCGGGCGCCGCGTACAAGCACGTCGCCTCGGGCAGCACCCGCAGGACGGTGAACACCATCGACATCGGCGCCTACGAATCGGCGCTGTAAGCCGCGGCCTCGCCGCATGAAAAAAGGGCCGCTCCGAGCGGCCCTTTTTGCGTCCTAGCTGGTTCGCATTACCAGATGATCACGCGGTCCTTCGGCGCCAGGTACATCTTGTCGCCCGGCTTGACGCCGAAGGCTTCGTAGAAGCCCGGCTGGTTCTTCAGCGTGCCGTTGGCGCGGAACTGGGCCGGCGAGTGCGGGTCGGTCTTGACCTGGTTGATCTGCGCCGGTTCGCGCATCTTCGCGCGCCACACCAGGCCCCAGCCCATGAAGAAGCGCTGGTCGCCGGTGAGACCGTTGATCACCGGGGCCTTCTTGCCCTTCAGGGACAGTTTATACGCCTTGTAGGCCACCGCCAGGCCCGAGTTGTCGCCGATGTTCTCGCCCAGGGTCAGTTCGCCGTTCACGTTATAGCCCGGCAGCGGGCTGTAGGAGGCGTACTGCTGGATCAGCACCTTGGTCTTCTCGGCGAAACGCTTGCCGTCGTCCTCGGTCCACCAGTTGCGCATATTGCCGTCGCCGTCGTACTGCGAGCCCTGGTCGTCGAAGCCGTGGCTGATCTCGTGGCCGATCACGGCGCCGATGCCGCCGTAGTTCACGGCGTCGTCCGCGTTCGCGTCGAAGAACGGCGGCTGCAGGATCGCGGCCGGGAACACGATCTCGTTCAGTTCAGGGTTGTAGTAGGCGTTGACGGTCTGCGGCGTCATGCCCCATTCGTCGCGGTCGATCGGCTTGCCCAGTTTATTGAGTTCGCGGTTGTACTCGACTTCGCGCGAACGGATCACGTTGCCGACCAGGTCATCGCGCTTGACGGTGAGCGAAGAGTAATCCTTCCACTTGTTCGGGTAGCCGATCTTCGGCGTGAACTTGGCCAGCTTGGCCTGGGCTTCCTTCTTGGTGGCAGGGCTCATCCAGTCGAGGGTGTCGATGGACGACTTGTAGGCCGCCAGCAGGTTCTTCACCAGCACTTCCATGCGCGCCTTGCGCTCGGCCGGGAAGTGCTCCTTCACGTACAGCTTGCCCACCGCGTCGCCCAGCGCGCCTTCGACGGTCGACACGCCGCGCTTCCAGCGCGGTTCCAGCTGCGGGGCGCCCGACAGCGTGGTGCCGAAGAAGGCGAAGCGCTGGTCCACAAACGCTTTCGACAGGTAGCTGGCGTAGCCGTTCACGGTGTGCAGGCGCAGGTAGGTCTTCCAGGTCTCGAGCGGCACGCGGTTCAGGACCTCGGCCATGCCCTTCAGGTAGCTCGGCTGGCTGACGATGACGTAGTCGGCCTTGCCGGCGATGCCGGAGGCCTTCAGCCAGGCGTTCCAATCGAAGCCCGGCGCCACTTCGCCCAGCTTGGCGACGTCCACCTTGTTGTAGGTCTTGATCGGGTCGCGGTTCTCGACCTTGGTCCACTGGACCTTGGCCAGCTCGGTTTCCAGGTCGACGATGGCCTTGGCGTTCGCGGCCGCGTTCTGGTCGCCCGACAGCGCCAGCATCTTCTCGACGTGCTGCTGGTACTTGGCGCGGATGTCGGCCAGTTTCGCGTCGTCCGCCTTCAGGTAGTAGTCGCGGTCCGGCATGCCCAGGCCGCCCTGGTAGAGGTCGGCCACGTACTTGGTCGAATCCTTGGCGTCCTGGTGGATGTAGAAGCCGAAGGGCGAGGTCACGCCGAGCTTGCCCATGTGCGCGAACACGGCCGGCAGTTCCGACTTGTCCTTGATCGCGTCGATCTTCGCCAGCTCGCCTTTGAGCGGGGTGATGCCGAGCTGCTCGAGGCGCGCCTCGTCCATGTAGCTGCCGAAGAAGTCGCCGATCAGCTGGACTTCCGAGCCCGCGGCCGCGCCCTTGGCGGCGGCGGACTTCTCGATGATGGCGCGCAGCTGCGGCTGGGTGTCGTCATGCAGCTTGTGGAAGGCGCCCCAGCTCGATTTGTCGGCCGGGATCTCGACGGTCTTGAGCCACTTGCCGTTCAGGTGCTCGAAGAAGTCGTCCTGCGCACGCACTTTCGGTTCGACGTATTCGAGGGCGATGCCGGCGGACAGCACCGGGGCTTTGGCTGCGCCCTTGGCGCTGCTCTTGGTCGATTCGGCCTGGGCCATCGAGGCCACCAGGAGGAGCGCCGCGGCGCTCAGAAGATGTCGTTTCATGGTTTTTCCGTTTGCTGTTATTGGTCTCGTGAAGGTCGAAGGGCCGGCTTGCGCCGGCCCCATCGTTCAGGGATTGCTTACCAGATGATCACGCGGTCCTGCGGCGCGAGGTACATCTTGTCGCCCGGCTTGACGTTGAAGGCCTCGTAGAACTCAGGCATGTTCATCACGGTGCCGTTGGCGCGGAACTGGCCCGGCGAGTGCGGGTCGGTCTTCACCTGGTTGATCTGCTGGGCTTCACGCATCTTCGAGCGCCACACCTGGCCGAAGCCCATGAAGAAGCGCTGGTCGCCGGTGAGACCGTCGATCACCGGGGCCGGCTGGCCGTGCAGCGACAGCTTGTAGGCTTTATAGGCGATCGACAGGCCAGCGTTGTCGCCGATGTTCTCGCCCAGGGTCAGTTCGCCGTTGACGTTATAGCCCGGCAGCGGCGAGAAGCCGTTGAACTGCTTGACCAGCTTGTCGGTGCGGGCCTTGAAGGCGGCCTTGTCCTGCTCGGTCCACCAGTTGCGCAGGTTGCCGTCGCCGTCGGACTGGCTGCCCTTGTCGTCGAAGCCGTGGCCGATCTCATGGCCGATCACGGCGCCGATGGCGCCGTAGTTGACCGCGTCGTCGGCGCGCATGTCGAAGAAGGGCGGCTGCAGGATCGCGGCCGGGAACACGATCTCGTTGGTCGTGCTGCGGTAGTAGGCGTTGACGGTCTGCGGCGTCATGCCCCATTCGGTGCGGTCGACCGGCTTGCCCAGCTTGTTCAGCTGGTAGTTGTACTTGAAGGTCGCGGTGCGCATCGCGTTGCCGACCAGGTCATCGCGCTTGATGGTCAGCTTCGAATAATCGCGCCATTTGTCCGGATAGCCGATCTTCGGAGTGAACTTGGCCAGCTTGGCGCGGGCTTCCTTCTTCGTATCGGGGCTCATCCACTCGAGATTGTCAATCGATTGGCCATATGCATTGACCAGGTTCTTCACCAGCTCTTCCATGCGCGCCTTGCGCTCGGCCGGGAAGTGCTCTTTCACGTACAGCTTGCCCACCGCTTCGCCCAGCGCGCCTTCGACCACGTTCACGCCGCGCTTCCACACCGGGGGCTGCTCGCTCACGCCCGACAGTGCGGTGCCGTAGAAGGAGAAGCTCTGGTCCACGAAGGCTTTCGACAGCAGGGGCGAGAATTCGCGCAGCAGCTGCCATTCGAAGTAGGACTTCAGGGTCGACAGCTCGGTCTTGGCCAGCACCTCGTTCAGGCCGCTGAAGTAGCTCGGCTGGTTGACGATGATGGTCTCGAGCTTGTTGCCCACGCCGGCCGCGCCCAGGGCCGCCTTCCAGTCGTAGCCCGGTGCCAGTTTGCCCAGCTCGGCCACGCTCATCTTGTTGTAGCGCTTGACCGGGTCGCGGTTCTCGACACGGGTCCACTGCACCTTGGCCAGCTCGGTCTCGAAGTCGACGATGGCCTTGGCCTGGGCCTTGGCATCCTTTTCGCCTGCCAGCGCCAGGGTCTTCTCGACGTGGTCCAGGTACTTGGCGCGCACTTCGGCCAGCTTGGCGTCGTCCTGCTTCAGGTAGTAGTCGCGGTCCGGCATACCGAGGCCGCTCTGCGAGATGTACACGACGTGCTGCGTCGAGTTGCGCATGTCCTGGCTGACGTAGATGCCGTACGGGGTCGACACGCCGATCCTGGACAGGTGGGCGACCAGGTTCGGCAGGCCCTTCTTGTCCTTCAGCGTGCGGATCTTCTGCAGCTCGCTCGAGAGCGGCTTGGTGCCCAGGGCTTCACGGCGCGCTTCATCCATGTAGCTCGCGTACAGGTCGCCGATCTTCTGGGTTTCCGAGCCCGTCTTGGCCGACTTGTCGGCCTGCGCCGCCTCGATGATGGCCTTGATCTGCGGATTGGTGTCGTCGCGCAGCTTCATGAAGGTGCCCCAGCTCGCCTTGTCGCTCGGGATCTCGGTCTCTTTCAGCCACTTGCCGTTCAGGTAGGTGAAGAAATCGTCCTGGGGACGCACGCTGGTGTCGATGTACTGCGTATCGACGCCCGAGATCGGCGCGCCGGCCGGCTTGGCGGGCGCTTTGTCCGCCGCGTTGGCAAAGGCTGCCGCGATGGACAGCGTCAGGGTGCTCAAAAGGATTCGCTTCACGGATGGGTCCTCGGTTACTTGGGAAGGTGCTGGAAAACGGCCGGCTTGTGACCGGCCCTGGGAATGTGCGGCGTCGAAGCAGGCTTCGGGCGCACGCCGGCAGTCGCGTGGGTGCGCGCCTGCGTGGAAAGGGTGGTATCGGAATGGAAGGCGAAGCCCTGGACGGGCACCGCCATGCTGCAGGCGAACGAGTCGAAATTCTTCATTCTTTATTGTTGTAGTGTGGACGTCCCTGTCATGCGCAGCCCTTTCCGGAAGGCGGGCGCCGATTCATTCTAGCGGCTGCTTCGAGCGCGAAGGCGGGCCGGAGAAGCTTTTTTACTTTTCGATACACGGCAAGCGCCGTTATGGCATATGCATGTGTTGGGAGGTGACAACAGCCGTATAGACAAGCGGCAACATTGCCACAGAAATGCACCAGAAGGGCATAAAAAAGCCCGCGGAGGGGGCCGCGGGCAAAGACCACTTCAAAAAGTGGAGAGAGAGAAAAACTGAGATTCACTATAGGAGTCCACTCTCCCGTTCGCTTGGACTCTTACAATTGCTTACCAAGCTCAGAAAACCGTAACAAGCAGTGCAACAAAGGTCTGTTTGGCCCAGCTCGCAGCCGCCAATAGATTTCGGGTTTATACTGGACCGGCGCATCTCATGCATGCGCATCCAACCGGGTGAACCATGGGCTCCACTTTCAAGAATTCCTGTCTCGTCGGCCTCGGCGCCGTCGCCGGCGTCGCACTCACCATGCAGTTCTCGGCCCTGGCCCAGAAGCCGGTCGATGCCGGGATGCCGCTGGCCGAGCTGCGCCAGCTGGCCGACGTCTATGGGGTCATCAAGTCCACCTATGTCGAGCCGGTCGAGGACAAGGCCCTGCTGTCGCAGGCGATCTCCGGCATGGTGGCCTCGCTCGACCCGCATTCGGCCTACCTCGACCCGCGCGCCTACCGCGAGCTGCGCGAAGGCACCGAGGGCCGCTTCGTGGGCCTCGGCATCGAGATATCCGAAAGCGACGACGGCTACGTCGAAATCGTCGCCCCGATCGAGGATTCGCCCGCCTGGCACGCCGGCATCAAGGAAGGCGACCTGATCACCCGGATCGACGGCCAGCCGGTGCAGGGCCTGCCGATCGACGAGGCGATCAAGCGCATGCGCGGCGAACCCGGCACCAAAGTCACGCTGACCATCGCGCGCAAGGACAGCCCCGCCCCGCTCTCCTTCACCATCGCGCGCAGCGAAATCGTCCAGAAAAGCGTCAAGGCGAAGATGGTCGAACCGGGCTACGCCTGGCTGCGCGTGGCCCAGTTCCAGGAGCCGACCGTGGACGACATGGCGGCCAAGCTGAAGGCCCTGTACCGCGACAATCCGGACATGAAGGGCCTGGTGCTCGACCTGCGCAACGACCCAGGCGGCCTGCTGCAGGGCGCCATCGGCGTGGCCGCGGCCTTCCTGCCGAAGGATGCCGAAATCGTCTCGACCAACGGCCAGCTGGTCGAACAGCGCCAGCGTTTCTACGGCCGCCCCGAGTTCTACATGCTGCGCAGCGGCGCCGACCCTCTGTCGACGCTGCCGCCCGCCTTCAAGTCCATGCCGATGGTGGTGCTGGTGAACACCGGCTCGGCCTCGGCGTCCGAGATCGTGGCCGGCGCCCTGCAGGACTACAAGCGCGCCGCCATCATGGGCAGCCAGACTTTCGGCAAGGGCTCGGTGCAGACCATCCGCCCGATCGGCCGCGACGCCGCCGTCAAGCTGACCACGGCGCGCTACTACACGCCGGCCGGGCGCTCGATCCAGGCGCGCGGCATCCTGCCCGACCTCCCGGTCGACGAAACCCTCGAGGGAGACGGCCTGAACGCCCTGCGCATGCGTGAAGCCGACCTCGAACGGCACCTGTCGAACGACCGCGACAAGGAAGAAGCCACGCGCGCCGACGACATCGAGGAGCAGATGCGCTTACTCAGTGAAGCGCGCCTGCGCAAACCCCTGGACTACGGCAGCGCCGACGACTTCCAGCTGGCCCAGGCCCTGCGCCACCTCAAGGGCGAAAAGGTGCAATTGTCGAAGCGTGCACTCAAGGCGGATACGACCCTGGCCCAGCGCGGGCGCTGAGGCGGCGTTGACGGGTTTATAAGCTTGTCATTACCGCCAATTCCCAGGCCGGGTGCGAGGGTGTAGAATCGCCGCATCTCCGGGCTATGTCCCCTTGTTGCCCCTTATTTCCTTTGAAAGTCCGAACATGAAACCTGTCGTGATCAGCGGCACCGGCCTGTTTACGCCGCCGTATTCCATCTCCAACGACGAGCTGGTGACGGCCTATAACGCCTACGTCGAACTGTACAACCAGGAACACGCCGCCGCCATCGCCGCAGGCGACACCACCGCACTGGAACCCTCGAGCAGCGCCTTCATCGAAAAGGCCTCGGGCATCAAGTCGCGCTACGTGATGGAAAAGGAGGGCATCCTCGATCCGGCCCACATGACGGCCCGCATTCCGGAGCGCGCCGACGAACAGGTCTCGCTGCAGGCCGAGATGTGCGTGGCCGCCGCCCGCGAAGCGCTGGACCGCGCCGGCAAGCAGGCATCCGACATCGACATGGTGCTGGTGGCCTGCTCGAACATGCAGCGCCCCTACCCGGCCATGGCGGTCGAGGTGCAGGAGCTGCTTGGCATCGAGGGCTTCGGCTTCGACATGAACGTAGCCTGCTCCTCGGCCACCTTCGGCATCCAGACCGCGGTGGACGCGGTGCGCAGCGGCCGCGCGCGCGCCGTCCTGATGCTGAACCCGGAAATCACCAGCGGCCACCTGAACTTCCGCGACCGCGACAGCCACTTCATCTTCGGCGACGCCTGCACCGCCGTCGTCGTGGAAGCGGCGGAGACCGCGACCAGCCGCCACCAGTGGGAAATCCTGGACAGCCAGCTCAAGACCAAGTTCTCGAACAATATCCGCAACAACTTCGGCTTCATGAACCGCTTCGACGAAGCCGGCATCGGCGCGCCGGACAAGCTGTTCCGCCAGCAGGGCCGCAAGGTGTTCAAGGAAGTCTGCCCGATGGCGGCCGAAACGATTGCCAATACGGTGAAGAACGCCGGCCTGGAAATCAAGGACGTCTCGCGCTACTGGCTGCACCAGGCCAACCTGAACATGAACCTGCTGATCGCCCGCACCCTGCTGGGCCGCGATGCGACGCCGGAAGAAGCGCCGGTGATCCTCGACACCTATGCCAACACCTCGTCGGCGGGTTCGATCATCGCTTTCCACAAGTACCAGGACGACCTGCCGAGCGGCGCAAACGGCGTGATCTGTTCCTTCGGCGCCGGCTACTCGATCGGCTGCGTGGTCGTTCGCAAGAAGTAATCGGGTTCCGTAGGGTGGGCGGTCCTCCGCCCACGCGTTCAACTGACGGACGCACTGCGAAGACCCATTCTTTCGTTGAACGCGTGGGCGGGAGACCCGCCCACGCTACAAATTCAAAGGCGCGCGGCGAGTTCCGCACCTTCGCGGATCGCCCGCTTCGCATCCAGCTCCGCCGCCAGCGCCGCCCCGCCGATCTTGTGGAAGCGCGGCCCGCCGCTCGCTCCCTCAGCCGGCATTAGCTCCGCCAGGCTCTCCTGCCCCGCGCAGATCACCACATTGTCCACTTCCAGCAGGCGCTGTTCGCCCCCGACCGTGATGTGCAGGCCCGCGTCGTCGATGCGCTCGTACTGCACGCCGGCCAGCATCTGCACGCCGTTCCTGACCAGGGTGGCCCGGTGCACCCAGCCCGAGGTCTTGCCCAGGCCGGCGCCGGGACGCGTGCTCTTGCGCTGCAGGAGCCAGACCTGGCGCGGCGGATGCGGCGGCGCGGCCGGCGCCAGGCCGCCCGGCGCGGACGATGCGGGATCGACGCCCCACTCGCCCATCCAGTGCGCCTTCGGCACCGGCAGCGGTACCGCGGGATCGTGCACCAGGAACTCGCCCATGTCGAAACCGATGCCGCCGGCGCCGATGATGGCCACGCGCCGGCCGACCGGCTTGCGATCGCGCAGCACGTCGAGGTAGCTCAGCACCTTCGGGTGGTCGATGCCCGCGATCTTCGGCTTGCGGGTGGTGATGCCGGTGGCGACGATCACGTCGTCGAAGCCTTCGGCCAGCAATTCCTCGCGCGTGACGCGCCGGTTCAGCCGCACGTCGACGCCCGTCAGTTCCAGCTTGCGTCGGAAATAGCGGATGGTCTCGGCGAATTCCTCCTTGCCTGGCACCTGCATGGCCACCTTGAACTGGCCGCCGATGCTGCCGCTTCCTTCGAACAGCGTCACCCGGTGGCCGCATTCGGCCGCCACCGTGGCGGCCGACAGGCCGGCCGGTCCGGCGCCGACCACGGCCACGCGGCGCGGCCGCGCGCTCTTCCTGTACACGAGTTCAGTCTCGTGGCAGGCGCGCGGGTTCACCAGGCAGCTGGCGCGCTTGTTCGAGAAGGTGTGGTCGAGGCAGGCCTGGTTGCAGGCGATGCAGGTGTTGATCTCGTCCACGCGCCCGCTCGCCGCCTTTGCGACCCAGTCCGCGTCGGCCAGGAAGGGACGCGCCATCGACACCATGTCGGCATCGCCGCGCGCCAGCAGGGCCTCCGCGTCATCCGGCATATTGATGCGGTTCGATGCGACCACGGGAATGCTCACCTCCTTGCGCAGGCGTCCCGCCACCTCGGCAAAGGCGGCGCGCGGCACGGAAGTGACGATGGTCGGAATGCGCGCCTCGTGCCAGCCGTAGCCCGTGTTCAGGATGGTCACGCCGGCCGCCTCGAGGGCTTTGGCCACGGCCGACACTTCCTCCCAGGTATTGCCGCCCTCGACCAGGTCGAGCACCGAGTGGCGGTACATCAGGATGAAGTCGGGCCCGACGGCTGCGCGGATGCGGCGCACCACCTCGACGGCCAGGCGCATGCGGTTCTCGATGCTGCCGCCCCACTCGTCCGTGCGCTTGTTGGTGCGCGCGCACAGGAACTGGTTGAGCAGGTAGCCTTCGCTGCCCATCACCTCGACGCCGTCGTAGCCGGCCATCTTCGCCAACTTCGCGCAGCGCGCGTATGCGGCGATGGTCGATTCGATGCCGGCGGCATCCAGCGCCTTCGGCCTGAACTTCGAGATCGGCGACTTGACGCTGGATGCCGACACCACGAAGGGCTGGTAGCCGTAGCGGCCCGCGTGCAGGATCTGCAGCAGGATCTTGCCGCCCTCTTCGTGCACGGCGCGCGTGACCTTCCTGTGGTTCGGCACGTCGCCGAGGAAGTTCAGGGTGCCGCCGAAGGGCAGCAGCCAGCCCTGCCGGTTCGGCGAGATGCCGCCGGTGACGATCAGGCCGGCGCCGCCACGCGCGCGTTCGCGGTAGAAGGCGGCCAGCTTGCCGTAGTTGTAGAAACGGTCTTCGAGCCCGGTGTGCATCGAGCCCATGAGCACGCGGTTCTTCAGGGTCGTGAAACCCAGGTCGAGCGGCGCGAGGAGATTGGGGTAAGTGGTAGACGTCATCACGGCATTACACCGTGATTTCGTGGAGGCGTGTTTCTAAACTGTCAGGCCAGGTGGCTTTCGCGGCCGCGCAGCTCGGCGAAGCCTTCGATATTGCCGATGTTGATGACGACCGGATTCAGGCTCGCGTTCGGCGACATCGAGCGCCAGGCGAACTGCCATTCCTTTTCGCGCGACAGGCCCAGGCTCTTCGAGAAGGCCGCGCCCAGCGGCGAGCGCACGCCATAGGCGACCTCGCCGTCGATGCCGGCCCAGTTGGGCAGGGTGCGCTGCACCGCGCGGTGGATGCGTTCGCCGAACTCCTCGGTGTTGTGGATCACCAGGCAGCGTTCGGCGCGGCTGAACACGTCGAACAGGGACTTGTCCCAGGCGGTCGAGAACGAGAGTGCCAGGAAGCCGCCGTCGGGCAGCAGGCGGAACTGGCCGCGCAGCGCGGCTTCGAGTTCGTCCTGCGGTCCGTAGCGGTACAGGGTCGGGGGGCGTTGATAGTCGTGCATAAATAAAACCGTTTCGATAATGTGTGCGGTGTGCGGCTAGCGCGGCTGCTGCAGCGACAGCAGGTGTTGCATGCGCATGAAGCGCGAGGCGATAAGGATCTCGCGCAGGAAGTAGACGAAGCTGCTGATCAGGCCGACCATCGCGACCACGAAGAGGCCGGCGATGTACTGGTCCAGCGGCAGGTTGGTGGTATCGCCCAGGAAGAGCAGCGCGATGACCAGGCAGACCATCAGGCCGCAGGCGGTGCTGGAGGTGATCGCCGTGTTGATCAGGTGCGAGCGCGTATACAGCGTTTCGAGTTCGGCGGAGAACTCGGCGTTCGGGCTGACCTTGAGGCGGTCTTCCAGCACGCGGGTGCGGTCGATGATGCGCGCCAGGCGGTTGGTCAGCACGGTCAGCTTGGTCGCCACGCCGGTCAGCAGGAAGACCGGCGCGATCGCCAGCTGGATGACGTGGCCGATGTCGCTGATCTGGATATTCATGGGCACGATAGCGTTTTGTCGTTGTTGTCGTGATGGCCTAAGTGTAGCAGCCGGCGCGCGGCTGCTGCACTCAATCGAAGCGGCGGTGGCGCTTGAACTGCTCGGTGGCCGTCACCAGCGCGCGCGCAATCCCCGTCTCCAGCGCGCCATGGCCGCCGTCCGGAATCATGTGCAGCTTCGCGCCGGGCCAGGCCTGATGCAGGCGCCAGGCCGACAGCGGCGGGCAGATCACGTCGTAGCGGCCCTGCACGATCACGGCCGGGAGGTGGGCGATGCGCCCGATGTCGCGCACCAGCTGGTCCTCGTCCATGAAGGCGCCGTGCAGCATGTAGTGCGATTCCAGCCGGCCGACGCCGAGGTCGAGCGCGTCCGACGACGCTTCCTCGGGCTGCGGCAGCAGGAAGACGCGGCGGCCTTCGAAGCGGCTCCAGGCGCGCGCGGCGGGCCAGTAGACTTCCGGATCGCCGCACAGCAGGCGCCTGGTATAGGCCTGCAGCAGGTCGTCGCGTTCTTCGACGGGAATCGGCGCCACGAATTCCTCGTACAGCTCGGGGTAGAACCACTTGACGCCGTTGATGAACCAGTCGACCTCCGCCTTCGTGCACAGGAAGATCCCGCGCAGCACGAAGCCCAGGCAGCGTTCGGGATGCGCTTGCCCGTAGGCCAGCGCCAGGGTCGAGCCCCAGGAACCGCCGAACACCAGCCACTGGGAGATGCCGAACATGGCGCGCAGGCGCTCGATGTCGTCGATCAGCAGCTGAGTCGTGTTGTTGCGCCACTCGCCCAGCGGCGTGGACTTGCCGGCGCCGCGCTGGTCGAACAGGATCACACGGTAGGCGCTCGGGTCGAAGAAGCGGCGGTGCTGCGGCGACAGGCCCGCGCCCGGGCCGCCGTGCAGGAACAGCACCGGGATACCGTCGGGATTCCCGACTTCTTCCCAGTAGATCGTGTGCAGCTCGTCGACCTCCAACATGCCATGGCGGATGGGCTGGATCGGCGGGAACAGCGACGGTGGTGTGGCGGGCATACGGGGCTCTTGTTGGTGAGGCTAGGAACCGATTGTAGCCTACTGCCCCGCCCTTTCAGAAGAAGGTGTTGAGCGCTTCCTTCACGGTGTAGTCGTCGTCCACGGCCAGCAGCACCTGCCACTTGTCGAAGGTGGTGCAGGGGTGGGAGATGCCGCAACCGACCAGGTCGCCGATTTTCAGCTCGTCGCGAATCGTCCCTTCCGGCAGGCGCAGATAGGCGTGCTGGTCGTTCATCTTGACGATCTCGCAGCCGGGCGGCAGTTCGGCCGGGCCCCTGGCGTCGCTGCCCGGGCGGTGGGTATAGACGGGAATGGGCAGCGCCTCGTCGTAGGACGCGTCGCGCTTGCCCATGGTGAGGATGGCGAGACCAGGCTCCGGACGCGACTGCACCATGCTCCAGACCTCGAGCGCCGGCCGCAGGCCTTCCCCAATGGCTTCGCGCGCATCGAGCTGGGCCAGCAGGCGCTTGTAGGAGCCGTGGTCGCTGGTGAGGTAGCAGCCGCTGCGCAGCACGGCGCGCACCGGGCGCGACAGGCCGTGCACGCCGCCGAAGCCGCGCGCGACCAGGTCGAAGTAGGACGAGCCGCCGGCCGACAGCAGGATCTCCTTGTCGCCGAACAGGCCCTCGGCGTCGGCCGTCTTCACCAGTTCCACCAGCCGGGACAGGAAGGCGTCCACGGCGCGGATATCGGCTTCGCGGTCCTGCGTCACGAGCAAGCCTTCGTAGCCTTCGATACCGGCCAGGGCCAGGCCGTCGGCTCTTGCAATTTCGCGTGCCACCTGCAGCGCGTCCTCGGGTGTGCGGCAGCCGGCGCGCTTGCCTTCGATGCCCAGCTCGACCAGCACCGGCAGCGGACGCACCAGCTTACGTCCCATGACCGCCTGCGACAGTCGTGCCACGCCCTCCGGCGAATCGGCCAGCACAAAGCATTCGAAGTCCGGGTCCTCATGCAGCAGCGCCAGCACGGCCTCGATGTCGGCGCGCGCCACCAACTGGTTGGCCAGCAGCACCCGGCGCACATTGAAACGGTGCGCCACCTGGACCTGCGTGGCGCTGGCCAGCGTGATGCCCCAGGCGCCATTGGCCAGCTGGGCCGCGAAGAGCTGCGGGCTCATCGTGGTCTTTCCGTGCGGCGCCAGGGTGGCGCCGCGACGCGCGCAGAAGTCGCGCATCCACACGAGGTTGTGGAGCAGTGCCGATGCCTTGAGCACGGCGACCGGGAAGGACGTGTCGCCGCGCAGGACGTTCCAGTTCTGCAGGCCGATGGCGCCCTGGCGCAGGGATTCGGTCAGTGGCAAGCCCTTGGTGCCGGGCGGGAGCAGCTGTTCCTCGAGGCTGGACAGGGCGAGGTAACCACGAGGAAGCGAACACATTTTATTTTATCAGTTAGCGCGGTAATGTTTTAAATGCTGCAATCGAACTACTTATTTAACTAGACATGATAGTTAAAAAAAATTCGAAGGCAAGCTCAGTCGACAAGCCAATTATAAATTACAGCCAACCGCAGAAGTATTCTCTGAGCAGATCTTGGTTTAAAACAATAAATTTTACGTTTTTGAAAGCCGAAAATACATCCACTTAATCAAAAACAAAATTTTTCTAATGGTATTGATTACAAGCAATAGATAATGCATTTTGGAATTACAAAGCGAGTCGAGTTGGATACACTTAACTCATCAAGAAAGCGTTGAAACGCCCTTGATCTTGCTCTTTATCAACAAGCCCCTCATCAACAAAGGAGATTATCATGATTGCATCTAAGAAATATGAAGATATCTGCAGTATCCAAGAACTGACTAGTGACGAAGTCGATCAGGTAAGCGGTGGACTTCATGCTAAAGGCGCAGCGGCTCTTGCAACGGCTGCAAGTATTGGCGCAGTTACCTTTGGCTCTGGGTGGGGGGCTGTTGCAGTTGGCGTAGCGTGGGCTGCTGCTCCGGTTGCAGTAGTCGGTATGGGATTACTGATTGCATATGGCACCTATCAGGTTGTCAAGAAATAATTCCTAATCGGTCAAGGCGCTGAGAAACCTCAGCGCCTTAGTGAGGAAATTATGCTGAATAACGAAATAACCTGGCAAACAGGGCCAAGTTCGGCAATACGATCTACCTTTATTCTTGGATTACTAGCTACCCTGTGGCTAATATTCGCTGTCCAATATTGCTTGGAAAACTACGGTCGGCATTATTCATCGATAATATCAGCTTTCGCTTTGGCCGTTCTCTTATGCATAACTTCAGTTTTACGATTATTTTTTACGCGATTTTTGTTAAAGACGATATCCATTGGACCCTACCACCTCATAATCCCAAGAATCTTTCTAAGGGATTACAAAGTCCACATCAATGATATTACCGCGCTCGACATATTTGGAAAACCTAATACGAACAGAGTCGCGTTAATCATCAGAAGAACAGAGCCGCCCATTGCTGTTAGTGAGAATTTGTTTACCTGCACTACGCATTTTGACGAATTTGTTTCACATGTAGATAAAAGCTTAAATTCGAAAGAAGATTCTCGAAAAAAAAAGAAACTGTCAAGCTCATTAGCTACACATATGACTTCTATTGTCTTGGCAACCACATTAACAATACCATTCGTTACGCTTTCAGACGACTTAGGGACTTTAAACAATACTGCTTTGCAGTTGGGCGGCCTAACCAAGAGCGCTTTACAGCCTAATGAACTTTACAGGCTGTTTTCTGCATTCTTTCTCCACTTTAGCTTGCCGCACCTAGCTGTTAACCTGTTTACCCTAGGAATTTTTTTGCATCCAGTCGAAATCCTTATAGGCAGAGCGAAAGTTATCAACGTGCTTCTAATCTCAGCATTAGGTGGCTCGGTCGGTAGTATTATTTTTTCTCCATTTGAGATAGTTGCAGGCGCCTCAGGAGGAATACTAGGTCTAATCGCCTCTTACACTGTTCTGCATTTCAAATGCAGAGAGAAAATGATAGGTTTTGTTTTTATCCCACACAATGTATTGCTTTTAATTATTGTAGGACAAATCGCATCGGATTTGCTCTTTGACGGAATTGACTTATACAGTCATCTCTTTGGCTTCTTAGTCGGCGCGATTTATACGAACTTTGCAAGTCGATCGGGGCTGTTGCCTAACGGCACTCGTCATAATAATTTCGCGTGCCTTTTATCATTCGTTCTAACTGCAATTTTCCTAGTAGGTGCTGTCTATTTTGGCATAAGGTGCATGAGGTAGAAGTAAGTCAAGACCTAGAATGTAAATGCCAAAATCAAGCGCCTCGAAGAAAGACCAAATGAAATGCTTGCTGACCAATCATCCGTTTCCACAACAAAAACGTTATTTCGTCAACAAGCCGTTAGACATATGACGGTTCAACAGTATGGAAATGTCATCCTCACACGTCCGATTAGCCATTCTCTAATGACGATTCTTTTTCTATCGATCACTTTATTAATTATATTATTTTTTTTGTTCTTTGAGACTGCTCGCAAGGCACAGATCTATGGCTTATTAGTTCCAACTTCTGGGGTAATCCGGGTCTTCCCACTTCAAGCAGGAGTCATTAAAGAAATTCGCATTAAAGAAGGCCAGTTCGTGCGTGAAGGCCAAATACTATTTGTACTGAGCAGTGAACGTAGTAACGTTTCAGCTCACTCTACTGAGACTGTTATCTCCGAATTGTTAAAACAGCGTCGCGATAGCTTTCGTATGGAGTTACAGCAGATCCAAGCTCAAGCCAAACTTCGGCATGCATCTTTACAAGAGCGGCTTTTGGGTTTGCGTAATGAGATTCAACGGCTCGATCAGCAAGCACTTATGCAACAGCAGCGAATCTTTCTATCTGAACAGACCTTGGCCCGCTTTACTGAGCTAAAAGCAACCAATTACATATCTACCGCTAAGCTCCAAGAACAAGAAGCAGAACTCCTTGATCAGCGCCAACGTTTGCTCGAGATTGAACGCACTCGCTCTGCAACGCAGCGCGACCTTGCAAACACTGAAATTGAGGACCAAGAAATTGTGGTGCAGGCGCTGCGCGATGAAAATTCTATGCGACGTAATATATCAACGCTCGAACAAGATCTAACCGAAAATGAGTCACGACGCGAAATTCCGATTAAGGCACGTCAGAGCGGTGCAGTTACGACTATTACCGCGAATATTGGGCAGAGTATTAGCAGCACAACCCTACTCGCATTGATCCTGCCCGAAGGAAGTAATTTAGAGGCTGAGATGTATGTTCCGTCCCGTGCTGTTGGATTTATCAAATCAGGAATGACTGCCGAGCTGCGCTATCAAGCGTTCCCATATCAAAAGTTTGGGTTACATGCAGCGCGTGTTCGTGAAGTAGCCACTACTTCAGTTCGCCCTGAAGAACTACCAACCTCAGCGGGAGCACTTCCGGGCATAGCCAGTTCAGAACCAATATATCGGATTCGACTTGAACTCGGGCAACAAACCATTAGAGCATACGGTTCTGCAATGCCCTTACGCTCAGGTATGCTGGTAGATGCCAGTATCGTACTTGAGCGGCGAAAGCTCTACGAATGGGTGCTTGAACCACTGTTTAGTGTGTCAGGACGTCTATAAGTCATTAACCTAACCTATTCACGGCATTCCTACCCGTGATTGACGTCAAACTATGAATTTTTCAAATCTTTCGCAGCTAGCTTTCTGGAGCAATCATCGGTTACCAATGCTGCTTCAGTCGGAAGGAGCCGAATGTGGCCTTGCTTGTTTAGCCATGATCGCCACCTACTGGGGCCATCGCACCGATATCTCGAATATGCGTCGCCGCTTCTCCGTTTCGATGAAAGGCGTAAATCTGAAGGGCATGATGGCAATTGCAAGCGGTTTGTCCCTGCAGACCCGCCCGCTCAAATTGGATCTCCAGCACTTGCCTGAACTGAAGCTGCCCTGCGTCCTGCACTGGGACCTGAACCACTTTGTCGTACTTAAGTCAGTCTCGGCCAAGCATGTCGTCGTGCATGATCCGGCGATCGGCGAAAGGCGTATGCCAATCGAAGAGTTTGCCAAGCACTTTACCGGTATCGCGCTCGAGCTGACGCCGAGTGCGCAATTCGAAGCCAAGGAAGAACGTCAGCAATTTTCCCTGATCTCGTTAATGGGACGTGTGGTCGGTCTGCGTCGCAGCCTGCTCCAGGTGCTGGCCCTTGGTCTGGCCCTTCAGGTCTGCGCCCTAATCGCGCCCTTTTACATGCAGTGGGTTGTGGACGAAGCGCTCCTGGCGTCGGACCGCGACCTAATCACGGTGCTTGGCTGCGGCTTCCTGCTCCTGGTACTGCTCCAGACTGCGATCGGTGCCGTCCGCTCATGGGTTACCACCGTGCTAGCGACAAGTCTGAACCTGCAATGGCTGGGCAATGCCTTCGCCCATCTCCTGAAGCTACCATTGCCCTACTTTGAGAAGCGCCATACTGGTGACATCGTGTCACGCTTCGGTTCGATCCAACAGATCCAGGCCAGCCTAACGACACAATTCGTCGAAGGGATCATTGACGGTGTGCTGGTGCTGGGCACCCTGATCATGATGCTGCTATATAGCGCCAAGCTGTCCGCAGTGGCTTGCGTTGCCGTATTGCTGTACGCGCTGTTGCGATTGGCGATGTTCCGCCCACTGCGCGATGCGAACTCCGAAGAGATCATCCACGCAGCGAAACAGCAGAGCCACTTCATAGAAACTGTACGTGGCATGCAAAGCATTCGCCTGTTCGGCCGCAGCGAAGAGCGCCGTTCAAGCTGGATGAATTCACTGACCGACGAGTTCAACGCTCAGTTGCGTATCGCCAGACTGGCCGTCTCGTATCAGACGTCCAATACCCTGCTGTTCAGCGGAGAGCGCGTGATCGTGATTTGGCTTGCCGCCCTTGCCGTGCTCAGCAATGAATTCTCGGTCGGGATGGTATTCGCCTTCATTAGCTACAAGGATCAGTTCAGCCAGCGAATGGCTAGTCTAATCGACAAGCTGTTCGAACTGCGGATGATGCGCTTGCATGGCGAGCGTGTGGCTGACATCGTTCTGGCCAAAGCAGAACGAGATGATGACGCGGTTGAAGTCGAGTCAAACCAGATCACTCCCGCGATCGATATCAAGAACCTGAGTTTCCGTTATTCCGACAGCGAGCCTGAGGTCATCCGTGAACTCAACCTCACCATCCCAGCCGGCCAATGCGTTGCGATTACCGGACCTTCCGGCTGCGGCAAGACAACGCTCATGAAGCTACTGCTGGGCCTGCTCACGCCGACCAGGGGTGAAATCCGTATCGGGGGAGTCCCGTTGGATACGCTCGGCCTGTCGAATTACCGTCGTATGCTGGGCACGGTGATGCAGGACGATACCTTGTTCGCTGGATCGATCTCGGACAACATCAGCTTCTTTGACCCGCTGGTCGACATGCAGCGCGTCTACACGTGCGCCGAGCTTGCTGCCATCGCGCCTGAGATCGCCGCCATGCCGATGGCCTTCAATACTCTAGTCGGCGATATCGGCACCGGCCTATCAGGCGGACAGCAGCAGCGCATCTTGTTAGCACGCGCGCTGTACAAGAATCCAAAAATCTTAGTGCTGGACGAAGCGACCAGCCACTTGGACGTGTGGAATGAACAGGCTGTCAACGCGGCCATTCAGAAAATCCCACTCACCCGAATTATCGTCGCGCATCGGCCCGAAACCATCCAGATGGCAGAGCGTGTGATCGTACTGCATAACGGTCAAGTCGCTCAGGATGTGACCAAGCCAAGCCCCAAAGATAAAGAGGCAGCTTGATGACGGCAGTTGCAAAAAAACTGGCCCGAACGATTACTCATCCGGGCCAGTTTTTCTCAAATCAAGCGCTGTGTATGCGTGCGAGGTTGACGATCACTGCATGTGCTGCCCCCCATTGATCGCAATATTCGCCCCCGTCACAAACGCCGCCTCTTCCGACGACAGATAAGCCACCAGCCCCGCCACTTCCTCCGGCTTGCCCAAGCGCCCCATCGGGATCTGCGGGATGATCTTGGTTTCCAACACTTCGCTCGGGATGTCCATCACCATCTTGGTGCCGATATAGCCCGGCGAGATGGTGTTGACGGTCACGCCCTTGCGCGCGACTTCATAGGCCAGGGCCTTGGTGAAACCGTGCATGCCGGCCTTGGCCGCCGAGTAGTTGGTCTGGCCGAAGGCGCCCTTCTGGCCGTTCACCGAGGAGATGTTGATGATGCGGCCCCAGCCGCGCTCGACCATGCCGTCGCAGACCGGCTTGGTCATGTTGAAGACGGAATCCAGGTTGGTCTTCATGACCGCGTCCCAGTTCGGCTTGTCCATCTTCTTGAAGGTCATGTCGCGGGTAATGCCCGCATTATTGACCAGCACGTCGATCGCGCCGACTTCCTGCTGGACCTGGGCGATGCAGGCCTGGGCCGAATCGTAGTCCGACACATCGCAGGGATAGGCCTTGAAGTCATAGCCCTGCTCTTTCATCTGGCCGAGCCAGCTGTCTGCCTTCTTGTTCCCCGGCGAATACGTAGTGACGACCTTGTAACCCAACGCGGCCAGCTTGATACACACCGCTTCGCCCAGGCCGCCCATGCCACCCGTCACCAATGCTACTCGTGCCATTGTCTTCTCCAGTTTATTGTCAGTCACTGCTTCGTACATCCCGGACCGCCCGCCGGCCGTCCGGGCAATGCTTCAGGTGCGCGGTCAGTCGCGTTCCACCGCCAGCGCCACGCCCATGCCGCCGCCGATGCACAGGCTGGCCAGGCCACGCTTGGCGTCGCGGCGCACCATCTCGTGCAGCAGGGTCACCAGCACGCGGCAGCCGGAGGCGCCGATCGGGTGGCCCAGCGCGATCGCGCCGCCGTTCACGTTGATCTTCGAGGTATCCCAGCCCATTTCCTTGTTGACCGCGACGGCCTGGGCCGCGAAGGCCTCGTTGATTTCCATTAGGTCGACGTCTTCATGGGTCCAGCCGGCCTTCTGCAGGCACAGGCGGGTGGCCGAGACCGGGCCCATGCCCATGATCGACGGATCCAGGCCGGCCGAGGAATAGGCCTTGATGCGGGCCAGCGGGGTCAGGCCGAGTTCTTTCGCCTTGGAAGCGCTCATCATGATGACGGCTGCGGCGCCGTCGTTGAGGCCGGAGGCGTTGCCGGCGGTGACGGTGCCTTCCTTGTTGAAGGCCGGGCGCAGGCCGGACAGGGCCTCCAGGGTCGAGCCGTGCTTCGGATACTCGTCGGTGTCGAACACGATGGCGCCCTTCTTGGACGGGATCTCGAGCGGGATGATCTCGTCCTTGAACTTGCCTTCTTTTTGTGCAGCCTCGGCCTTGAGCTGGGACTGCAGCGCGAATTCGTCCTGCTCGGCGCGCGAGACCTCGTACTTGCGCGCGACGTTCTCGGCAGTGACGCCCATGTGGTACTGGTTGTAGACGTCCCACAGGCCGTCGACGATCATGGTGTCGACCAGCTTGGCGTCGCCCATGCGGAAGCCGTCGCGCGAGCCGTTGAGCACGTGCGGCGAGGCGCTCATGTTTTCCTGGCCGCCGGCGATGACGATGTCGGCGTCGCCGCACTTGATGGCCTGGGCCGCCAGGTGGGTGGCCTTGAGGCCGCTGCCGCACACCATATTGATGGTCTGGGCCGGCACCATGTCGGGCAGGCCGCCCTTGATGACCGCCTGGCGCGCCGGGTTCTGGCCGGCGCCGGCCGTGAGCACCTGGCCCATGATGACCTCGCTCACGGCGGCGGGGTCGATGCCGGTCTTGGCCAGCAGTTGGCGGATCACGTGCGCGCCGAGTTCGGCGGCAGGAATCTTGGCCAGGGTACCGCCGAATTTGCCGACCGCGGTGCGGCCGGCGGCGACGATGACGACGTCTTCCATAACAAATCTCCCTAGTTCCGGCTTGAGCCGGGGATTGTTGAGACGGCAGGGCCGTGAAACCATGCATCTTAAAATCAGCACGGCCCCTTCGTTTGAGCAACGTCAATCTTATCAGCTAATTCACACATTGCTGTGGGCTGCGGCCTTGTTGTTGCACATATTTTGAACAACCGGGTAACACTCGTTTCTACTAGGAATGATGCGTGCGCGGCTGTCCTTTCGGTCAAATTTCACAGTAGAATGCACGGGCGCAACGCCAACCAGACCGCATATGCTCAAAACCCGCACCTCGCTGCCCATCGAAATCAAGATCTCCACGGTCGTCGCCATCTCGACGATTCTGCATTCGGCCGATCCGGCCGTGATCGACGCGGCATTGCACCAGATGACCGGCGGGGTATCGGACTTCTTCGAGGACGAGTTCGCGGTGATCGATATCGCGGCCATCGCCCACGAGGCCACTGCGATCGACTGGCCGGCCCTGGTAGCCTTGCTGAAGAAATATCGCCTGAACGCGGTCGCCGTGCGCGGCGCCGGCCCGGAGATGGCGGAAGCGATCCGCGCCCACGGCCTGTCGCTGGACGACGGCTCGAGCGGCGCGCGCGCATCGGAGCGCGAGCAGGCGCCAGCGCCCGCCGCTCCCGAACCGGCGCCTGCGCCCGCGCCCGCTCCCGCTGCCCCCGCAGCCCCGGCGCCGGCGCCCCTGCCTGTGTCGACCATGGTGATCGACACCCCGGTGCGCGCCGGCCAGCGCATCTATGCGCGTGGCGGCGACCTGATCATTACCGCCGTTGTGAACAACGGTGCGGAAATCATTGCTGACGGCAGTATCCATGTGTACGCGCCGCTGAACGGCCGGGCCCTGGCGGGCGCTTCGGGCAATCCCGAGGCACGCATCTTCGCCCTGGCCATGCAGCCGGAACTGGTGTCGATCGCGGGCGTGTACCGTACTTTCGACGACGGTTTCCCGAACGACCTGGCGCGCCAGCCGGCGCAAATCCGGCTGGTCGGCGACCGGCTTGATATATCATCGCTGGCTCCGGCTACGTCCCGCGCGTAATCCGCCGACCCGCTTGAATTTGTAAAGGACCTATTTGTGGCACGAATTATTGTTGTGACGTCCGGCAAGGGCGGTGTGGGCAAAACCACTTCGAGCGCAAGCTTTTCCAGCGGCCTGGCCCTGCGCGGCCACAAGACCGCGGTCATCGACTTCGACGTCGGCCTGCGTAACCTCGACCTGATCATGGGCTGCGAACGCCGCGTGGTCTACGACCTGATCAACGTGATCAATGGCGAGGCGACCCTGAACCAGGCGCTGATCAAGGACAAGCACACCGACAACCTGTTCATCCTGCCGGCTTCCCAGACCCGCGACAAGGATGCGCTGAGCGAAGACGGCGTCGAGCGCGTGCTCAACGAGCTCGTGCAGATGGGCTTCGAGTTCATCATCTGCGATTCGCCGGCCGGCATCGAGCATGGCGCCCTGATGGCGCTGACCTTTGCCGACGAGGCGATCATCGTCACCAACCCGGAAGTCTCCTCGGTGCGCGACTCCGACCGCATCCTCGGCATCATCCAGGCCAAGTCGCGCCGCGCCCAGAGCGGCTCGGAGCCGGTCAAGGAACACCTCCTGATCACCCGCTACTCGCCGAAGCGCGTGGAAGCGGACGAAATGCTCTCCTACCAGGACGTGCAGGAAATCCTGCGCATTCCGCTGATCGGCATCATTCCGGAATCGGAATCGGTGCTGCACGCCTCGAACCAGGGCAACCCGGCGATCCACTTCAAGGGGACCGACGTGGCCGAGGCCTACGAGGACGTGATCGCCCGCTTCCTGGGCGAAGACCGTCCGCTGCGTTTCACCAACTACGAAAAGCCGGGCCTGTTCCAGCGCATCTTTGGAGCCAAGTGATATGGCACTTCTCAACTTCCTGTTCCCGGAGAAAAAGAAGAGCGCGTCAGCCGCCAAGGAACGCTTGCAGATCATTATCGCCCGCGAGCGCAGCAGCGTCACCGGCCCCGACTTCCTGCCGGCCCTGCACCGCGAACTGATCGAAGTGATCTCGAAATACACCAAGGTCAACGCCGACGACATCAAGATCTCGCTCGACCGCAAGGGCAACCTCGAAGTGCTGGACGTGAACGTGGTCCTGCCTGACGCCTGAATCCGCTCACTCGGACAAACAAATGCCCGCTTCAAGCGGGCATTTGTTTATACCACAGGCGCGACGCCGCCCTCATCCACGATCTTCATCTTCTGTAGTTCGCGCGCTACCTGGGCGCAGGCTTCCACGTGCTGGTAGCCCATGCGCCGGAACAGGGCAAAGCCGATTGCCGCCGAGGCCACCTGCCCGGCGATCGGCACCACCTTGGCTGCCGTCTTGGCCGCAATTTTGATTCCCGCGCGTTTAAAAACCTGCAGCACCAGGTTGCGCGTGACCAGCTTCCCGACCAGCATGCCGCCGACCGAGGCCGCCGCCTGGTAAGCGAGTACGCGCAAACGCGGATGGAGGCGCTCGATCTGCTGCTGGCTCAGGCCGAATTCCCGGTTCACTTCCTCGACCAGCACCGTGAAGGTGGTGAGGTCGGACAGGATGTCGACACCCGGCAGCGGCACCGCCGCCACGCCGGCCGAGACCAGGGCGCGCTGGCGCACCATTTCTCGGCAGCGCTCGCGCGCCGCGTCGATGGCGGGACCGCTCACCGGGACCAGCGGCGGCGCCGATGGGGCAACTTCTTTCTTTTTGCGTCGAAACAACATCACACGCCTCCCGCTTGACCGTTTATCGCAGTGTAGCAAGAGCCTGCCGGTCCCATTAACACAACAGAACATTAGTTCCAAATGTAAATTCTAAGTTTTTCCGTAGCACTATTTTGTGAAAGTCTGATATATTCGGTTTCACCTTGTAGGAGTCTTCCTACATAGGCAACCTGACCAGTAGATGCCCCATGAAGATTGCCGTTCTGGAACAAGACCGTAGCCAAGCAGAATTGATCTGCCAGGTGCTGAGCGCTGCCGGCCACAGCTGCCAACCCTTTGACAGCGCGAAAGAATGCCTCGGCCAGCTGCGCAAGGAAAACGCGGACATGCTGATCATGGACTGGAACGTGCCGGACATGGAAGGCGCGGAAGTACTGCGCCGCGCCAAGGAAAAGCTGGCCTCCAACGCGCCCACGGTCTTCCTGGTCGGCAGCAATGCCGAGGACGACATCATCGAGGGCGTCACCGCCGGCGCCGACGATTACCTCGTCAAACCGCTGCGCCGCGGCGAGCTGGTGGCCCGCGTCTCGGCCCTGCTGCGCCGCGCCTATCCGTCCCAGAACAGCGCCGAGCAACTGCAGTTCGGTCCCTTCACCTTCGAAACCCGTCCGGGGCGCCTGCTCAAGGATGGCTCGATCATCGACGTGACCCAGAAGGAATTCTCGCTGGCGCTGCTGTTCTTCCGTAACATCGGCCGCCCGCTGTCCCGTGCCTACATCCACGAATCCGTGTGGGTCCGCGACACCGACGTGCCCTCGCGCACCATGGACACCCACGTTTCGCGCGTGCGCAACAAGCTGAGCCTGCGTCCGGAGAACGGCTTCCGCCTGGTGCCGGTCTACAGCTACGGCTACCGACTCGAGAAGCTGGGCGCTTGACAACAGTGGCCGCCGGCCCCGGCGGTCCGCTGAAACCCTTTCCGCAGAAGGGTATAATGGGTGCATACGCTCACCCGTTGAACCGACTTTCCCAATGCAACTGCTCGCCGTTGGCCTGAATCACACGACCGCTCCGGTCTCGCTGCGCGAGCAGCTGGCGCTCGCGCCCGACCAGCTGGGCCGGGCGGTGCAGGCGGCGCGCGGCTGGTTCGCGCGCCAGGGTTCTTCAACAAACGGCGACGAAGCCGCCATCCTCTCGACCTGCAACCGCACCGAGATGTATGCGGCCAGCGACATCGCCAATCCGCTCGACGCCTCGGCCCAGTTCCTGGCCCACTACCACGCCCTGAATTTCGCCGAGCTGCGTCCGCACCTGTACATGCTGCCGCAGGACAGCGCCGTGCGCCACGCCTTCCGCGTCGCCTCCGGGCTCGATTCGATGGTGCTGGGCGAGCCGCAGATCCTGGGCCAGATGAAGGACGCGGTGCGCACCGCCGAAGAAGCCGGCGGCCTGGGCACCTACCTGCACCAGCTGTTCCAGCGCAGCTTTGCGGTCGCAAAAGAGGTGCGCAGCACCACCGAGATCGGCGCCCACAGCGTCTCGATGGCCGCCGCCGCGGTGCGCCTGTCGCAGCGCATTTTCGACCGCATCGCCGACCAGCACGTGCTCTTCATCGGCGCCGGCGAAATGATCGAGCTGTGCGCGGCCCACTTCGCGGCCCAAAATCCGAAATCGGTCACCATCGCCAACCGCACCATGGAGCGCGGCGAGCTGCTGGCCACCCGCTACAACGGCAGCGCGATCCGCCTGGCCGAGCTGCCCGAACGTTTGCACCAGTTTGACATCGTCATCTCCTGCACCGCCTCGACCCTGCCCCTGATCGGCCTCGGCCTGGTGGAACGCGCCGTGAAAGCGCGCCGCCACCGTCCGATGTTCATGGTCGACCTGGCCGTGCCGCGCGATATCGAGCCGGAAGTCGCGCGCCTCGACGACGTGTTCCTCTACACCGTGGACGACCTCGCGCAGGTGGTCCAGACCGGCATGGAAAGCCGCCAGGCCGCCGTGGCCCAGGCCGAAGCCATCATCGACGCGCGCGTGCAATCCTTCATGAGCTGGGTGGGCGACCGCGCCGTGGTGCCGGTCATCCGCGACCTGCACGAATCCAGCGAGGCCCTGCGCCTGGCCGAACTCGAACGCGCCCGTAAACTCCTGGCGCGCGGCGACGACATCGACGCCGTGCTCGAAGCGCTGTCGAAAGGCCTCACCGCCAAGTTCCTGCACGGCCCGCAACAGGCCCTGCACCATGCCCAGGGCGACGAGCGCGCCCGCCTGGCAGCCCTGCTGCCGCAGCTGTTCCGCGGCCGCCGTTAGCGGCCATCCTCCTTTCGCCGTGCGCTTTTTTCTGAAAAGCGTGTCCCGGCCGCCTTGCGGCTACCCGAATCTACCGAGCACCCCATGAAACCATCCATGCTGGCCAAGCTGGACCAACTGGCCAACCGACTCGTCGAACTGGACGAACTCCTGATGTCCGAAGGCGCGACCGCGAATATGGACAGCTACCGCAAGATGACGCGCGAGCACGCCGAGCTATCGCCCCTGGTCGCCCTGTACAAGCAGTACGGCGCGGCGCAGGACGACATCCTTGCCGCCCAGGAGATGGCGCAGGATCCGGAAATGAAGGAGTTCGCACAGGACGAGATCGAGGATGCGAAAGCGCGCCTGGCCGCCCTCGACCTCGAGCTGCAGAAGATGCTGCTGCCAAAGGACGCGAACGACGAGCGCAACATCTTCCTCGAGATCCGCGCCGGCACCGGCGGCGACGAATCGGCCCTGTTCGCCGGCGACCTGCTGCGCATGTACACCCGCTTCGCGGAACGCATGCGCTGGCAGGTCGAAGTGGTGTCCGAATCGCCCTCGGACCTGGGCGGCTACCGCGAAGTCATCGTGCGCATCATCGGCAACGGCGTGTACTCGAAGCTGAAGTTCGAGTCCGGCGGCCACCGCGTGCAGCGCGTGCCGGCCACCGAGACCCAGGGCCGCATCCACACCTCGGCCTGCACGGTCGCCGTGATGCCGGAAGCCGACGAGGTCGAGGACGTGAACATCAATCCGGCCGACCTGCGCATCGACACCTACCGCGCTTCCGGCGCCGGCGGCCAGCACATCAACAAGACCGATTCCGCGGTGCGCATCACCCACCTCCCGACCGGCATCGTGGTCGAGTGCCAGGACGACCGCAGCCAGCACAAGAACAAGGCCCAGGCCCTGAAGGTGCTGGCGGCGCGCATCAAGGACGTGCAGCTGCGCGAGCAGCAATCGAAGGAGGCGGCCACCCGCAAGAGCCTGATCGGCTCGGGCGACCGCAGCGAACGGATCCGCACCTACAACTTCCCGCAGGGTCGCCTGACCGACCACCGCATCAACCTGACCTTGTACAAGCTGGACTTCATCATGGATGGGGATCTGTCGGAGCTCACCAATGCGCTGGCAGCGGAACACCAGGCCGAACTGCTGGCCGCACTCGGCGATTGATGTAGGGTGGGCGGTCCTCCGCCCACGCGTTCAATCGGCCCGTGAACAATCGCGTCGCATCCGTTCTTGCGGGAGTTGAACGCGCGGTCGGCAGAGCCGACCACCCTGCGTTAAGCACCGATTAAGTGGTCTCGCAGCCTTCATGCGAGAATGACCCGTCCCGAACAACACCCATAAGAACCCGACGATGCTGCCCTCCACCCGCCAGATCCTGTTCGCCATCTCCTCGATCAGCTTCGCGCTGATCGCGGTCGCCCTTTATCTCCAGCACATCCTGGACATGATGCCCTGCCCGCTGTGCGTGATCCAGCGCTACATGTTCCTGGCCATCGGCGTGTGCACCCTGGTGGCGGCGATTAGCGGCAAGGTCCGCGAAGGCACGATCCTCGCGCTGCTGGCGGCGATCGGCGGCCTGGTCACGGTCGGCAAGCACCTCTACGTGATCGCCAACCCGGGCTTCAGCTGCGGCATCGACCCGATGGAGACCATGCTCAACAAGATCCCGACCGCCGAGTACCTGCCCTGGCTGTTCCGCGCCAACGGGCTGTGCGAAGGCGCCACCGATTCGCTGCTGGGCCTCGCGATCCCGCAATGGTCGGCGGTCTGGTTCGTGATCCTGACCCTGCTGCTGGCCTTCGTCCTGCTGCGCAAGAAACCCGCATGAGCTTTACGATCGACGCCGGCGCCAGCGTCAAGCGGCTGCAGGCCGCAATGCCCCTCGATGCGCTGGAAAACCGCATCCTGCTCTGCCACGCCCTGGGCCTGTCGCGCGTCGGCCTGATCACCCAGTCCGAACGGGCACTTACCGAAGAAGAAGCCGGGCGCCTGTCTGCCCTGGTGCAGCGCCGCCTGGACGGCGAACCGATCGCCTACATCGTCGGCGAACGCGAGTTCTTCGGCCTGCCCTTCAAGGTCTCGCCGGCCGTCCTGATCCCGCGCCCGGACACCGAACTGATCGTCGAACTGGCCCTCGAGCGCCTGCCGCAGGGTGGCCGCATGCTCGACATGGGCACCGGCAGCGGCGCCATCGCGGTCGCCTGTGCTCACAGCCGCCGGGACGGCGGCGTGACCGCCCTCGACCTCAGCGAAGACGCGCTCGAGGTCGCGCGCGCGAATGCCGCCGCCAACGGCGTGCAGGTGCGCTTCCTGCGCAGCGACTGGTTCGGCGCCGTCGGCGACGAACGCTTCGCACTGATCGCCTCCAATCCGCCCTACATCGCCTCGCACGACGAGCACCTGTCCCAGGGCGACCTGCGCTTCGAACCCGCCGGCGCCCTGACCGACCATGCCGACGGCCTGTCGGCCCTGCGCACCATCGTCGACGGCGCCCCCGCCCACCTGCTGCCTGGCGGCTGGCTGCTGCTCGAACACGGCTACGACCAGGCCGAGGCGGTGCGCGCCCTGTTGGCCGCGCGCGGCTTCGCCGAGGTGCAGAGCTGGCGCGACCTGCCCGGTATCGAACGGGTCAGCGGCGGCCGACTGGCCTAGCCTGCGCGGCGCTTCGGGTGGTCTTGTTAAAATGGCCACTCTGCCAACTTTTATCCGCCCTGCGTGCGCCGCATGCGTAAACTGTTCGCCTCGATCGTCCTGCTTGCACCTGTCGTGTGCGCCGCCGCCGACACCGCCTCGCCCGAGGCGCGCCGCCTGTTCGAGCGCGAGTGGCAGTGGCAGCTGCGCCAGCAGCCCGAGTACGCGACCGGCATCGGCGAGCACCGCTACGACGCCTACCTGAGCGATACCTCACTCGAGGCGAGAGCGGCCACGCTCGAGCATGCGCGCCAGGCCCTGCTCGATGCGCGGAAAATCGACCGCGAGCAGCTCGGCCAGGAAGACCAGCTCTCGCTGGACCTCTTCATCGCCGCGCGCGAGCGCCAGCTGGCGGCGGGCGCCTTCACCGCCTTCGATCCCCAGCCGATCAGCGCCTGGGACGGCCTGCAGCTGCGCCTGCCGCGCCTGGTCGCCCAGATGCCGTTCGTTACCGAGGCCGACTACCGCAACTACCTCGGCCGCGTGGATGCCCTGCCCGCCCACGTCGACGGCCTGATCGAACAGATGCGGGCGGGGATGCGCGCCGGCTGGACGGCGCCGAAGGTCGTGCTCGAACCGGTCCCGGCCGCCCTGCACGCGCTGCACGAGAACATCGCCGCAGGCCCCTTGTTCGCGCCGTTCCTGCGCATGCCCGCTGCGATCGATGCGGACACCCGCGACGCGCTCCTCGTCGACGGCATCTCGTCCCTGGCCAGGGCGGCCGCCAGCCTGCACCGGCTGGACAGCTTCCTGCGCGAGGAATACCTGCCCGCCGCGCGCGACACCATCGGCGCCGGCCAGCTGCCGAACGGCGCCGAGTGGTACGCCTTCCTGGTGCGCACCAGCACCGGCACCGCGCTCGCCCCAGGCGAGGTCCACGCGATCGGCCTGAAGGAAGTCGCGCGCATCCGCGCCCAGATGGCCAGCCTGGTGCCGCGCACCGGCTTTCGCGGCGACCTGGCGCGCTTCCTGGTGTTTGCGCGCAGCGACCCGCGCCTGTTCCCGAAGGACGCGGAAAGCCTGCTGGGGCGCTACGCCAAGGCCGTGGCGCGCGCCCGGGCCAGGCTGCCGCGGGTCGTCACGGCGACCCCCGAAGCCGGCCTCGCGGTCAAGCCCATGTCGCAGGAAGGTCCGGGCCAGCCGGTCGCCTATTACGAGGGGGGCAGCAGCGAACGCACGGCCGCGCTGGTAGTGAACGTGTCGCAGCTTGCGACGCGGCCGCTGTGGCAGGTCGACAGCGTGGCCCTGCACGAAGGCCTGCCCGGCCACCACCTGCAGGTGGCGCGCGCGCAGATCCTGAACCTGCCGGCCTTCCGCCGCCACGGCTGGTTCGATGCCTACGGCGAAGGCTGGGCCACCTATGCCGAAGGGCTGGGCGAGGCGCTCGGCTTCTTCGGCGACCCCTTCTCGCGCTTCGGCCGGCTCAACGAAGAGATGCTGCGCGCCGCGCGCCTGGTGGTGGACACCGGCATCCATGCGCAAGGCTGGTCGCGGCGCCAGGCGATCGACTACCTGAACGCCAACACGGCCAATCCACCGCAGGACAACGAGGCCGAGGTCGACCGCTACATCGCGCGGCCGGCGCAGGCGCTGGCCTACAAGATCGGCCAGCTGCGCATTGTGGAACTGCGCGAGATGGCGCGGAAGCGCCTGGGGGCGCGCTTCGACCTGCGCCGCTTCCACGACGCCATCCTCGGCGGCGGCGCGCTGCCGCTGGACCTGCTGGGACGCCGGGTCGAGGCCTGGATCGTGCGCGAAAAAGAGGCAGCTGCAGCCGTCGCCACGGCCGCCAAGCCGGAATGAGGCGGTCCCCGACGCGCTCCGCGTTTTTCGGTTACTCTCTGCTCCAATCCGCATTGGCAGTATAAGAAAGGAAACACCGTGTCGAACCAACTCCAACGCCGCCTCGCACTGCTCGACGACGACGACCACCGCGCCCTGCTTGGCCAGGGCCTGCGTGGCATCGAACGCGAAACCCTGCGCGTGGACCGGCAGGGCCACCTGGCGCGCACCCCGCACCCGGTCAAGCTCGGTTCGGCACTGACCCATCCGCTCATCACCACCGACTATGCCGAAGCCCTGCTGGAATTCATTACCCCGGCCGAGCATGACATCTCGCTGGCCCTGAACCGCCTGGACGCCATCCACCGCTTCGCGCATGCGCGCATGCCCGAGGAGATCCTGTGGAGCGTGTCGATGCCGGGCGAGCTGCCGCCTGAAGAAGACATCGAGATCGCCTGGTACGGCAGCTCGAACATCGGCATGCTCAAGCACGTCTACCGCCGCGGCCTGGCGCTGCGCTACGGGAAGGCGATGCAGTGCATCTCGGGCATCCACTACAACTACTCGCTGCCGGAAAAGCTGTGGCAGCTGATCGCCGCCAGCGAAGGCATCGTGGAAGAGCGCCGCAACGCCCTGCGCGACTTCCAGTCCGAGAGCTATATCGCGACGATCCGCAACTTCCGCCGCTACAGCTGGCTCCTGATGTACCTGTTCGGCGCCACCCCGGCACTGACCACCAGCTTCCTGCGCGGCCGCCCGCACGGGCTGGAAACGCTGTCCGATGACACGCTCTACCTGCCTTACGCGACCAGCCTGCGCATGAGCGACCTGGGCTACCAGAACGACGCCCAGGCCGGCCTGCGCCCGCACGAGAACAGCCTGGAGAGCTACGTCACCAGCCTGATGGCGGCCGTGAACACGCCCTACGAACCCTACCAGGCGATCGGCACCAAGAAGGATGGCGAGTGGGTGCAGCTGTCCACCAATGTGCTGCAGATCGAGAACGAGTACTACTCGACGATCCGTCCGAAGCGCGTGATCCGTACCGGCGAGCGTCCGGTGCAGGCCCTGTGCAACCGCGGCGTGCAGTACATCGAGGTGCGCTGCCTGGACGTCGATCCCTTCGAGCCGGTCGGCATCAGCCTGGAGACCGGCCGCTTCCTCGACGCCTTCCTGCTCTTCTGCGCGCTGGAGGAAAGCCCGATGATCAGCGCCCATGAGAGCCAGATCCATGCCCGCAACTTCGCGCGCACCGTCAAGGAAGGCCGCCGCCCGGACCTCACGCTGACCCGTGACGGCGCCGAAGTCCCGCTGAAGCACTGGGCGCTGGAACTGATCGAACGCATCCGCCCGGTGGCCGAGCTGCTGGACGTGGAGCACAACGAAAGCGGTGTGCACGCAAGTTCACTCGGCCTGCAGAAGGCCAAGATCGACAATCCGCTACTCACCCCGTCGGCGCGCGTGCTGGACGAGATCCGCGCGCTCGGTTCGGCCAGCGCCTTCGGCCTGCGCCAGAGCGAGCTGCATGCGGCAAGCTTCCGCGACAGCCCCCTGATGCCGGCCGAGGAAGCGCTGTTCGAAGAAATGGCCGCGCATTCGCTGGCCGAGCAGGACAACATCGAGAAGACAGATACCGGCAGCTTCGACGACTTCGTCGCGGCCTACAACAGCAGCACCCTGTGCGGTAACCACCACTAATCCTGCGCCGAACGGGGGAGCCCGTGCTCACCTTCTACAACGAACACCACGCGCTGGCCGGCCGCGCGCACGCCGAGGCCCTGGGTCCGGTGCTGTCCGCCCTCGAGCGACGCGGCCTGGGACGCATCGTCACCCCGCATGGCGTGCCGCTGGTGTCGCTGGAGCGGGTGCACACGCCGCGCTACCTGCATTTTCTCCGCACCGCCTGGAGCGAGTGGCTGGCGCGCGATCCGCAGAACGCCAGGCGCGAGCTGCTGCCTGCGAACTGGCCGGTGCGCGGCATGCGCGAGGACGTCGAACCACTGGACCTGCGCGCCCGCGCCGGGCTGTATTCCTCGGATACCCGCACCCCGCTCACGGCCGGCAGCTGGACCGCCGCCAAGACCGGCGCCGACTGCGCGGTGAATGCCGCCCATGCGCTGCGCGTGGGCGAGCGCGGCAGCTTCGCCCTGACCCAGCCACCAGGGCGCCACGTGGGCGCCGACTGGTGCGGCGGCGGCGGCTTCCTGAACAATGCCGCACTGGCGGCCCAGCACCTGCTGGACGACGGCCTGCAGCGCGTCGCCATCCTCGACCTCGGGCCCCATCACGGCCACGGCACCCAGCACATTTTCGACAAACGCGCCGACGTGCTGTTCGCCTCGATCCACCTCGACCCGCAGGCCGCCTACCCCTGGTATGCCGGCCACGCCGGAGAAACCGGGGCCGGGGCGGGACTGCATCACACCATGAACCTGCCGCTGGTTGCAGGCGCCAGCGGCGCGGCGTGGTTCGCCGCGCTCGAAACGGGCTGCGTCAAGCTGGCCATGTTCCGTCCCGAAGCCCTGGTGATCTCGCTGGGCGGCGACCTGGGCGCCCACTTCGCCCTCGACGGCGGCGACTTCCTGCGCATCGGCGAACGCATCGCCCACCTCGGCCTGCCGGCCGCCTTCGTCTTCGAGGGCCTTGGCCACGTGGATGCCGCCGCCGGCACCCACCTGGTGAACGTCCTCGAAGGCTTCGAAACCGCCGCCTGACCGCAGCCCCCGCACTCCCCGCAACCCATCCACACGCATCATGATCGACTGGCAGCTCTCCCATTTCAACGACCTCACTCCCGCCGACCTGTACGAGGTCCTGGCCCAGCGCCAGGACGTCTTCATCCTCGAGCAGACCTGCCTCTATCCCGATATCGACGGCCTCGACCCGGTAGCCCACCACCTGCTCGGCTGGCGCACGGTCGACGGCAAGCGCCAGCTGGCGGCCTACCTGCGCATCCTCGGCCCCGGCGTGAAGTACGAAGAGATGTCGCTGGGCCGCGTCATCACCGCAAGGGGCGCGCGCGGCGGCGGCGCGGGCCGCGCCCTGCTGGCGGAAGGCATCGCCTGCGCCGAGCGCCTGCATCCGGGCCACCGCATCCGCATCGGCGCCCAGCAGTACCTGGAAAAGTTCTACCAGGGCTTCGGCTTCGAAACCGTCTCCGCGCCTTACGACGAAGACGGCATCATGCACATCGACATGCTGCGCTGAGGCCGCGTACCTAGCGCGACCAGCGTCCGGCCGCGCACACGACGAGCGCGGCCAGCAGGAGCCAGCCGTCCGGGGCAATCCGCGATGCCGGCGCCGCGACCTCCTGGCAGCTGCCGGGCATGGCGCCCGGGGCTGGCGTGGCGGACACCGCGCTAGTTGACAGGAAAATGAGTAGTAGCAAGGCGCGCATGGCAGGAACCCGGATGACCGAAACCCAGCAGCATCGGCCATGCGGCCCCGGCAGCGTATGCGCCAGCGCAGGCGTGCGCGCGAAAAAAAACCGGGGCACGGGCCCCGGTTCCTGTGAAGCGAATCCGCTTACTGCACGCTGTTCAGGACGATCTCGAAGACCAGGCCCGAATTGCCCGGGATCTTCGGCGGGCTGCCGGCCACGCCATAGCCCAGGCTCGACGGCACTTCGACGGTGCGCTTGCCGCCGACCTTCATGCCGGTCACGCCCTGCTCGAAGCCCGGAATGACGGCATTGGTGCCCAGCTTGAAGCTGAAGGGACCGGTTTCCATCTGGGCGCCCTTGTGATCGGCCTTGGCGGCATCGTACAGCCACAGGGTGTAGGTCACGTTGACGGTCTTGCCGCTCACCGCTTCGGCGCCGGTGCCGACGGTGTTGTCGGTCTTGGTCAGGGTGGCCGGGCTGCTGACCGAGGTATTGCCGCCGGGGGAGTCGTCACCGCCGCCGCCGCAGGCGGTCAGGCTCAACACGGCAACGAAGGCGGCGATCAGGGGAAACTTCAGCTTCATGGAACAATCCTTGCGAGGTAGGTACGGGAAGTGACGGGTAAAAAGTTAATACAACGTAACCCCGCACCTTACCTCAGCCATACGTCTACGTGTGTACGGCGATTGTATTTTTTTGTATTCAGATCTCGACCTGCGTGCCGAGCTCGATGACCCGGTTCGGCGGAATCTGATAGTAGTCCGCCGCCGCCCGCGCATTGCGCGACAACATCGCGAACACGTGCTCGCGCCACGGCGCCATGCCGCGGCCCGGCGTCGAGATCACGGTCTGGCGCGCGATGAAGAAGGACGTCTCCATCATCTCGAAGGTGAGGCCCAGGCCGGCGCACTGGCGCAGGATGCCCGGAATGTCGGGCTCGTCCTTGAAGCCGTACTGCACATTGAGCTGGAAGCAGTTGTGGCCGAGCTCGACCACCTCGACCTGTTCCTCCACCGGCACCCAGGGCTCCTCGCGGATGTGCACCGTGAGGAAGACCACGCGTTCGTGCAGGACCTTGTTGTGCGAGAGGTTGTGCAGCAGGGCGTGGGGCACGCCGTCGCTTTCCCCGCGCAGGAACAGGGCGGTGCCGGGCACGCGCGCCGGCGGCGCCACGAACAGCGATTCCATGAAGGCTTCCAGCGGGATCGCATGCTTTTCCAGGTTCTCGAAGACCAGCTCGCGTCCGCGCTTCCAGGTCAGCATCAGGGTCAGCAGGATGGTGCCCAGCAGCAGCGGGAACCAGCCGCCATGCAAGAGCTTCAGCGTGGTCGAGGAGAACAGCATGATGTCGATTACCAGGAAGAAGCCGGTCGCGCCCAGGCAGACGGCCAGCGGCAGGTGGAAGCGGTAGCGGGTCACGAAGAAGGTCAGGATGGTGGTGGCCATCATGGTGGCGGTCACGGCGATGCCGTAGGCGCCGGCCAGGTTATCCGAGGAACCGAAGCCGATCACCGCGATCAGGACGACGGCCAGTTGCAGCCAGTTCACGGCCGGGATATAGATCTGGCCGATCTCGCTTGCCGAGGTGTGCAGGATGCGCATGCGCGGCAGCAGGCCCAGGGCGATCGCCTGCTTGGTCATCGAATAGGTGCCCGAAATTGTCGCCTGCGAGGCGATCACCGCCGCCATGGTCGACAGGATCACCAGCGGAATCACGCTCCAGGTGCCGAGCTGGTGGAAGAAGGGATTCTCGACCGCATCCGGCTGCATGATGAGCAGGCCCCCCTGGCCCAGGTAGTTCAGCACCAGGGCCGGGAAGGCGATCAAGAACCAGGCCATGCGGATGGGTTTACCGCCGAAGTGGCCCATGTCGGCGTACAGGGCTTCGGCGCCGGTAATCGCCAGCACCACCGCGCCCAGCGCCACGAAGGCGAGCAGCTTGTTGTCCAGCATGAAACGCAGCGCGTGATACGGGTTCAGCGCGTTCAGGATCACCGGCGCTTCGATGATGTTGATGATGCCCATCACGGCCAGGGCCAGGAACCAGACCAGCATGATGGGACCGAAGAAGCGGCCGATGCCGGCGGTGCCGTGGCGCTGCACGCTGTACAGGATCACCAGCACCAGCACGGCCAGCGGCACCACGTAGCGCGACATGCCCGGCGCCGCCACTTCCAGGCCCTCGATCGCGCCCAGCACCGAGATCGCCGGCGTGATCACGCTGTCGCCGTAGAACATGGTCGCGCCCAGCACGCCGATCACCAGCAGCGGGAAGTGCCAGCGCGACTGCTTCGTGACCGAGTTGGTGGCCAGCGCCATCAGGGCCATGATGCCGCCCTCGCCGCGGTTGTCCGCGCGCAGGACCAGCGTGACGTACTTGAGGGAGACGATGACGGTCAGGGCCCAGAAAATCAGGGAAATGACGCCGAGGATGTTGGGGGTGGTGAGGGGAAGGCCGTGTTCCTCGTCGAAGATCGCCCGCAGCGTGTACAGGGGGCTGGTGCCGATGTCGCCGTAGACGATGCCGATGGCTGCCAGCGTCAGCGCCGCGACGCTGCTCTTCTTGTTTTCAGGGCTCAAGGTTGCACCATTGTTTTGTTCTGGTGCGGCGCACCATAAAATATCGACAAGAAAATTGCAAGAACATTTCGTTAGTCATCATACACCTGTGCAAAATCGACCAGCGCCAGCAGGGAAATTGCGCATCTGGGATAATGTCAACCCAGCAATCCATCCCCTCTTCCCATGCGCGCCGGTATTCTGTCCGCGGCCCTCGCCTTCCTGTGCTGGGGCCTGTTCCCCATTTATTTCCACGCGCTTGGCGATGTGCCGCCGATGCAGATCCTGGCGCACCGGGTGCTGTGGTCGCTCGGCTTCCTGCTGGTCGTGCTGCTCGTTATGCGCCAGTGGAAATGGCTGGCCCTGGTGCGCCAACCGAAGGTGTTCTGGAGTTTCGTCGCATCAAGCTTCCTGCTCTCGGCCAACTGGCTGGTCTATATCTGGGCAGTGAAGAACGGCCACGTGCTCGACGCCAGCCTGGGTTACTTCATCAACCCGCTGGTCAACATCATGTTCGGGTTCCTGCTGCTGAAGGAACGCATGCGGCCCGCCCAGTGGTGCGCGATCGCGATCGCCGCGCTGGGCGTGGCCTGGCTCACCTGGCAGTCGGGTACGGTGCCCTGGATCGCCCTGTTCCTGGCGGCATCCTTCGGCGGCTACGGCCTGCTGCGCAAGACCGCGGCGCTGGGCGCGCTCGAAGGCCTGTCCTTCGAGACCATGGTGCTGTTTCCCTTCGCGGCCGGCTACGTGGTGTGGCTGACCCTGCACGGCGAGAATGCCTTCCTGAACGCTCCCTCGGACACGACCCGCTGGCTGCTGGTCGCGGCTGGACCGACCACGGCAATCCCGCTGCTGCTGTTCGCCAGCGGCGCGCGCAAGATCCCGCTATCCATCCTTGGACTGCTGCAATACCTGTCGCCGACCCTGCAATTCCTGCTGGGCGTCTGGCTGTTCCACGAGGCCTTCAACAGTACGCGCGCGGTCGGCTTCGTGATGATCTGGGCCGCGCTCGCGCTGTTTGCCGGCGAAGGCCTGTGGCGCAGCCGGCTTGCAAACAAAACCTGACAAAAACCTGTGTCCGGAACGGGTTCTGTCGTATCCTGTGCACCTTAAACAACACCAGAGTCAAAGCATGGCCAATTACGTCTATACCATGAACCGCGTGGGCAAAATCGTCCCGCCAAAACGTCAGATTCTCAAAGATATTTCGCTGTCCTTCTTCCCGGGTGCGAAGATCGGCGTGCTGGGCCTGAACGGCTCGGGCAAGTCGACCCTGCTGAAGATCATGGCCGGCATCGACACCGACATCCAGGGCGAAGCGCGCCCGATGCCGGGCCTGAACATCGGCTACCTGCCGCAGGAACCGCAGCTCGACCCGGAAAAGACCGTGCGCCAGGAAGTGGAATCGGGCCTGGGCGAAGCTTTCGAGGCGCAAGCCAAGCTGGAAGCCGTCTACGCCGCCTATGCGGAAGAAGACGCGGACTTCGACGCCCTCGCGAAAGAACAGGAGCGCCTCGAATCGATCATCGCCGCGGCCGACGGCGGCAACCTGAACCTGCAGATGGAAATGGCCGCCGATGCACTGCGCCTGCCGCCCTGGGACCAGAAGATCGGCGTGCTGTCGGGCGGCGAGAAGCGCCGCGTGGCACTGTGCAAGCTGCTGCTGAGTAAGCCTGACATGCTGCTGCTGGACGAACCGACCAACCACCTGGACGCCGAGTCGGTCGAGTGGCTGGAGCAGTTCCTGCTGCGCTTCCCGGGCACCGTGGTGGGCATCACCCACGACCGCTACTTCCTCGACAACGCCGCCGAGTGGATCCTGGAACTGGACCGCGGCCACGGCATCCCCTGGAAAGGCAATTACTCCTCCTGGCTGGACCAGAAGCAGGCGCGCCTGAAGCAGGAAGAAGCGACCGAATCGGCACGCCAGAAGGCGCTGGCCAAGGAACTCGAGTGGGCGCGCCAGAATCCGAAGGCGCGCCAGGCCAAGTCGAAAGCGCGTCTGGCCCGCTTCAACGAGCTGAGCGAATACGAATACCAGAAGCGCAACGAGACCCAGGAGATCTTCATCCCCGTGGCCGAGCGCCTGGGCAATGAAGTCATCGAGTTCAAGAACGTCTCGAAGGCTTTCGGCGACCGCCTGCTGATCGACAACCTGTCCTTCACCGTGCCGCCGGGCGCCATCGTCGGCATCATCGGCCCGAACGGCGCCGGTAAGTCGACCCTGTTCAAGATGATCGCGGGCAAAGAGCAGCCGGACAGCGGCGAGGTCAAGATCGGCCAGACCGCGAAGGTTTCGCTGGTCGACCAGAGCCGCGACGAACTGGCCAACAACAAGACCGTGTTCGACGACGTCTCCGGCGGCGCCGACATGCTGAGCGTGGGCCGCTTCGAGATGCCGTCGCGCGCCTATCTCGGCCGCTTCAACTTCAAGGGTTCGGACCAGCAGAAGGTGGTCGGCAACCTGTCGGGCGGTGAACGCGGCCGCTTGCACCTGGCCAAGACCCTGCTGCAGGGCGGCAACGTGCTGCTGCTGGACGAACCGTCGAACGACCTGGACGTCGAAACCCTGCGCGCGCTGGAAGATGCCCTGCTGGAATTCGCCGGCAGCGTGATGGTGATCTCCCACGACCGCTGGTTCCTGGACCGCATTGCGACCCACATCCTGGCCTTCGAAGGCAATTCGCAGGTCACCTTCTTCGACGGCAACTATCAGGAATACGAGGCCGACAAGAAGAAGCGACTGGGCGAAGAAGGCGCCAAGCCGAAGCGTATCCGCTACAAGCCGCTCACTACCTGAGTACGCTTGGCAGAACGCCAAGTGCTTGTTCCAAAAGGAAAAACCCCGCGCATGCGGGGTTTTTTATTTCCGGAAATGGAACGTCGTCGGATAAACACCATGTGTAGAATCGCCCGGATTGGGCCAGTAGGCCGGCGATGCCTGTTGCCGCAAACGCGGCGTGGGCAGACGGAACACATGACCGATTATTGCGACAACCGCGTCCCGGGCGGGACGTTCTTTTTCACGGTGCGCCTGCTCGAACGCGGCAGCACCCTGCTGACCGACCAATTTGCCGCCTTCGGCGAAGCGATGCGCCTGGCGCGCGTGCGCAAGCCCTTCCACGTCGACGCCTGGGCCGTGCTGCCCGACCATGCGCATGCGATGTGGACGCTGCCGCCGGGCGACCACGACTGCGCCAGCCGCTGGCGCGCCGTCAAGATCGCCTTTTCCAAGGCGCTGCGCAAGGCCTGCGTGCCGGATGCGAACGACGGCGCCATCTGGGAGCGCCACTATCAGCACTACCGGGTCGGCGACGACGATGAATACGCGGCCCTGATCGATTACACCCATACCAATCCGGTGCGCCATGGCCACTGCCTCGCCCCTGGCGACTGGCCCTGGTCTTCCCTGCACCGCTTCCTGAACGCCGGATACGCCATGCCCGGCCCCGGCCTGATCGTACCGCCCTGGGTCCACCGCCCCCAGTCGCAGGGTTTCGCCCGCCTCTAGCGTAAAAAAACGGCCTGGTGCATTGCTCGGTGGGATTGTGTGACAATGCACGCCTTTCCAATCCGTATCATGCTGGCTCGTCCCACCAGCAGTATGTGCACACCATGGCCCCTTCGACCGACACCCGGCCGAAACTCGCCTGGATCCAGGCCTTGCGCGGCATTGCCGTCATCCTCGTCGTCCTGACCCACGCGCGTTACACCTTTTCCGACACCCCGACCTGGCCCCTGGCCGAGCAGCTGCTGCGTCCCGGCGCCATGGGCGTGGACCTGTTCTTCGTGATCAGCGGCTTCATCATGGTCTACACCACCCGCCATGCGCGCGGCACGCCGGCGGAAAGCCTGGATTTCCTGGTACGCCGCTTCGCGCGCATCTGGCCGCTGTATGTCGTCGTCGTCTGCGCCTGGCTGACCGCCACCAACCGGGGCTTCGCCTGGCTCACGGACTGGCCGCAGATCAGGAACCTGCTGCTGACGATCAGCTTCCAGCCGGTCAATCTCGAACACCCGCCCTTCTTCGACGTCACCCTGCCGCTGGGTTGGACCCTGAACTTCGAGATGTACTTTTACCTGGTATTCGGCCTGTGCATGCTGCTGGGCCGGGCCCGCCTGCTGTTCGTGGCCGGCTGGATCGTGCTGACCGTGGTCGCCCTTCCCATGTTCAAGCGCGGCCTGACGCTCGACGTGCTGACCAACTTCCGCTTCTCGCTCGCCTACCTGAACCTGATGACGAGCCCGATCATCCTCGAGTTCCTGGCCGGCGTCGCAATCGGCTGGCTCTACCTGCAGGACTGGTTCATGCTGCGCTCGCAGAAGCTGGCGCGGCACCTGGTCTTCCTGGCCCTGTGCGGCGGTATCTGGGGCATTTGGAGCGGCTTGTGGAACTTCCATGGACCGACGAAATGAGGGGCGGTGGTGGCGCTCGTGGTGCTGGTCCTGGCGCTGGCAAGCAAGACGGTCATGCTGGCGCCGCCCGCCGTGCTGGTCTGGCTGGGCACGATCTCCTTCTCGCTCTACCTGAGCCACACCACCGTGTTCCTGCTGCTCGACCGCGCCGCGGCCGGCATCCGGGGCGACGCGCATGGCTGGCCCCACCTGATCGCGAGCGTGGCGATCGCCGTCTCGGTCGGCGCGCTGGTCCACCACTACCTGGAGCAGCGCCTGTCGGACCGCACGGCGGCCGGCCTGCGCAGCCTGGGCACGGCCCTGCGGCGGCTCGGAGGCATGCCGGCGGCCAAGCCCCTGGCCTGAAGCGGCTCCAGAAAAGCAAAAAGGCCCCGCGGGGCCTTTTTTCCTTGCTGTGCGAAGCGCTTAGAAGCTGTACTTCGCGCCGATGGTCAGCACGTCGGCCTTCTGGCCGAAGTCCTTGCTCTTGCCGTAGCGTTCGTACTCGGCGATCAGGGCCACGTCCTGGTTCAGACTGTATTGCGCGCCCACGGCGCCATAGGCTTCGGTCTTGCTGCGGCTCATGCTCGCGGCAGCGTTGACGAGGTGCAGCTCGCTCTTGTTGCGGGCCGCGCCCAGCTTGCCGTAAACCGAGAACTGTTCGTTCACCGGCAGGGTTGCCTTGGCGGCCAGGTAGGCGGAGTGGCCTTCGGTTTCGCCACGCACATTGGCGCCGCCGATGCTGTAGTTGACGTCCGACTTGCGGAAATCGGTGTAGCCGGCTTCGACGCCCCAGGTCTGGTTGAACTCGTAGCCGCCGAAGATCTTGCCGGAAGCCTTCCAGCCTTCGGTGTCGACGTTCGACGCGCCCGAGAGCTTGTAATCATGATCGGCGCTGGCGATACCGGCGCCGACGTAAGCGCGCGGTGCGGTCTGCTGGGCCTGCGCTGTCGACATGGCGGCGACGGATGCGATCAGTGCAACGATGAGCTTGTTCATGCGTGAATCCTTTACTTGTCTGGTTCACGATTCACAGTGAATCGCGATAGCCCAAGATAGCACTCAAGCAATCTAAAATCCGTCCCAAAGCCGTAAAAACTGTAAGCAAGTGTAACTTAATGACTCATCGGTTAGATATTTTCTCGAAAGATACCGAATATAGCGTGCTGATTAGTTGATTTTGCGGAAAGTTAGGTTGATTCGCGCGCCGATGGGGCGACTCGACTTATTGATTCCATGCAACCAATGGGTCTGGAGGGCGCCGGCCATGAAGAGCAGGCTGCCATCGCCGAGCGGCAATTTGAGGGTCTCTTTCGTGGCCTTGTGGCGCAGGATGAAGGTACGGGTGGCGCCGAAGCTGAGCGAGGCAATGGCCGGCTCCTCGCCCAGTTCCGGCTCGTCGTCGCTGTGCATGCCCATGCTGTCGCGGCCGTCGCGATAATAGTTGAGCAGCACGCTGTTGTAGCTGCGCCCGGTGGCGCTTTCCACGGCACGGCGAATGGTATCGAGCAAGGGGGTGAAGGGCAGCGGCGCAAGCTGCAAGCCGGAATAACGGTAGCCCTTCGCGCCATGCCAGGCGCTCAGGCGCGGCTGCAGGTGGCGCTTGCCATACACCACGATGGTCTCCTGGCGCCAGTCCGTTTCCGCGACCAGGCGCGCCATCACCTCCGCGTTCGGCCAGGGCAGCGGCAGTTGCGCCAGCCAGCCGAGCTCGCCGTCGCGGACCGGGATCGGCGTCAAGCTGGTGCTTGAAGAAAATAAGTCCATTGTGCAAATTTCATGGCTAAGATGGCGGCTTCACCGTTCACCCTATTTTCTCATGGACAAACGTCACTTCCTGGGCGCCGCGCTGGCCGCCGGCAGCCTTCCGGCCCTGGGTGCGCCGACGCCGAAATCGCCGGCCGGCCCGGCCCTGCTCACGATCAGCGGCGAGATCCGGCGCAGCAACCGCGGCGCCCTGGATCCGGTGCGCGACCAGATGATGTTCAAGCAGAAGCTCAGCTTCCCGCGCGCCTTCGCCCTCGATTTCGCGATGGTCGCGGCGCTGCCGGCGCGCTCCATCCAACCGACCCTGGAATACGACGGCAAGCCGCATGCCCTGCGCGGCCCGCTGCTGGCGGACGTGCTGGCGCTGGCCGGCGCGCAGCCGCCTGACGCGGCGAAGGTGGTCTTGCGTGCGGTGGACGGTTATGCGGCGGCCATTCCGATGGCGCAGGTACGCACGTGGAAGATGATCGTGGCGACGCACCTGGACGGCCAGCCGATGGCGCTGGGCGGGCTGGGCCCCTTGTGGGCGGTCTACGATGCGGACCGGGTGCCGGAGATGGCGGCGCGGCCGGTTCGGGAACGTTTCGGCGCCTGCCCCTGGGCGCTGTACCACATTGAAGTACAGGCCTGAGACAGGCAGGAATCAGGCGTAGGCTTCGGCCAGGCTCATCACGCGCGGCGTCACGGTGACGCCGACGTTGCCGAACAGCGCCTCGATGGCAGCCAGGTTGGCGGCGCACTCGTCGGCCTTCCAACCGTTGAACAGGTCGGTGCCGTCCTTCTGGAAGTGCAGGTCCAGCACTTTGCCCTTGTCTTTGTGGATATAGCTCTGCTGATGGGAATTCTTGAAGCCGAGTTCGGCCAGGCCCGCCAGCACGGTCTGCGGCGGATTGTCCGGATCGGTCGCCAGGAAGACGCCAAAGGTCTTGCCGGGCGGCTTCGCGGCGACGTCCACTTCATAGATACCCGGGGCCTTGGTGACGCTGGTGCTCTTCAGGAACAGCATGGTTTTTCCTTTTTCCTCTTGTCCGCGCGGCGCGGCAGGAGGGCGCGGCGGAGTGCTTGTCTGGTCAATTCCTAGCTTATTGCCACGCGGGAACTTTGTCACCCTTTGTCTGACCTTTTTTGGTTTATCGCAGCAATAGACCAAAAATAGTGCCGCTAATTAACAACGCGCAGGCCACCATGCCGGTAATGAAGCCGATCTCGCGGCGCGCCGGATCGCGGTAATAGCCAAGGGCATAAGCGATGCGGCCCAGGCACCACAGCATGCCGCCCGCGGCCGCCCACAGGTCGCCCAGGAACCAGGCGCACATCCACAGGGGAACCAACAGCAGGGGCAACTGCTCCAGGGTATTTGCCTGCACCCGCTGGCTGCGCTGGAACGCTTCCGGTCCGTCCATCGAGGGCGCGGGGATGTTGTGGCGGATGCGGGAACGGCCGGCATTCACGCCGGTCCAGAAATAGACGCCAAGCGCGGCCAGGGTGGCCCAGGCGGTGAAGAACATTGGAACTCCTTGCGTAAGAATCAGGCGCCGCGCTTGCGGCGCGCGAGGTCGCGGGTCGCCGCCACCAGCGCTTCGTACAGGCGCCCGGTCGCCGGATCCCAGCGGGTGACGGCGTCCTGCTGGCGCGCCACGGTGGCAACATCGCCACGCGCCACCGGGCCGCTCAGGGCCGCCTCGGGCCCGATGCGGAACACGTTCGCCAGCGCTTCGCTCGCCAGCGGACGCGCCAGCTCGCGCGCGACGCTTTCCGGCACCCCGGCCGCGGCATAGGCGCGCAGCGCGGCGTCCAGCACCGTCACCAGGTAGTTGGAGGCGAACACCGCCGCCGCATGGTAGACCGTCTTGGCGGCCGGGTCGATCCGCACCAGCCGGGCGCCGATGGCTTCGAAGACAGGTTCGAGCACCGCCAGCGCCTCGGGGTCGCCCTCGACGCCGCACCAGGTGCCGGCGAAGGCGCCGGCCACCGCATCGGGATCGGCGAAGCTGCGCACCGGATGCACGCTGGCGACAAAGGCGCCGGCGGCGCGCGCCGCGGCGAGCTCGGTGGATGCCTTGGCGCCGCTGCAGTGGAACACGACGCTGCCTGCGAGCGGCTGGCTGCCTGCCAGGGCCGCGCAGGCGGGCGCGATGGCATCGTCGCCCACCGCCAGCATCCAGACCCGGGCCGGGTGCATCTGCTTCACATCGTCGCAGGCGCGGCCGGCGCCGATGAAGGCGGTGGCCTCCATGGCGCTTCCCGGGCTGCGGGTCAGGACGTCCTGGACGGCCAGGGCGCCCGTGGCGGCGAACAGGCGCCCCAGCGTGCGGCCGACGTGGCCGGCGCCGACCAGGTTCAATGCGGGCGCCACCTCAGAAACTGGAGCCGGGCAGTTCCAGGAAGGCCAGCTCTTCCGGGTTCGAAGCGCGGCCCAGGATGGCATTACGGTGCGGGAAGCGGCCGAAACGGGCGATCACGCCGCGGTGGCGGTGCGCATAATCGAGGGCCTCGTTGAAGCCCTCGTGTTCCTGGGCCAGCGCGGTGAACAGGGTCACGGCCTGTTCCTGCATGCGCGCGTCCTCGGCGTGCTCGAACGGCATGTACACGAACTGGCGCTCCACCGGCAGCAGGGTCAGGTGGGCGCCGGACTCCACCAGCTGGCGCGCCGCGCCCAGGGCCAGCAAGTCGCCGCCGAAGGATTCCGGCTTGTTGCGGAAGGCGTTGCGGGTGAACTGGTCGAGCACCAGCAGGCGCGCAAGAAGGCCGCGCGGACCGATCTCGTCCCACTCGCGCAGGCCGCCGGCCACGGCCTGGTGGATCAGGGCGCCGAAGCGCTCGCGGATCTGGGCGTCGAAGGCCTCGTCCTTCCTGAACCATTCGATGCGCTGCTTGCCATGTCCTTCGCTGCCTTCGGGCAGGAACCAGAAATCGAGTACGTCTTGTGCTTGCATGGGTCAACCCCGTTTTGGATAGCGTGTTGTTCTTAGTTGCGTGCGTGGGACAGCTGGAAAGCTTCCAGTCCCTCGAACTTGGCCAGCTCGTCGGCCAGTTCGGACAGCGGCGCCCCGCTCTTCCTGGACAGCGCCAGCGCCACGAAGCGCCATTCCTGGCGCCCTTCGTCGCTGGCGATGGTGAGCGAGCTGCCGGCGATCTCGTAGCCGCGCTCGAGCGCCGCCGCGCGCAGCACCTCCTCGCGCGGCAGCACCTGCGGCTTGAAGCGCATCCGCACCGCCACCGCGTGGCGAGAAGGCAGGAAGGATTCGAGCCGGTTCAGGTAGATCATGATCATGCCCGAGAAGAAGGCCAGGCCCATTGCCGCCATGTAGAAGCCGACGCCGACCAGGATGCCGATCGCGGACGAGGCCCAGATCGAGGCCGCGGTGGTGAGCCCGCTGATGTTGAAGCCTTCGCGCATGATGACGCCGGCGCCCAGGAAGCCGATGCCGGTCACCACGCCCTGGATGATGCGGGTCGGGTCGATCGGCGCCAGCACGCCGCCGTGGCCGCCGTACCAGAAATCCGGATAGCCGGCCAGGATGGTCAGGGCCGCCGAGGCCATGCACACCAGCCCATAGGTGCGCATGCCGGCCGCGCGGCCGTGGTAGGCGCGCTCGTAGCCGACCAGCAGGCCCAGCGCCAGCGCCCCGGCCAGGTGCAGCAGGATCAGGCCATTGGTGTAGAGCTGGTTCTCGGACCAGTAGGTGGCAAAGAGGTGGTGCGAAGGCATATAGGTAGTCAGCTTCCCGGCTTCTTGCGCACCAGCTGCTTCTCGAACTCGACGTCGTTCTTGCTGATGCGCTTGACCTCCTGGGGACCGAGGCCGTTCACGAACGCGACGAAGTCATCCAGCTCGAGCGGCGCATTCAGCGCCGGCGCGCCGGGCGCCTCGGAGAGGAAGAACAGCCCGTCGCCGGTGCGCGCCATCGAGTAGCCGGTATTCCCGGTGCGCTTCTTGAGGCGCTCGACCGCCGCGCTGGCGCGGGTGGAACGTGCGCCGGCCACTAGATTGCCTCCGTGCGTTTGATCAGCCAGTCGTGCGCCGCGCCGCTCACGTGCGGCGCGAGGCGCGCGCGGACGGTGGCGTGGTAGGCGTTCAGCCAGGCGATTTCGTCATCGCGCAGCAGCGCGCGGTCGAGCGGACGGGTGTCGATCGGGCACAAGGTCAGGGTCTCGAAGCCGAGGTACTCGCCGAACTCGGTGCTGTCGACAATCCCGTTCAGCACCAGGTTCTCGATGCGGATGCCCCAGCGGCCCGGGCGATAGATGCCCGGCTCGATCGAGGTGATCATGCCCGGCTCCATGGCGGTGTGCGGGTCCGGCGGCACGGCCGGCGAAATCGTCTGCGGGCCTTCGTGCACGTTCAGGAAGTAGCCGACGCCGTGGCCGGTGCCGTGGCCGTAGTCGATGCCGGCGGCCCAGATCGGCGCGCGCGCGATGGCGTCCAGCAGCGGTGCGCGGGTGCCGCGCGGGAAGCGCGTGCTGGAGAGGTTGATCAAGCCCTTGAGCACCAGGGTGTAGTCGCGCTTCTGCGCTTCCGACGGGGTGCCGACCGGGATCACGCGGGTGATGTCGGTGGTGCCGCCCAGGTACTGGCCGCCCGAGTCGATCAGCAGCAGGCCATCGCCTTCGATGGTCGCGCAAGTCTCTTGCGCGGCGCGGTAGTGCATGATGGCGCCGTTCGCGTTGAAGCCGGCGATGGTCGAGAAGCTCGGGCTGATGAAGTTCGGACGGCGCGCACGGCTTGCCGTGATGTGGGTGTCGATCGCGACTTCGTCCAATGGCGTACGGGCATCCGGCGCACGGCCCGCGTTTTCGAGTTCGGGTTCCAGCCACGAGAAGAATTCGCACAGCGCCGCGCCATCCTGTTCCATGGCGGCGCGCACGTTGACGGCTTCGCTCTCGAGCTTCTTCGACTTGGCGAAGGTGGTCGGGTTGATCGCCTCGACCACGTTCACACCCTGGCTTACTGCGGCGCGCATGCCGGCGGTCACGCGGCGCGGGTCGAGCAGCAGGGTGGCGCCGTCCGGCAGCGCGGACAAGGCGGTGGCGGCGTTCGCATACGGGGCCAGGTGCACGCCGTCCGATTCCAGGCGGGCGCGGACATCCGCCGGCACCTTGCCTTCGCCGACGAAGAGGGTCGCATCGGCGCGGCCGATCAGGGCGTGCGCCAGGAACACCGGGTTGAAGCTGACGTCGGCGCCGCGCAGGTTGAAGAGGTAGGCGATGTCGTCCAGCGTCGAGATGAAGTGGAAACCGGCGCCATGCTGCTCCATCGCGGCGCGGGTGGCGGCCAGCTTGTCGGCGCGCGCCATGGTCGCGTAGGGCGGCAGGTGCTCGAAGACGGCGTCGGCCGGCAGGCTCGGACGCTCGCTCCACACCTCGTCGAGCAGGTCGACATCAAGGCGCAGGCGAATGTTCTTCGCCGTCAGCGCGTCCGAGAGCAGGCGGGCGCCGGCCAGGCCGAGCACGCGCGCGTCGACTGCCACGGTCTGGCCTGCGCCCAGGTTCGCGGCCAGCCAGTCCACGTGCAGCTGGCTGGCGGCGCCGGGGATCTTCATCAGGGCGATCCCGGTACCGGCCAGCTCGGTCTCGGCCTGGGTCCAGTAGCGGCCATCGGTCCACACGCCCGCGAAATCCGCGGTGGCGATGAAGGTGCCGACCGAGCCGGTGAAGCCGGACAGCCACTCGCGTCCCTTCCAGTGTCCGGGCAGGTATTCCGACAGGTGCGGGTCGCTCGAGGGCACGACATAGGCGTCGATGCCGGCGCGCGCCATCGCGCCGCGCAGCGCCGCGAGCCGCTGGGCAATGGTGGAAACCGGGGCTTGTTCGAATACTGGAGTGGACATGGCTTGGTGGGTCAGGTTGTTTTCCAAGCCACGTATGATACGCCGCAATGCCCCAACGTGGCGCGTTGCCTTATTGCGCCAGGACATCATCCGCTACAATGTTCGAAAGAACAGGAGACCGACATGGATTTCGAAGCGGCCAAGGACATCTGCCGCAGCCTGCCCGGCTGCACGGAGGATACCAAGTGGGACAACGACACCGTCTTTTCGGTGGGCGCCAAGATGTTTGCAGTCACCAACAAGGACCTGCCCGCACAGGGGTTCAGCTTCAAGGTCGACGATGACCGTTTCCTCGAGCTGACCGACCGGCCCGGCATCATTCCCGCGCCCTACCTGGCGCGCGCCAAGTGGGTCTACGTCACGCAGGACGCCGGGCTCGACGACGCCGAGCTGGCCGGCCTGCTGCGCCGCTCATACGAGCTGGTCTTCGCCAAACTCACCCGCAAGCTGCAGCGCGAGATCACTGCTTGAATGCAAGCGGAACACCCCTGCACCCTCGCCGGGCGCATAATCGACCCGCCCTTCTTTCAAGAACCTGAACCAAGAGTGAACATGCAAGACTACCACCACGACCGTGCCCGCGCCCTGCTGGAGGGCGCCACCCAGATCGTCACGCCCGAAGAAGTGCAGGCCGCCGTCAAGCGCGTCGCCGTGCAGCTCAACACCCGCTTCAATGCGGAGAAATCCTTCCCGCTGGTGCTGGGCGTGATGGGCGGCGCCGTCGTCTTCACCGGGAGCCTGCTGCCCCAGCTCGACTTCCCGCTCGAATTCGACTACATCCACGTCAGCCGCTACGGCGACGCCGACCGCGGCGGCCAGATCGTGTGGAAGGTCATTCCGCGCCAGGACGTCACCGGCCGCATCATCGTGGTCGTCGACGACATCCTCGACGAAGGCGAGACCCTGGCCCACGTGAAGCAGCGCCTGCTGGACATGGGCGCGGCCGAAGTCATCATCGCGGTGTTCGCCGACAAGGACCTGAAGCGCGCCAAGCCGATCAAAGCCGACCTCATCGGCCTCACGGTGCCGAACGAATTCGTGGTCGGCTTCGGCATGGACGTGTACAACTACTGGCGCAACCTGCCGGGGCTGTGGTCGATCAGCCAGGCCGACCTGAGCGCGGCCGAGCCGGAACCGGAGTTTCCCGTTCCCGACGCGAAGAAGCTCGATTGATTCGTAGGGTGGACGGGGACGCCTAGTCGGCTTTGCCGTCCGCGCGTTCAACTCCCGGATGCGCAGTAGCGGCTCACCGGTGATTTGAACGCGCGTTCGGCGAAGCCGAACACCCTACAAAAGGCGCGCGCGCGCCGCGGCGTATTCGGCCTTCAGCCGCTCCACCATCTCCGCCACGCTCGGCACGTCGTCCATCAGGCCCACGCCCTGCCCCGCGCCCCAGATGTCGCGCCAGGCCTTGGCGCTGCCGGAACCGAAGCTCATCTTGCTCTTGTCCGATTCCGGCAGGTTGTCGGGATCGAGGCCGGCCGCGACGATCGACTTCTTCAGGTAGTTGCCGTGCACGCCCGTGAACAGGTTGGTGTAGACCACGTCGGCCGCCGTCGATGACACGATGGCGTCGCGGTAGGCGTCGCTGACGTTCGACTCTTTCGTCGCCAGCCAGCGCGAGCCGATGTAGGCGAAGTCGGCGCCCATGGCCTGGGCGGCCAGGATGGCGTCGCCGGTGGCAATCGAACCGGACAGCGCGATCGGGCCCTTGAAGAACTTGCGCACCTCGCCGACCAGGGCGAAGGGCGACAGCGCGCCCGCATGGCCGCCGGCGCCGGCGGCCACCAGGATCAGGCCATCCACGCCCGCTTCCAGCGCCTTCTCGGCGTGGCGGATCGAGACCACGTCGTGCATCACGATGCCGCCATAGGCGTGCACGGCGTCCAGCATCTCCTTCGGCGGCGCGCGCAGCGAGGAGATGATGATCGGCACCTGGTGCTTCACGCAGACCTCGACGTCGTGCGCCAGGCGGTCGTTCGACTGGTGCACGATCTGGTTCACCGCGATCGGGCCGACCTTCTTCCCCGGATTGGCGGCCTGGTAGTCGGCCAGCTCGGCCTGCAGCTCGGTGAGCCAGGTGTCGAGCAGTTCGGCCGGGCGCGCGTTCAGGGCCGGGAAGGAACCGACGATGCCGGCCTTGCACTGGGCCGCCACCAGGGCGGGACCGCTGGCGATGAACATCGGCGAAGCGATGACGGGAAGGGTCAGGTCTTGCAGCACGGGTGGCAAGGTCATGGGCAGCTTTCGGTGATCAGGTTGATGAACGGTCTGTCGGGCATTATAGCCCTGAAAAAAGAACGATCGTGCTAGATTCTGGCCTCTAAACGTCGCGGAGCAGCCTCCCCTCGATGCGGGCGGCGCCGGCGCGCGCCAGGGCGGCGGCAGCCCACTGCGCCAGCTCCTGTGCGGTGCGGCCGAGGTAGTGAGTACGCACTCTCTCCACCAGCGGAATCGATGCCAGCAGGTCCGGCAAGGATGCGAGGTCGAGTTCCCGCCGCTCCAGCAGCAGGAACTTGAGCAGCACCTTGACCGCATTTTCGGCATTGCGCACGGGGTCTGCGCTCAGGTAATCGAGCCGCCCACGCGCCCGTTCCAATGCGCCGGCCACGTCCCCGAACACGGCCCCATGTCCGGGCACCACGGCGCGTGCATCCAGCGTGGCGATCAGGTCGAGCGTTGCGCCGACCTCGAGAAAGCCCGGTTCCCCCGCCAGCTCGGGGAAGATCACGCCGAAGCCGTTTTCCCACAGCGCGTCGCCCGAGATCAGGACGCCCTCTTGCGCGCAGAACAGCAGCAGCGCATGCGGGTCGTGGCCGGGCGCCGCCAGCACATCCCAGCGCAGGCCGCCCAGCTGCAGGGTATCGCCGGGCGCCACGGTGGCGTCGAAGGTAAAACGGGCGCACAGCTGGCCGGTGGCGCGGTAGCTGAGCGCCTCCTCGTCCCAGGCCGTGACCTTGGGCGCCTCGAGGGCGGGAATCGCGGTGTGGCAGCCATACGTGGCCTGCAGCAGCGCATTGCCGCCGCAGTGGTCGGAATGCAGGTGGGTGTTGAGCAGGCGCCCGAGCGGCCGGCCCTGCAAGGCATGGCGAACTAGCGCCAGCGTCTGCGGCGCGTGCGTGACGTAGCCGCTGTCGACCAGCGCCGTCTCGTCGGGCCCGGTGAACAGCACATTGTTGGACGACAGCCAGCCCCGTTCGAAGACCTGCATGGAAGCGGGCAGCCGGATCGCCATCTCAGCCCCAGTCGATCTCGGTTTCGCGGCGGCGGATCTCGGCCCACACGGCACGCTTGTAGCCGTCATCGGCCTTGCCCCAGGCGACGATCTCCTCGATCGTGCGCATGCAACCCTGGCACAGGCCGGTTTCGGGGACCATCCGGCACACGTTGATGCAGGGCGAGGGAACGGGGGTGTGTTCTTCGGGGTTCATCGACAAGCAGGTCAAAGATGGGCGGCGATGCCGGAAAAATAGGCGCACAGGGCGACGCCGACCATGGCCACGACGACGTAACGGCTGCCGCGGTCCTTCAGCGCATACAGTACCGGATCGTCGTCCATCTCGCCGCGCGCGGTCTTGATCCACAGGCGGCCGAGCCAGTAGATCATCAGGGCCACCAGTCCCCACAGCAGCGCCGGGCTGGCATAGCGCTCCTGGGTTTCGGGCGCGTTGATGAAGAGGCCCAGCACGACCACCGCGCACAGGGCCGAAGCCAGGCCCATCGGCCACAGCACGACCAGGTCGGCCACGCGGTAGTCGCGCCCGTGCGCACTGGCCTGGCCGCGCGCCTGCAGCAGCTGCAGCTCGGAGCAACGCTTGACCAGCGCCAGGCTGAGGAAGAGGAAGAGCGAGAAGGCCAGCAGCCAGGAACTGGTGTGGATGCCGACCGCCACCGAACCGGTAACGATGCGCATCGTGTACAGGAGCGACAGCACCAGCACGTCGACCAGCACCCTCTCCTTCAGGGACCAGGAATAGGCCGTGGTCAGCACCACGTAGGCCAGCAGCATGGCGGCGAAAGCGGGTTTCACGAGGAAGGCGAGCGCGAAGCTCGTCGCCAGCAGGAGCACGGCTGCCGCCACGCCCGCGGTGATGGGCAGCGCGCCGCTGGCGAAGGGCCGCAGGCGCTTGCGCGGGTGCTTGCGGTCGTTGCCGAGGTCCCACAGGTCGTTGGCGATATAGGTGGCGGAGGCGGCGAGCGAGAAGCACAGGAAAGCCAGCGCCATGCGGGCCAGGTCGCCGGGAAGGAAGGAAAACGCCGTGAGCAGGGGCACGAAGAGCAGCAGGTTCTTGGCCCACTGGTGCATGCGCAGCGCCTTTCTCCACACGGCCAGGCCAGGCGCGGGCTGCGCGAATTCGCGTTCGACCGGATGGCGGGCGCGCACGGTGCGCGCGACGGCATTCGACGCGCCCACCAGCACGGCGGCCTGCGCCCCTTCCCACACCGGCAGGTCGGCCGCGCTGTCGCCGGCGTAGGCGAACTCCGTGCCGACTTCTTCGCGGATCGCGGCCAGCTTGTTCGCGCCCTTCAGGTTGCGCGTTTCGTCGGTGGCGAGCACGCGGTCGAAGAGACCCAGGTGGCCGGCCACGCCTTCGGCGATCGCGCGGTGCGCGGCGGTGGCCAGCACCAGCTCGCGCCCCTTGCTGCGCTCTTGGCGCAGGTAGTCGAGCAGGTCCTCGCGGTAGGGCAGTTCGTCGGGATTGATCGTGACGCGGCGCGCGATCTCGCTCTTCATGCTTTCTCGCCCACGCAGCAGCCAGAAGGGCAGCTTGACCAGGGACAGCGGGCTTTGCCTGGCCAGCAGCAGCGCGGATTCGACCAGGGTATCGGTCGGGGTCAGGGTGCCGTCGAGGTCGACCACCAGCGGGACGGTCGAGGTGGACGTGGCGTGGTGTGCCTGTTGGGAATCCGGCATGGCTGGCTCAGGGTCGCTCTGGGTTGAAGAAAACACAAGCCGACATTATCGCCGATCGGCGCCGCCCTGCCCTTGCCCGGCCTCCGCCGGGCCCGCCTTGCGCGCCACCCTGGCCGCGAAACGGACAGGATCGATCAGGCAGCGCTCGTGCTCGCCCTCGCAGACCTTTTCCGCCTCGTCCCAGGCCTCGACCCGGAAGCGCACCCGCTGGCCTTCGACGGCGGTGACCTCGCCGCGGATGGTCAGGCGCATGCCCGGGGGCGTGGGCGCCAGGTGGCGGAAGTTCACCATGGTGCCCAGGCTCTGCTCGCGCGGCCAGTCCACGAAGGGCATCAGGCCGTGCAGGCAGGCCAGTTCCATCATGCCGACCAGGTAGCCGGTGGCCAGCACATCCGGCATGTCGCGGCAAAAAGGCGTGTCGTGGTAGAGCTCGGGCACGGTGGCACGCGCGGGGATGGTGGTCTGCCATTCGAAGCAATGGCCGAGTTGTATTTCTGCTCGCATGTGCGCAGATTAACGCAGCCCGGCCCATTTGGGTGGATTCCGCTTGACCTGCGCACCCATGCGCGTACACTCCATAGACCATCCAGCTGGATGGTGCAAGCGTAGCGTAAGAAAGCGGATGGCATGATGAGACAAGAACTGGCAAGACCGGCAGATTCGGAAAAGATCACGATCAACCTGGGACCGATCGACCTCGGCCAGATCGATCTCCTGGTGAGCGAAGGCTTTTATGCCAACCGGTCGGACCTGATCCGCACGGCGATCCGCAACCAGCTGCAGGCCCATGCCGAAGTGGTGCGCCAGACCGTGGCGCGGCGCAGCCTGGTGCTGGGCCTGCACCATTACACGCGCGCCGACCTCGAGCGTGCTCGCGCTGCCGGCGAACGGCTGCAGATCCAGGTGCTCGGCATGGCCAGCATCGCCAGCGACGTGCCGGCCGAGCTGGCACTGGAAACCATCGATTCAATCGTCGTCCTCGGCGCACTGCATGCCAGCAGCGCGGTCAAGGCGGCACTTGCCGGACGCATCCACTGAAGCGCCGGCCAAAGGAAAACCATGAAACTGAACATGCACTTGCTTGCGCAAATGCGCAAGGCCACCCAGGCCCTGTTGAAGAAGGGACCGGTGGACACGACAGCCATCGTTCAGGAAGCGATGAAGCACGCCACGGCTTTCCAGCGCAGCGCCACCCCGCCACCGATGCGCGACATTAACCCACCGCCCCAGGGCGCGGCGGCCAATGAAAGCCGGCACGATGCGCCACAGGCACGCGCGGCCGCCGATCCGCTGCCGGACATGCTCGCCAACCTGCAACGCACCATGGACTCGGTGCGCGAACAATTCGGCGGGCTCCAGGGAGGCAATCCAGGACAGCGGGACGACGGCGCACCGGCCTGGCCGGGCAGCTTCACCAGCGGCAGCCATACCAACGAGGCCGGCACCCGCGACTACAAGCTCTATGTGCCGAGCACCCTGGGCAATGCACCGGCCGCGCTGGTGGTCATGCTGCACGGCTGCACCCAGAACCCGGATGATTTCGCCCATGGCACGCAGATGAACGCGCTGGCCGAAGAACTGCAATGCCTGGTCGTCTACCCGGCGCAGTCGCAGTCGGCCAATCCCTCCCGCTGCTGGAACTGGTTCAACGAAGGCGACCAGCAGCGCGATCGCGGCGAACCGTCGATCATCGCCGGCATCACGCGCGAGGTCATGGCCCGCCATGCGGTCGATCCGCGCCAGGTCTTCGTGGCCGGACTGTCGGCGGGCGGCGCCATGGCGACCATCATGGGGACGCTCTACCCCGACCTGTATGCCGCCGTCGGCGTCCATTCGGGCCTGCCCTTCGCCTCGGCGAACGACCTGCCCTCGGCGCTGGCCGCGATGAAGGGCGACTTCCGGCGCAGCCAGGCGCCGGGACGCAGCCTGCCGATCATCGTCTTCCACGGCGACCGCGACACCACGGTCCACTCCGCGAACGGCGAGGAACTGGTGGCGCGGGGCCGCGCCCGAAAGACGGCGGTGGAACCGGGCCAGGTCCCGAACGGCCACGCCTTCACGCGCACCGTCCACCACCACGACGACGGCAGCGTGCACGCCGAGCACTGGGTGATCCACGGCGCCGGCCACGCCTGGTCGGGCGGGAATGCGCGCGGCAGCTATACGGATGGGAAGGGGCCGGATGCGAGCCGGGAGATGCTGCGCTTCTTTCGCACGCAGCGGTGACGAGTTCCGTAGGGTGGGCGGTCCTCCGCCCACGCGTTCAACGTTTGGAAGCGCAGTCGCAACTCATGAGGAATTTGAACGCGTGGGCGGGAATCTAGTCCACTGGACTAGATTCCCCCGCCCACGCTACGAAGAGCGTTTCGCCAGCTCGGCCTCGATATGCGCACGCAGGCAGGTCGGACACCAGCATCCGACCTTCTCCAGCGGAACGGGAACGGCGGGCGGCAGCGCCGCGCACCAGCAGGGCTCGGACGTGCGGTCACGCATGGCGCAGCCGAATTCCGCTCCGCAACGAATACACACGCTCACTTCATGCTCCCCTGTTCAGTTTGTTTCGATACGTAGCCATCAGGCCAATAAAATACAACAAGACGCCATATAATCAGCACAAGGACTACGCTGTTGCCTTAAAATCTTGCGACATTTAATTTGGACCCCTCATGAACGCTACTCTTGCCAGCTTGAATACCGACGACCAGCCCAACGATCTGACCAAAGTATCGCCGCAGATCAAGGCACAGATCCTGGCCGAGGCGCTTCCCTACATCCGTAATTTCCACGGCAAGACCATCGTCATCAAGTACGGTGGCAATGCCATGACCGACGAACGCCTGAAGCACGGCTTCGCGCGCGACGTCATCCTGCTCAAGCTGGTGGGCATGAATCCGGTCGTGGTGCATGGCGGCGGTCCGCAGATCGACAACGCGCTGAAAAAGATCGGCAAGCAGGGCACCTTCGTGCAGGGCATGCGCATCACCGACGAAGAGACCATGGAAGTGGTCGAGTGGGTGCTGGGCGGCGAAGTCCAGCAGGACATCGTGATGCTGATTAACCACTACGGCGGCCAGGCCGTGGGCCTGACCGGCAAGGACGGCGGCCTGATCCGCGCACGCCGCATGGCGATGCCGGACAAGGAAAAGCCGGGCGAATTCCTCGACATCGGTTTCGTCGGCGAGATCGAGGCGATCAATCCGGCGGTCGTGAAAGCGCTGCAGGACGACGCCTTCATCCCGATCATCTCGCCGATCGGCTTCGGCCAGGACGGCCAGGCCTACAACATCAATGCCGACGTCGTCGCCGGCAAGATCGCCGAGATCCTGAAGGCCGAGAAGCTGATCATGATGACCAATATCGCCGGCGTGCAGGACAAGCAGGGCAACCTGGTCACCGACCTGTCGGCGCGCGAGATCGACGAGATGTTCGAAGACGGTACGATTTCGGGCGGCATGCTGCCGAAAATCTCGTCGGCGCTGGACGCGGCCAAGTCGGGCGTGAACACCGTGCACATCATCGATGGCCGCATCGAACACAGTTTGTTGCTGGAAGTCTTGACCGAACAGGCTTTTGGCACTATGATCCGGTCTCACTAAATTTTTTGTAGCGGAAATTTCCGCTACGGAAATTGACCTGAATGCCCTTGTAGCTCAGTGGTAGAGCACTCCCTTGGTAAGGGAGAGGCCACGTGTTCAATCCACGTCAAGGGCACCACTCCCCTCCCTGTAGTACCTCCCCTTAGTACACCCGCTCCACCTTGACGCCGCGCTTGCGCAGCAGTTCCGGCACGCTGCCCTTGCCGACCAGGTGCAGCAGGCCCACCGCCACCACCGCATTGTTTTCGCGTCCGACCAGGGAGACGATCTTGTCCGCCATCGGGCCGTTACGCTCGTTCATCAACACGTCGCGCGTAAACTTGCCGCCCACCGTATTGTCTTCTTCGAGACGCTTGGCGACCCGGTCCAGCGCCGCCTGGTCGGCGCCTTCGTAGGCGGCGAACAGTTCACGCGCCTCGCGTGCGTGACGGCCCGATTCCATATCGTTCAGCGCCTCTTCCAGCATCGTCCACTGGTCGCCGATCGGCATGCGGTTGAACAGCGCCGCCTGGTATTCCATCGATTCGAGCTCGGCGATGCGGGTCTTGCCGCTGCTTTTCGCCAGGCCGGCCAGGTGGGCATCCACGCCCATTTTCGGGTCGTAGCCGAGCTTCCCGACTTCGACCATCGCGAGGGTCGCCACCAGCAGCCAGGGTTTCAGCTGCCCGACGGCGGCCGGCTCGATGCCCTGCTTCCTGAGAGAGGCTCCGATGCGCTCGCGGCGTTCGGCCGGGAGGCTGGCCAGGCCCTGCTCCGCGGACGGGAACATGCCGTGCTTCATGATGGTGGCGCCCATCGCCGCCTGGTCGCCGGTCGAATCGACTTCCAGCGCCAGGGTCGGCGCCGCCGCCATCGCCGCCTTGATGCGCGGTTCGAGCGGATAGAAGTCGGGACGCCCGGCGTGGACGGTGCCGTAGAGGTAGAGCGCATTGGCGCCGCTGCTGACCTTGAACAGCGCGCCCCGTTCTCCCGCCAGCGCCTGGAAGGCCATCAGGAAGAGGCTGAAGAACACCACTATAATCGGACGTCGCATTGTTTTTCTCCTTGTTGCTTTGAAGTAAAGTGCCGCAGTAAAGTGCCGAATCTTACGCTCCCCAGTCCCGTCTGGCTATTCGACCTGGATAACACATTGCATGACGCATCTCATGCAATCTTTCCAGCGATTAGCGCCAATATGAACACCTATATCGCGCGGGTGCTCGGCGATGGCGTGACGCCGGCCAGCCAGGCCGAGGTGGACGCCGCGCGCCTGGGCTACTGGAAGCGCTATGGCGCCACCCTGCTCGGCATGATCCGCCACCACGGAGTGTGCAGCGCCGACTTCCTGCACATGACCCACGACCTGGGCGAGCTCGACAAGCTGGTGCGCCATGAAAAAGGCCTGGCCACCCTGCTGCGCCGTCTGCCGGGCCGCAAGATCCTGCTGACCAATGCACCGACCCGTTATTCGACGGACGTGATGCGCCACCTGGGCCTGTCCCGCCACTTCACCCACCACGTGGCGATCGAGCACATGCACGTGCACGGCCAGCTGCGTCCCAAGCCGTCCAGCCTGATGCTGCGCCGCCTGCTGCGCAAGCACGGCGTGGCGGCGCGCCGCTGCATCCTGGTCGAGGACACCCTGGCCAACCTGAAAAGCGCCAGCCGTCTCGGCCTGCGCACCGTGTGGGTGACCCAATACCTCAAGATGAGCGATCCGATTGGCCGTGCCGCCTTGCCGCGGACCCTGAAACGCCCCCGCTACGTCGATGTCAAAGTAAAATCCGTGCGGCAGTTGCCTGCGCGTCTGCACCGTCTGCGCTAAACCAACAACAAACACTAGGGATCACATGGCAAGCACCAAGCCAGGCCAGCGCAAGCTGCAAATCCTCCAGGCCCTGGCCTCGATGCTCGAGCAGCCGAAGGGCGAGAAGATCACCACGGCCGCCCTCGCCGCGCGCCTCTCGGTATCCGAGGCCGCCCTGTACCGCCACTTCGCCAGCAAGGCCCAGATGTACGAGGGCCTGATCGAGTTCATCGAATCCAGCGTGTTCGGCCTGATCAACCAGATCGCCGAGCGCGAGGAGCGCGGCATCGACCAGGCCCACGCCATCCTGCAAATGCTGCTCGGCTTCGCCGCCAACAATCCCGGCATGACCCGGGTCCTGATCGGCGACGCCCTGGTGGGCGAGGACGAGCGCCTGCAATCGCGCATGAACGGCTTCTACGACCGCATCGAGATGGCCTGCCGCCAGGCGCTGCGGGTGGCGGTCAGCCAGGGCCACGGCGTCGAGGACGACGTGGCGGCGCGCGCCAGCCTGCTGGTGAGCTATGTGACGGGACGCTGGCACCGCTTCGCCAAGAGCGGCTTCAAGCACAATCCGGCCGAAGGCACGGCCCTGCAGCTCTCGCTGCTGCTGGCGGCATAAAGGACCGTCTTCGCATCATGGACACCCGGGAAGTCTTCGCACTGCTCGACGACGCCGGCGCCGAAGGCGAAGCGCGCTCGCGCCTGTACAGCCGTCACGCGGGCACGCTGTCCTGCCTGGACACCGCCGGCTGGCCGCAGCTGCTGCAGGACATGGGGGCGGCGCTGGCGCGCGGCCTGTACGCGGTGCCGCTCCTGACCTACGAACTGGGCGCGCACCTGGCGAACCTGCCGGCCCACCCGATCGACGGTCCGCTGGCCCGGGTCCTGCTGTTCGAACAGTGCGAGCACATGGAAGCGAGCCAGGTCGAGGCCTGGATCGCCACCCGCGCCGCGAGCCTGGAACCGGCCGGCGTGGCCGGCATCGACGCCAACGTCGACGAAGCGGCGTTCACCGAGGCGATCGGCCGCATCCGCGACTACATCGCCGCCGGCGACACCTACCAGGTCAACTACACCTACCGCCTGCGCTTCGAGGCCTACGGCCCCCTGGTGTCCCTGTATGCGCGCCTGCGGGCGCGCCAGCGCGTGCCCTACGGGGCCCTGGTGGCCCTGCCGGACGGGGAAGCCCTGCTGTCCTTCTCGCCCGAGCTCTTCGTGCGTCATGCAGCCGGCACGCTGGTGGCGCGCCCGATGAAGGGTACGGCGCCGGCCAGCGGCGACGATGCGGTCGACGCCGGGCGCGGCCAGGCGCTGGCCCGGGATCCGAAGAACCGCGCCGAGAACCTGATGATCGTCGACCTGCTGCGCAACGACCTGGGACGCATTGCCGTCACCGGCAGCGTGCAGGTGCCGGCCCTGTTCGAGGTGAAGCGCTACGGCGCCGTGCTGCAGATGACGTCGACCGTCGAGGCGCGCCTGCGTCCCGATGCAACGCTCGAGGAGCTGTTCGCCGCCCTCTATCCCTGCGGCTCGATCACGGGCGCGCCGAAGCGCCGTACCATGGAGATCATCCACGAGCTGGAGCCGGCGCCGCGCGGCATCTATACGGGCGCGATCGGCTGGTTCGACCCGCCGTCGGACGGCGCAGCCTTTGGCGCGCAGTTTGGTGATTTCTGCCTGTCGGTGCCGATCCGCACCCTGGCCCTGGGCGCGCCCCAGGGCGGCACGCGGCGCGGCGAGCTGGGCGTGGGCGCCGGCATCGTCTACGACAGCGATGCGGCGGCCGAATACGCCGAATGCCAGTTGAAGGCCCGCTTCCTGACCAGCCTGCCCAACGAATGCGAGATCTTCGAGACCCTGCGCGCCAGCCTCGAACACGGCTGCCGCCACCTCGAGCAGCACCTGGATCGCCTCGCGGCCTCCTGCCGCACCTTCGGCTATCCCTTCGAACCGGGCGAGGCGCGCGCGCTGCTGCTCGAAACCTGCCTGGCCTTGAGCGCGGGCCAGCTGCACCGCCTGCGCCTGGCGGTCCAGCCGGATGGCCGGATGCAGGCGCAGTCCGCGCCGCTGCAGCCCCTGAACGAGCCGGTGGCGCTGCTGCTGGCGAACGAGACCACCCGCTCGGGCGACCTCTTCCTGCGCCACAAGACGGGCGTGCGCAGCCGCTACGACGCGGCCTGGCGCGCGGCCGAGGCGCGCGGCGCCTTCGACGCCCTGTTCTTCAACGAACGGGGGGAACTCACGGAAGGGGGACGCAGCAATGTGTTCGTGCGCTTCGGCGGCCGCTGGTACACGCCGCCCTTGTCCTGCGGCCTGCTGCCGGGGGTGATGCGCGCGGTGCTGCTCGAAGCGCCCGCCTGGCAGGCGAGCGAGCGCGTGATCACGCGCGAGATGCTGGAAGAGGCGGACGACATCGTCGTCTGCAATGCCCTGCGCGGGCCGCTGCGCGCCGTCATCGTCGACGACGGACCCGCAGCGTAAATCGAAACCGCCTCAGAAGCGGTAGCCCACGCCGACGCCGACCAGCAGCGGATCGACCCGCACTTCCGACGCCCTCGCCCCACCCAGCAGCACGTCGCTGCGCAGCTTCACCTTCTTCACGTCGACGTTGAGCGACCAGCGCGCATCCAGCTTGATGTCGACGCCGGCCTGCAGCGCCAGGCCCCAGCTTTCCTTCTCCAGGTCGGCCGCGCCATCGAGCAGCTTCACGCGCGAGATGCGGGTGTAGTTGACGCCCGCCCCGACATAGGGACGCACGCTGGCCTGCGGCGCGAAGTGGTACTGCGCCGTCAAGGTCGGCGGCAGGTGGCGGAAGCTGCCGATGCGCTGGCCGTCGAGGGTGACGTCGTGCTTCTGTGGATACGTCAGGATCAGTTCGGCCGCCAGCTGCGGCGTGAAGAAGTAGGAGACGTCCAGTTCCGGGATCGTCTTCGTGCCGACGTGGATGCGGTCGGCTGCGCCGGCGCCCGCCAGGGGAGAGGATTCATTGGCGGTGTCGATATGCACCGCGCGGGCGCGTACGAGCCAGTTCGTGTCCTGCGCCAGGGCCTGGCTACCGGCGACGGCGAGGACCGCCGCCAGCACATGCTTCAACATTGCTTTCATCTTTTTCTTGCCTTTCGTCTTTGTCGTCAGTGACGAAGGCAAGCTTATTGATGCAGCGCAAAAAAATCGTTGATGTGGATCAAATACCCACAATCACATCAAGGTTATTCAGAGCGCCGCTTCGATCTTGCCGACCAGGGCCGGATCTTCCGGCGTGACCTTGCTCGGGAAGTAGTCCAGCACCTTGCCGTCGCGGCCGATCAGGTACTTGGTGAAGTTCCATTTCGGCGCCTGGCCGGTGGCTTTGGTGAGGCTGGCGTGCAGGGGATTGGCTTCAGGGCCGGTGACCGCGCTCTTGGCGAACATCGGGAACTTCACGCCATAGGTGTTGAAGCAGAGATCGGCGATCTCCTTCGCGTTGCCCGGCTCCTGCTTGCCGAAGTCGTTCGAGGGAAAGCCCAGGATGACCAGGCCGCGGCCGCCGTACTTCGCGTACAGCTTCTCCAGCCCTTCGTACTGCTTGGTGAAGCCGCAGTAGCTGGCCGTGTTCACCACCAGCACCACCTTGCCCGCGTACTGGCACAGGTCCTGCGGGGCGTCGTCCTGCAGGCGCTTGAAGTTCTGCTTCAGGATGGCCGGGCAAGCGGCCGGCATGGCCGGACGGGCAGCGACGGGAGCTGCGCTCGCCTGGGCGGCGGCAGGCTGGTGGACGCTCGCGGCGGCGATGGCGGCGAGCAGAAAAGCGGAGGTCTTGAACATGGCGGCAGCATTCCAGGGTGGCGATGCCACGATTGTAACGCAGCCGCCTGCGCAGGAAGCGATCGGCCCCTGCGAGCCGCGGTTCAACCCTGGAGGCTGCGGTGCTCGATCTTGATGCAGTGGTTCTGCACGACGTCCAGCCCGGCGGCGCGCGCGAGATCGGCCGCGGCCTGGTTCTCGATGTCGAGCTGCATCCACAGGCAGCCGGCGCGCACGGCGATCGCTTCGCGCGCGATCGGCGGGATGTCCTCGGACTTGCGGAAGCAGTCGACGATGTCGATCGGCTGGCCGCCGGTCGCCAGGGCGTCGGCCGCCTCCTGCAGCGTGGCGTAGACGGTCTCGCCGAGGATGGTGTCGCCGGCATAACTCGGGTTTACCGGCACGATGCGGTAGCCGGCCCCCTGCAGGTAGGCGGCAACCTCGTTGCTGGCGCGGTCGGGCTTGTTCGACAGGCCGACGATGGCGATGGTCTTGCTGTCGCTGAGAATGTGGGAAATGCTGCGCATGATCGATAAGTTGTGGTTGTGGCCATCAGCTTATCAGATATACATCGCGCACTGGCGCTCCTGAACGAATCGTGGAAAGATGCAGACTCGTCCCTGTTAGAACACGTCCATGCGCCTCCTGCTGCCATTCTGCCTTGCCTTCGTGCTGTCCTCCGCCCACGGCGCCGAGCCCCTGGCCGCGGTCGAACGCGCCATCGTTCCCGTCGCAGCGTGGGGCGGCACGCCGGCCGACGCCACCAAGGCGCGGCGCCACACGATCACCCAGATCACCCTGCACCACCAGGGCGAGCCCTTCAAGCCGGGCACCGACCCGCAGGCCTACCTGCGCCGCCTGCAAACCTGGTCGCGCACCAGCAAAGGCTGGCTCGACATCCCCTACCACTACGTGATCGACCTGGACGGCCGCATGTACGAAGCCCGCCAGATCGATTACGCGGGCGACACGAATACCGAGTACGACCCCAGCGGCCACGCCCTGATCGAGGTGGTCGGCAATTTCGAGGAAGTCGAGCCGAACCAGGCCCAGCTCGATGCGGTGGTCGAGCTGATGGCGCTGCTGGCCGCGAAGTACAAGGTCTCGCTGGACGATATCAGGAGCCACCGCGACCACTCCGATAAAACCGTGTGCCCGGGCGCCAACCTGTACCGCTACGTGAAGCAGGACTACTTCCGCCACAAGGTGGCGCTGCGCCTGGCCGGCGAACAGGCGAGAAGCCGCTGAGTCACGTCACAGCCTGCGGGCAGGGGTGTTGCGCCCGCCCTGCTTCAGCACGAAGCCATCGCCCTCGAAGCTGATCTCCGCATCGGCCTGGTCGGAGAAGAACACGGTCTCGCTCATCGGGAAGATCTCGAGCTTGCCCTGGCCGGTGGCCTGGGCAAAGTAACGGTCGCCGTCACGCGTCAGCTCCATCACGAAGCCCGGACGCAGCTCGTAGCGGCCTGCCCTGGCGTCGAACGCGGCACTGGCGATTTTCACCGCCTTGCGCGCGGCAGGCGCATCGCCGCTGCGCGGATTCACCAGCGCATTGCCGTCCTGGTGCACCGTCACGGAGCTCACCTTGCCGCCCGCATCGCGCTGGAAGGAGAACCAGTCCAGCCCACCCGGGAGGAAAAACTCGTCCTTCGAGGCCGGCTTCACCGGCACTGGCGGACGGCCGGTACGCTGCATGACGAGACCGTCGCCGCTGCGGCGGAACACCCGCTGCACGCCCTGCTCGACCTCGTAGGTGCCGGTCACGGCGTCGAGCGCGCTGCCGTCCAACGCCACTTCCCTGAACTCCCGGTAAGGCTTGCCGATGGCGATGGCAGCGGCCTTGCGCGCCACCAGGCCCGGATTGGCCGGTCCGCTGTCGCTGTTGGTCAGTACCGCCACATACACCTTCTGGTCGGGCAAGCGCATCGCGTGGGTGGTGAAGCCGTTGATGCCGCCGCCATGGCCGCTCATGGCTTCGCCCTGCACCTTGCCGACCTCCCAGCCGTAGCCATAGTTGGTCGGCTTGCCGTCCGTGAGGCGGTAGGAGGTGAAGGCGCGCTGCCAGCTGGCGGGTTTCAACAGGCGGCCGGCGGAAACCGCGGCGTCCCAGCGCGCCAGGTCGTCCACGGTGGACACCAGGGAACCGGCCGCATAGGGCTGGCTCATGCTGAGCGGCCTGGCGACGCCGAAGCCGGTCGCGCCGCGGGTATGGCCGGCGGCGACCGGCGCGCGGCTCTTGCCGAAGCCTTCGTAATAGGTGTCGTTCATGCCAAGGGGCGTGAAGATGCGCTGCTCCAGAAAAGCCGCATAGCTCTGGCCGGAGATCTTCTCGATGATGGCGCCGAGCAGGAAGTAGCCCGAATTGTTGTAGCGGTACTGGCTGCCCGGTTCGAATTCGAGCGGATCGTTCTTGAAGGAGTCGATCATCCGGGCCACGGTCATCTCCTGCGTCATCGTCGCGGAATACGCCGGCTTGCCGGTGTAGCTGACGATGCCGGAGGTATGGGTCAGCAGGTGCTCGATGGTGATCTTCTTGCCCCGCGCCGGGTAGTCCGGCAAGTGCTTCGTGATGTCGTCGTCGAGCGCCAGCTTGCCTTCGTCCGCCAGCATCAGGATGGCGGTCGAGGTGAACTGCTTGGTGATCGAGCCGAGGCGCAGCGCCATCTCCGGCGTCATCTTCACGCCCTTGCCCGTATCGGCCATACCGTAGGCACGGCGCAATACGGTCTTGCCGTCCTTGACCACGATGACGGTGGCGCCCGGCGCGTCGGCCTTGAAATACGGGGCGATCGCGGCATCGATGCGGCTGGCCAGGTCCTGCTCCGCCCGCGTGGCGGTGGCGGCATCCTGGGCGAAGACTGCCTGCGGGTGGCAAAGCAGCAGCACGGCGGCGCAAACGGCGGTACGGAGCAGCATGTCGGATCCCTTTCCTTGATTGTAAAGACGGAAAAAGGATAGGCCCGGCTTGCCTGGACGGCAAACGCCGGGCGACGGAAGGCGCTTTATGCGGCCTGGAACGTCAAATCCGGCGACCGGTGTGGCTGCGGCTACCCTGCTTGAAGACCATGTTCTTGTCCTCGAAACTGATCTCGGCATCGACGTCGCGCGCAAAGAAGCGGAATTCGCTCAGCGGGAAGATCTCGCGCCGTCGCTGGCCGGAGGGCTGCACGAAATAGCGGCTGCCGTCGCGCTGGACTTCCAGCACCATGCCCGGCTGGATTTCGTAGCGTCCGAGGTGGGCGTCGAACGCCGCATCCGTAATCTTCGCCACCACGCGCGGGGGCGGCGCCTCGCCGCTGCGCACGTGCGCCAGCGCCCTGCCATCCTGGTGGTAAGTGACGCCGGTAGCCTTGCCGGCCGCGTCGCGCTGGAACACGAACCAGTCGACCGTGTCCGGCACGAAGAAGGTATCGGGCGACATCGCCTTCAGCACCAGGGGACCGCGCCCCGGACGCTGCAGGGAAAGGTACTCGCCATCACGCCGGAACACGCGTGGGGTGTCCTTCCCGAAGGTGTAGGCGCCCGCCACCGCATCCAGGGCGGCGGCATCCAGCGCCACTTCCCTGAACTCCGGGAAGGGCTTGCCGATGGCGACGGCGGTGGCGCGGCGCGTCACCACGTCGGGAACCACGGTGCCGGCGTCGCTGTTGGTCAGCACCGCCACGTAGACGCCCTTGCCCGGGATGCGCAGGCCGTAGGAGCGGAAGCCCCGGGTCGAGCCGCTGTGGCCGATCGCCGCTTCTCCCTGCACCAGGCTCAGCTCCCAGCCATAGCCATAGTTGCTGTCCTTGCCGTCCGTCAGGCGATAGGAGGTGAAGGCGCGCTGCCAGGTGGCCGGCTTGAGCAGTTTGCTGCCCACGGCGGCATCCCATTTCGCCAGGTCGTCGACGGTCGACACCAGCTCTCCGGCGGCATAGGACTGGTTCTTGCCGAGCTGCCGGGCAGGCCCGAAGCCCTTGTCCGCCGGCGAGTGTCCGGCGGCGCTCGGCCACTTGCTGCGCTCGTAGCCTTCGTAGGCCGTGTGCGCCATCCCGAGCGGCACGAAGATGCGCTGCTCGAGGAACTGGTGATAAGGCTGGCCGGACACCTTCTCGATGATGGCGCCGAGCAGGTAGTAGCCCGAGTTGTTGTAGCGCCAGCTGCTGCCCGGTTCGAACTGCATCGGATCGTTCTTGAAGGAGTCGATCAGGGCGGCCACCGTGGTGTCCTGCGGGGCGCGCTGCGAGAACCCCGGCTTGCCGGTGTAGCTGACGATGCCCGAGGTATGGGTCAGCAGGTGCTCGATGGTGATCTTCTTTCCCTGGGTCGGGTAGTCCGGCAGGTACCTGGTGATCTCATCCTGGACCGAGAGCTTGCCTTCGTCCGCCAAGAGCAGGATGGCGGTCGCGGTGAACTGCTTGGTCATCGAGCCGATGCGCAGCGCCATCTCCGGCGCCATCCTGACGCCTTTCGTGGTGTCGGCCATCCCGTAGGCCGTACGCAGCACGGTCTTGCCGTCCTTGACGACGATGACGGCGGCGCCGGGACCGTCCGGCTGGAAGTAGGGAGCGAGGGTCGCGTGCAGGCGGAAGGCCAGGTCTTTCTCGGCGCGTGTGAGCGGCGCCCTGTCCTGCGGGGCGTCGACAGCAAAGGCGGCCTGCGGCTGGCACAGGAGCAGCACGGCGGCGCAAACGGCGTTACGGGTGATCATGGTCGGGACTCCTTTCTTGTTCTGGAGTGCCGACTGTATTTGCGCGGCCTGTGGGGCCGCAATCGGAAGCCGACCGGTGGTCGCCTGGATGGGGCGAGTGGTTGGCCGGCGGGGGCGAACGGGACGCGCTCAGGACAGCTTGGCGCTGCTCAGGAACAGCCAGGTCACGGTCATCACGACGATGCCGGTGAGCGTGACGCAGGAGCCGGTGAAGAACAGGGCCGAGAGCATGGTGGCCGACAGCACCCGCTCGAACAGGAAGCCGAGCGCGAAGTCGAAGCCCGCCAGCACCGACCAGCGCCGCATGTAGACCGGCAGGTAGCGGCTCATGCGGCGGTTGTGCTCGCGCGCGGCATGGCGCTCGAACAGGTCGCGCGCGCGGCTCACGTCGCGGAACAGCCAGTCGAAGAAGAGGAAGCGGTAGAGGGTCTGGCCGAACGGCGCTTCGGCTGCGACGGCGTGCTGCTCACGGGGTTCTGGAGGGAGTACCATGATCCGGACCGATGTCTCTCATGCTGGAGAAACGATACTAAGCCGGATTGCCGCACGCACGCGTGCGCCAGCTAACGGTGTGTCGCATTCTCGCTCTGCTGAAACTTGAGGCAAAACAATTGCTAATAAAAAAGGCAGCCCGCAGGCTGCCTTTTCGTCCGCAGAAGCGGATGCTGCGAATCAGCGTCCTTTCGAACGCAGCTTCTGGATCGCCGCCAGCTGCGCGATCGCCGCGGCCATTTCGGCCTGGGCTTTCGCGTAGTCGATCTTCGATTCCTTGTTCAGCATCAGCTCTTCGGCCTGCTTCTTTGCTTCCAGTGCCTTCGCTTCGTCCAGGTCGCCACCGCGGATCGCGGTGTCGGCCAGCACGGTCACGCCATTCGGCTGCACTTCGAGGATACCGCCTGCGACGAAGACGAACTCTTCGCCGCCGGCTGCCGTCTGGATCCGGACGGCGCCTGGCCTGATGCGCGTGATCAGCGGGGTGTGCTTCGGGTAGATACCCAGCTCACCCGCTTCACCCGGCAGCGCGACGAAGGTAGCCAGGCCGGAGAAGATCTGCTCTTCGGCCGAGACCACGTCCACTTGAATAGTGTTTGCCATGTCTGTCCCTAGGGTGAAGAAGCCGGCTTAGGCAGCCAGTTTCTTGGCCTTTTCGATCGCTTCCTCGATGGTGCCGACCATGTAGAAGGCCTGCTCCGGCAGGTGGTCCAGTTCGCCCGATGCGATCATCTTGAAGCCCTTGATCGTGTCTTTCAGCGAAACGTACTTGCCCGGCGAGCCGGTGAACACTTCAGCGACGTGGAACGGCTGCGACAGGAAACGCTGCATCTTGCGAGCGCGTGCGACGACCAGCTTGTCTTCCGGCGCCAGTTCGTCCATGCCCAGAATCGCGATGATGTCGCGCAGTTCCTTGTAGCGCTGCAGGGTGCCCTGCACGGCGCGCGCGGTGTTGTAGTGCTCTTCACCGACGACCAGCGGGTCCAGCTGGCGCGAGGTCGAGTCCAGCGGATCCACTGCCGGGTAGATACCCAGCGAAGCGATGTCACGCGACAGAACGACGGTCGAGTCCAGGTGGGCGAAGGTGGTTGCCGGCGACGGGTCGGTCAAGTCATCCGCAGGGACGTAGACGGCCTGGATCGAGGTGATCGAGCCGGTCTTGGTCGAGGTGATGCGCTCTTGCAGGCGGCCCATTTCTTCGGCCAGGGTCGGCTGGTAACCCACTGCCGACGGCATACGGCCCAGCAGTGCCGACACTTCGGTACCGGCCAGGGTGTAGCGGTAGATATTGTCGACGAAGAACAGAACGTCCTTGCCTTCGTCACGGAAGGCTTCCGCCATGGTCAGGCCGGTCAGCGCGACGCGCAGACGGTTGCCCGGCGGTTCGTTCATCTGACCATAGACCATCGCCACTTTCGAGTTGGTCGGGTTTTCCAGGTCGACGACCTTGGCATCTGCCATCTCGTGGTAGAAGTCGTTACCTTCACGGGTACGCTCACCCACGCCGGCGAACACGGACAGACCCGAGTGCGCTTTTGCGATGTTGTTGATCAGTTCCATCATGTTGACGGTCTTGCCGACGCCGGCGCCGCCGAACAGGCCGACCTTACCGCCTTTTGCGAACGGGCAGACCAGGTCAATAACTTTAATGCCGGTTTCCAGCAGGTCGGTCGACGGCGACAGTTCGTCGTAGGCCGGTGCATCGCGGTGGATCGATGCCATGCGCTCGTGGCTGACCGGACCGCACTCGTCGATCGGGTTGCCCAGCACGTCCATGATGCGGCCCAGGGTCGGGGTGCCGACCGGAACCATGATCGGGTTGCCGGTGTTCTGGATGATCATGCCGCGACGCAGGCCTTCCGAGCTGCCCAGTGCAATGGTACGGACCACGCCGTCGCCCAGCTGCTGCTGGACTTCCAGGGTCAGTTCCGAGCCTTCCATTTTCAGTGCGTCGTACACTTTCGGCATGGCGTTACGCGGGAATTCCACGTCGACCACGGCGCCGATACACTGAACGATTTTGCCATCAGCCATTTTCGTTCCTTCAGATATATAGTTAGATTCTTTTAGCTTGATCAGTCAGGGGCGCTTAGACAGCAGCCGCACCCGACACGATTTCGGACAGTTCTTTGGTAATCGCAGCCTGGCGGGTCTTGTTATAGACCAGCTTCAGGTCGCTGATGACGCTGCCGGCGTTATCGCTCGCGGCCTTCATTGCGACCATGCGCGCCGATTGCTCGGACGCCAGATTTTCTGCAACCGCCTGGTACACCAGCGCTTCCACGTAACGCACCAGCAGCTCGTCGATGACGACCTGTGCTTCCGGTTCGTAGATGTAGTCCCAGCTGATGCCGCCCGCTTCCTTTTCCAGGTGCTTCGCCGGCAGCGGCAGCAGCTGCTCGACCATCGGTTCCTGCTTCATCGTGTTGATGAACTTGGTGTAGCACAGGTAGACAGCGTCGAGCTTGCCTTCCTGGTACGCGTCCAGCATCACTTTGACCGGACCGATCAGCTTGTCCAGGTGCGGGGTGTCGCCGAGCTGGGTCGCTTGCGACACGACCTTCATGCCCATGCGGTTCAGGAAACCCAGGCCTTTGTTACCGATAGCAACTGCCTCGACGGTGTTGCCTGCCTGTTCCACTTCGCGCGCCTTCATCGTCACCTGGCGCAGCACGTTGGTGTTCATGCCGCCGCACAGACCCTTGTCGGTCGTGACGACGATGAACCCCACGGCCTTCGCCTTCACGTCCTTGGCTTGCGCCATGAACGGGTGCGTGTATTCCGGGTTTGCGCCGGCCAGATTGGCGGTGATGGTACGAACCTTCTCACTGTAGGGACGGGCGGCGCGCATACGGTCCTGCGCCTTGCGCATTTTCGATGCGGCGACCATTTCCATCGCCTTGGTGATCTTCTTCGTATTCTCTACGCTCTTGATCTTGCCACGAATCTCTTTGCCTACTGCCATGAGTCCTTACTCCTTCCGCGCACCGGCGCCGCCCTCGGGCAGCGCCGGCTTGACGATTAATATGCGCCGGATTTCTTGAAATCAGCAATGGCGGCGGCCAGCGCAGCTTCGCCGTCCTTGTCCAGTTGCTTGGTTTCGTCGATCTTCGACAGCAGGGCAGCGTGGCTCGACTTCAGGAAGTTGTGCAGGCCGTGTTCGAACGGGAGCACTTTCTTGACGTCGATGTCGTCCAGGTAGCCTTTGTTGACGGCGAACAGCGATGCGGCCATCAGCGAGGTCGACAGCGGCGAGAACTGCGGCTGCTTCAGCAGCTCGGTCACGCGTGCGCCGCGGTCCAGCTGCTTGCGGGTCGATTCGTCCAGGTCCGATGCGAACTGCGCGAACGCAGCCAGTTCACGGTACTGCGCCAGGTCGGTACGGATACCGCCCGACAGGCCCTTGATGACCTTGGTCTGGGCGGCGCCACCGACGCGCGACACCGAGATACCGGCGTTGATCGCAGGACGGATACCGGCGTTGAACAGCGAGGTCTCCAGGAAGATCTGGCCGTCGGTAATCGAAATCACGTTGGTCGGAACGAAGGCCGAGACGTCGCCTGCCTGGGTTTCGATGATCGGCAGTGCGGTCAGCGAACCGGTCTTGCCGGTGACGGCGCCGTTGGTGAACTTCTCGACGTAGTCGGCGTTCACGCGGGCCGCGCGCTCGAGCAGACGGCTGTGCAGGTAGAACACGTCGCCCGGATACGCTTCGCGGCCCGGCGGACGGCGCAGCAGCAGCGAGATCTGGCGGTATGCGACTGCCTGCTTCGACAGGTCGTCATAGACGATCAGCGCGTCTTCGCCGCGGTCGCGGAAGTATTCGCCCATGGCGCAGCCCGAGTAGGCCGAGATGTACTGCATCGCAGCCGATTCCGAAGCGGAAGCGGCGACAACGATGGTGTACTCCATCGCGCCGTGCTGTTCCAGCGAGCGGACGATGTTCTTGATGGTCGATGCCTTCTGGCCGATTGCGACGTACACGCAGGTGACGCCCTGGCCCTTCTGGTTGATGATCGCGTCGACTGCGACAGCCGATTTACCGGTCTGGCGGTCGCCGATGATCAGCTCGCGCTGGCCACGGCCGATCGGCACCATCGCGTCGATCGACTTGATACCGGTCTGCATCGGCTGCGAGACCGATTCACGGGCGATAACGCCCGGAGCGATCTTTTCGATCGGTGCGGTCAGGCTGGTCGCGATCGGACCCTTGCCGTCGATCGGCTGGCCCAGTGCGTTGACCACGCGGCCACGCAGTTCCGGACCGATCGGCACTTCCAGGATGCGGCCGGTGGTCTTGACGGTGTCGCCTTCCGAGATGTGCTCGTAGGCGCCCAGGATGACGGCGCCGACGGAGTCGCGCTCGAGGTTCATCGCCAGGCCGAAGGTGTTGCCAGGGAATTCCAGCATCTCGCCCTGCATCACGTCCGACAGACCATGGATGCGGCAGATACCGTCGGCGACGGAGATCACCGTGCCTTGATTGCGAACTTCAGCCGAACCTTCCAGACCCTGGATGCGGCTCTTGATCAGTTCGCTGATTTCAGAAGAATTAAGTTGCATGAGTGCTAACTCCAAATGTTTTTGATGCGTAGGGCAAGGGCGCTGTGGCCGGCGAGTGTCTATCGATGCTATCGATTACGACACCAGCGCAACATGCATCTGTTGCAGCTTGGCGCGTACCGAGGTATCGAGCACTTCGTCGCCGACGACCACGCGCACACCACCGATCAGCGAAGGATCAACGGTCACCGACGGGTTCAGCTTGCGGCCAAATTTCTTTTCCAGCGTAGCGACCAGCTGGGCCAGCTGGTCACCCGAGATCTCGAAGGCGCTGACGATGTCCGCATCGGCGGCACCTTCGTTGGCGTTCTTCAGTGCCGCGAACTGGGCGGCGATTTCGGGCAGCAGGTTGACGCGGCCGTTTTCGGCCAGCATCGCGATAAAGTTCTTCGCTTCAGCGTTCAGCGGCGACTTGACCAGGGACGCAATCGCGTCGGCCAGCTGGGCAGCGGTGACCTTCGGGTTGGCGGCGAAAGCCTGCACGTCCGGATTGGCGCCAACCTGGCCCAGTTCGGAAGTAGCGGCCGACCAGGCAGCCATGTCGCCCGACTGGGCAACACGGAACAGCGCTTCGGCGTAAGGGCGGGCGACGGTTGCGAGTTCAGCCATGATTAGAGCTCGGTCGACAGTTTCGACAGCAGGTCGGCGTGGGCCGCTGCGTTCACTTCACGCTTCAGGATCTGCTCGGCGCCTTGCACTGCCAGTGCGGCGACCTGGCCACGCAGTTCTTCGCGGGCGCGGTTCACTTGCTGCTCGGCGTCTGCGTTTGCTGCAGCGACGATGCGGGCGGCTTCTTCGGCGGCGGTCGCCTTGGCTGCTTCGATGATCTGGGCAGCGCGCTTTTCAGCGTCGGCGATGCGCTTCTGGACTTCGTCACGGGCGCCAGCCATTTCGGCCTGGACGCGCTTTTCGGCGGCAGCCAGGTCAGCCTTGCCACGGTCAGCAGCGGCGAGGCCGTTCGCAATCCTCTCGGCGCGCTCGTCGAGCGCTTTCATCAGCGGCGGCCACACGAATTTCATCGTGAACAGCGCCAGGATGAAGAAGACAGCGAACTGGGCAAACAGAGTTGCGTTAAGGTTCACGGTTTTATCCTTCTTACAGAAACACGGATGCCGAACCAGGACTGGTTCGGCTCTTCAGGTCAAGCGCTTGCTTGATTAGCTGAACGGACGTGCGAAGACGAACAGCATGGCGATACCGACGCCGATCAGGAATGCCGCGTCGATCAGACCAGCCAGCAGGAACATCTTGGTCTGCAGGGTGTTCATCAGTTCTGGCTGACGTGCAGAAGCTTCCAGGTACTTACCGCCCATGATTGCGATACCGATGCAAGCACCGATAGCGCCCAGGCCGATGATCAAACCGCAAGCCAGTGCAACAAAAGAAAGGTCAGTCATGTGTAACTCCAAAAGTTAATTTAAAAACTAGATTAAAAACTACAACTTCTTTACAACCACTATCTGTTCGATGCTTGCGGCGCCGATCAGTGGCCTTCATGGGCCTGACCGATATACACCAGCGTCAGCATCATGAAGATGAATGCCTGCAGGAACACGATCAGGATGTGGAAGATCGCCCAAATCGAGCCGGCAATCACCTGACCAACGAAACCGAAGACGGTGGCGGTCGAGCCCAGCAGAGCGATCAAGAGGAACAGCAGCTCACCGGCGTACATATTGCCGAACAGTCGCATACCGAGCGACACCATTTTTGCTGCATATTCGATGATGTTCAGGAGCAGGTTGAACGGCGCCATGTAGATGCCGAACGGGGCTGCGAACAGTTCGTGGATGAAGCCACCCAGGCCCTTGATCTTGATGCCGTAGTAGAGCATCAGGCACAGCACGCCCAGCGAGATGCCGATGGTGCCGTTCAGGTCGGCGGTCGGGACCACGCGGTGATACGGGAAGACGTCGGTCAGGCCCAGCAGTTCGAAGCCTTTGGCGAACATGTCGACCGGCAGGAAGTCCAGCGAGTTCATCAGGGCGACCCAGACGAACACGGTCAGTGCCAGCGGGGCGATGAAGCTGCGGTCGCCGTGGACGATCGATTTCGACTGGTCTTCAACCATCTCGACCAGCATCTCGACGGCAGCCTGGAAGCGGCCCGGCACGCCCGAGGTGGCTTTACGCGCCGCCATGAACATGAACAGGCAGCCCAACACGCCCATCAGGACGGACCAGAAGATGGTGTCGTAGTTGACGACACTGAAGTCGACCACGAAATCCTGGTGCTTGTTCGACAGGTGGCCCAGGTGGTGGGTGATGTACTCCGATGGGGTCGGGTTGGCGTGCGATCCTGCTGCTGCGACGCCTTCTACGCTTGGACTCGTCATGTCAGTGCCTAAATAATAAGATGATGTAACTTTTCAGCGCCACGACGAACCCGGCGAACAGCGCCAGCCAGTTCAGATCGTGGTACAGCTTGGCGGTCGCGAACAGGAGCGCGACCGTCAATATGATCTTTACAAATTCCCAGATGAAGAATGTTGCAGGACTGGCCCCGCCCGCGCGCTGCGCATTGGCGAACAGTCTTACTGCCATGATGCCGTTGGGCACTACACAACACAAACCGCCCAGTACTGCCGAAAACATCGCAGACCATCCCCCCAGTAGTGCGGCGATGACGCCTGCGACTACCGTGGCCATCAATTGCAGGGAGACGATGCGCAGCATATTTTTATAGTTTCGCGCTGGCGCACTTGGATGGTTAACGATGTGGTAATTACATGAATCAGCGGGATTATAAGTGGTTATACGGACGCGAGTCAAACGATTCCGCGCTTATAACTGCTGTGTAAAGATGTGATGGGAGCAACATGAAGAATATTAAAATCTCCATATTTTCAACTACTTAACCGAAGGGTCAGTAGGGTGGACGGCTCTGCCGTCCGCGCGTTCAGACTGTGCCCGAGCAATGGCTGCGTGGCATGCATACGTCAGTTGAACGCGCGGTCGGCGAAGCCGACCACCCTACAAAAAACGTTAAATCCATGGCGCCGTTCAGGCGCGCAGGCGGGCCAGCACGCCGTCCAGGATGTCCAGGTCGGCGAAGTCGATGATGAGCTGGCCCTTGCCCTTGGCGCCCATCTTGAACATGACCGGGGTAGCCAGCTTGTCCGACAGCTCTTCTTCCAGACGGACGATGTCGCCCGGCTTTTCCTTGGCGCGGGCGGCGGCGGCCGGGCTGGCCTGTTCCTCGAGGGCGCGCGCGACCAGCTTCTCGGTCTCGCGCACCGACAGGCGCTTGGCGATCACCTGGTTTGCCAGCGTGATCTGGTTCGCGCTGTCGACGGCGAGCAAGGCACGGGCATGGCCCATGTCGATGTCGCCGGCCATCAGCATGGTCTGCACGGGCTGGGCCAGGTTAATCAGGCGCAGCAGGTTCGACACGGCGCTGCGCGAGCGGCCGACGGCGGTGGCTGCCTGCTCGTGGGTGAAATTGAAATCGTTGATCAGGCGCTGGATGCCTTGCGCCTCTTCCAGCGGATTCAGGTCTTCGCGCTGGATGTTCTCGATCAGGGCCATGGCGGCGGCCGACTGGTCGTCGACTTCGCGCACCAGCACCGGGATTTCTTCCAGGCCGGCCATCTGGGCCGCACGGAAGCGGCGCTCGCCGGCGATGATCTCGTAGGGCACCGGTGCGCCCTCCCCCAGGGGACGCACCAGCACCGGCTGCATGATGCCCTGGGTCTTGATGGAGGCGGCCAGCTCGCTGAGCGAGGTTTCGTCCATGCGGGTGCGGGGCTGGTATTTGCCGGCCTGGATCTGCGTCACCGGCAGCGAGGAGGGAGTGGTGCCCGGGGCCGGCTGGCTGTCGCCGCCGAGGAGTGCGTCGAGCCCGCGGCCGAGCCCTTTCAATTTCTTGGTTGCCATTTCTGTGTCAGCTTTCTTGATTACATAGTCTTGATGCGTTCGACCATTTCGGCGCCGAAGGCGATGTACGCCTGGGCGCCCTTGGACGAGGGATCGAACACGACGCCGGGGATGCCATACGAGGGCGCTTCGGCCAGGCGCACGTTGCGCGGGATGATGGTCTTGAAGACCTTGTCGCCGAAGTGCTGCTCGAGCTGGCCGGAAACCTGCTGCGAGAGCGTCATGCGCGGATCGAACATCACCCGCAGCAGGCCGATGATGCGCAGGTCGGTGTTCAGGTTGGCGTGCACCTTCTTGATCGTGTTGACCAGGTCGGACAGGCCCTCCAGCGCGTAGTACTCGCACTGCATCGGGATGATCACGCCGTGCGCCGAGCACAGGCCGTTCAGCGTGAGCAGCGAGAGCGCAGGCGGGCAGTCGATCAGGATGAAGTCGTAGTCCTTGTCCACTGCCGCGAGCGCATCCTTGAGGCGGCGTTCGCGGTTTTCCAGCGAGACCATCTCGACCTCGGCGCCGGCCAGCTCGCGGTTGGCGGGCAGCACGTCGAAGCGCCCTGCTTCCGAGCGCACCTTGGCGGTGGCCACATCGGCTTCGCCGAGCAGCACCTGGTAGATCGAGCTGGCGAGCGTGGCCTTGTTGATGCCGGCGCCCATGGTGGCATTGCCCTGCGGGTCGAGGTCCACCAGCAGCACGCGCTGCTCGAGCTTCGCCAGGCCGGCCGACAGGTTCACGGAGGTGGTGGTCTTGCCGACGCCACCCTTCTGGTTCGCTACGCAAAAAATCTTCGCCATCTATTCCTATCCGTTGGAATCAGCAACAAGGCACTATATCGTTCATACCGTACAAACCATTTTAACAGTTCGTATTTTATAAACGATATAAACTGTTTATACGATTTATTCTATTTATTCTGTTTATTCGGATCGCTCTACGAAAACCAGGTGGCGTTCCGCTCCCAGCCTTGGAACCTGCAGGGGCTGCAAGTCCGTGATTCGCCACTCTGCTGGAATACGTTCCTGCTCCTCGGCCGGCGCCGTGCCTTTGAGCGCAATGAATTTGCCGCCCTCGGCCAGCAGGTGCCCGGACCAGTTCAGGAAATCGCTCAGGTCCGCAAATGCCCGCGAAGTAATCACGTCGAATTTGTCGCTCACGTCGAGGTCCTGCACTTTCATCGTGTGCACGGTGACGTTGGAAAGCTCCAGTTCCGCCTTCACCTGCTTGAGGAAGGCGGTTTTCTTGTGCACGGTGTCGATCATCGACACTTTCATGCCTGGCCTGGTGATTGCCAGCACGATGCCCGGCAATCCGCCCCCTGCCCCGACGTCCAGCACATTGCGGGCGTCCACGAAGGCCGGCACCGCGGCGAGCGAATCGAGCAGGTGGTGGGTCACCATCTGCATCGGGTCGCGCAGCGAAGTCAGGTTGTAGACGCCATTCCACTTGCTCATCAGCGCCAGGTAATCCATCAGTTTGTCCTGCTGGGCTGCCGAAACATCCAGCTTCATCTCGGCAATACCCTCGGCCAGCACGTGCGCCAAGGCGGCGCGGTCGAAACCCCTCATTCGGCCGCCTCCGCTGGAGCATTGGTGAAGCCCTTGGCACCGCGTTTTTTCAGGTGCACCAGCAGCAGCGAGATCGCCGCCGGGGTCACGCCCGAAATGCGCGAGGCCTGGCCCAGGGTTTCCGGACGCTGCTTGTCGAGCTTCTGGCGCACCTCGATCGACAGGGCCTGGATCTCCAGGTAGTTCAGGTTTTCCGGCAGCTTCAGGTTCTCGTAGTGGTCGTGACGCTCCACTTCGCGCGCCTGGCGGTTGATGTAGCCGGCGTACTTCAGCTGGATCTCGATCTGTTCCTTCACCGCCGGGTCTTCCACGCCGGGGCCGGCCAGGGGCTGTCCCTCCATGCCCGTCATCGTCATGAGGGTGTCGTACTGCACACCCGGGCGGCGCAGCAGGTCGGCCAGGTTGTACTCGCGCTCGAGCGCCTGCCCCACTACACGCTCGGATTCGGCGCCAGCCAGGATGCGCGGGTTGACCCAGGTGGAACGCAGGCGCTCCAGCTCGCGGGCGATGGCTTCGCGCTTGGTCTCGAAAGCCGCCCACTGGGCGTCGCCCACGATGCCCAGCTTGCGGCCGATTTCGGTCAGGCGCATGTCGGCATTGTCTTCACGCAGCGACAGGCGGTATTCCGCACGGCTGGTGAACATGCGGTAAGGCTCGGCCACGCCCTGCGTGGTCAGGTCGTCGACCAGCACGCCCAGGTAGGCTTCCGAGCGGCCCGGGGTCCAGGCTTCCTCGCCCTTGGTCTGCAGCGCGGCGTTCAGGCCGGCCAGCAGGCCTTGGGCCGCGGCTTCCTCGTAGCCGGTGGTGCCGTTGATCTGGCCGGCGAAGAACAGGCCCTTGATCGCCTTGGTTTCCAGCGAGGCTTTCAGGCCGCGTGGGTCGAAATAGTCGTATTCGATCGCATAGCCGGGACGCAGGATGAAGGCGTTCTCCAGGCCGCGCATCGAGCGCACCAGTTCCAGCTGCACGTCGAACGGCAGGCTGGTCGAGATCCCGTTCGGATAGAACTCGTTGGTCGTGAGGCCTTCCGGCTCCAGGAAGATCTGGTGCGACTCTTTCGATGCGAAGCGGTGGATCTTGTCTTCGATCGAGGGGCAATAACGCGGGCCCACACCCTCGATGACGCCGGTATACATCGGGCTGCGGTCGAGGCCGTTGCGGATGATGTCGTGGGTCTTTTCGTTGGTGTGCGTCACCCAGCACGGCACCTGGCGCGGGTGCATGGCGGCATTGCCCATGACCGAGAACACCGGCACCGGGTCGAGGTCGCCCGGCTGCTCGCTAAGGACCGAGAAGTCGATGCTGCGGCCGTCGATACGCGGCGGCGTGCCGGTCTTCAGTCGGCCTTGCGGCAGTTTCAGTTCCTTCAGGCGGCTCGACAGCGACAGCGCGGGCGGATCGCCGGCGCGGCCACCCGAGTAATTCTGCAGGCCGACGTGGATCTTCCCGTCGAGGAAAGTACCGGCGGTCAGCACCACGGCGCGGGCGCGGAAGCGCAGGCCAACCTGGGTGACGGCGCCGACCACGCGGTCGCCCTCCACCATCAGGTCGTCCACGGCCTGCTGGAACAGCCACAGGTTCGGCTGGTTCTCGATGCGCGAACGGATCGCGGCCTTGTACAACACACGGTCGGCCTGGGCGCGGGTGGCGCGCACGGCAGGGCCTTTCGAGGAGTTCAGGATACGGAACTGGATGCCAGACTCGTCTGTTGCGATGGCCATGGCGCCGCCGAGGGCGTCGACTTCCTTGACAAGGTGGCCCTTGCCGATGCCGCCGATCGACGGGTTGCAGGACATGGCGCCCAGGGTTTCAATGTTATGGGTCAGCAGCAGGGTCTTCTGACCCGTGCGTGCGGACGCGAGCGCAGCCTCGGTACCGGCATGGCCGCCGCCGACGACGATGACGTCGAATTCAGTAGGAAATAGCATGATGAGGAGTGGTGCGAGGAGACTAATGCGCGATTATAGATTCTTTTTTCTTGCAGGACTCTGCAACGGCCCGAAAACGACAGATTTTGTTCCACGTGGAACATAGTTGCCGACGAGCTTGCGAATGTTTCACGTGGAACAAAAAGCAAAAAAGCCGGGCGAACCCGGCTTCATTGTTTCACGTGGAGCGTCACCAACCTATCTTGGTGAAAGCATCATAGGCCGTCTTGAGGATCAGGGCCGAGACCACGACCAGGAACAGTTTGCGTACAAATGCGCTGCCATGCTTCAGCGCCAGCTTCGTACCGATCAGCGATCCAGCCACCTGGCACACCGCCATCATGAGGCCAAGCTGCCACAGGATGTGTCCGCTATACCCGAACCACAGCAAGGCGGAGAAGTTGCAGGCGACGTTCACGATCTTCGCCGCAGCCGATGCCCCGAGGAAGTCGAAACCGAAGAAGCGCACAAAAAGGAAGATCAGGAAGCTGCCCGTGCCCGGACCGAAGAAGCCGTCATAGAAGCCGATCGCGGCGCCGATGCCGATGGCCCAGTACCGCTCAGCCAGTCCGCTGTGCACCGGCGCATGCACGGCGCCGAGGTCTTTCTTCTTGAAAGTATAGACCGCCACGGCCACGAGGACGATGGGCAGCAGCGTACGTACAAAGTCCGCCGGCACCCGCGTCACCGTCCAGGCGCCGACGAAGGACAGGACGAACGCCGCGACAGCTGCAGGCGCCGCCGTGCTCCACGCCACGCGTACGCGACGCGCGTAGTTCACTGCCGCAGCGCTGGTACCGAAGATGCTGGCGAACTTGTTGGTGCCCAGCAGGGTGGCAGGAACTTCTTTCGGGAGGACGGAGAAGATGGCGGGAATCTGGATCAGGCCGCCGCCACCGACGACGGCGTCGACCAGGCCGGCGGTAAAGGCAGCCGCGCCGAGCCAGGCAAAATCAATCATGGGAAGACATCGAGGAATGCAGAGGCTGCATTGTACTCCGAGGCATCAACAGCTGGCCAAACCCGGGCGGGAATGCTGTAAGCTCAGGAAAAAACGACAGGGAGACATCCGATGAGCAGCTTCGCCTTCAGCACCGTGGCTACCCTCCTCTCCGAGCCAAGCCTTGCCGGACGCCTCGGCGATGTGATCACCGAGCGCTTCCCCGGCGCGCGCAGGCCCCTGATCGTTACCGATGCCGGCTTCCTGCGCACAGGCCTGCTCGATCTGCCCAGACTCAGCCTCGAGCAGAGCGGCAGGTCCGCCATCGTCTTTTCCGAGGTGCTGGCCGATCCACCGGAGGCGGTTATCCTGGCCGCCGTCGATGTGGCGCGCCGGATGGAGACGGACCTCGTGATCGGCTTCGGCGGCGGCAGTTCGATGGACGTCGCCAAGCTGGTCGCAGTATTGGCGCCCTCACCCCAGCTGCTCTCCGACATCTATGGCATCGGCAAAGTAAGCGGCAAACGCCTGCCACTGATCCAGGTGCCGACCACGGCGGGCACCGGTTCCGAAGTCACCAACATCGCCATCGTCACGACCGGCGCCACCACCAAGATGGGCGTCGTCGCGCCCCAGCTGTATGCCGACCTGGCCATCCTTGATGCGACATTGACCCTGGGCTTGCCGCCCGCCGTGACGGCAGCCACCGGCATCGACGCGATGGTGCACGCCATCGAAGCGTACACAAGTAGGCACAAGAAGAATCCGATGTCGGATGCGCTGGCCCGGGAAGCGTTGCGCCTGCTGTCCCGCAACCTGGTCAAGGCCTGCGAGCACGGGCAAGACCTGGAGGCGCGCCAAGCGATGCTGCTGGGCGCCTGCCTTGCCGGCCAAGCCTTCTCGAACGCGCCGGTGGCGGCCGTGCACGCTCTGGCCTATCCCATCGGCGGCATCTTCCACGTGCCGCACGGCCTGTCGAACTCCCTGGTGCTGCCGCATGTACTGCGCTTCAATATGCCGGCAGCGGCCCGACTCTATGCGGAGCTGGCGGCGATCGTCGTCCCGCATGCGAGCGGCAGCGAAGAAGCGCGCACGGAAGCGCTGATTGTTGCAATGCAGCAGATTGCGAAGATCGCCGGAATCGAGACGATGCTCAGCCAGGTCGGCATCAGGGAGTCCGACCTCGACAGGCTGGCGGCGGACGCCATGCTGCAGACCCGGCTGCTCGGCAACAACCCGAGAGAGCTTACGCAGGCGGATGCGCGCGCGATCTACGCCGCGGCTTTGTAGGGCGGCAGGAAGTCGAGCAGCAGGGCGTTCAGGCGCTCGGTGGCGGACAACTGCATCCAGTGCCCCGCCCCGCTCAGCGCTTCATAGCGAAAGCCCGCGCGGCAGTGGTGAGCCGAATCCAGCATCTGCTTTTCACCGAGGGCCGGGTCGCGGTCGCTCCAGATGCCCATCACGGACACCTCGACCGGGCGCCAGTGGTGGGGCCGGCCCAATTTGATGTTCGCGCGGTAATAGTTCAGCGCCGCGGTGAGGCGCCCTTCCGGCTCCAGCGCCGCGCGCCAGATCGCCAGCTGCTCCTTGCGGCGCGTCATCTGGCGCAGGAAGAACCAGTCGTTGGCGCGGATCGCATGTTCCGCCACCACCGGCATCAGGAAGCCGAGGATGTACCAGAAACGCATCTGCTGGGTCACGCCGGCATTGGCGATCGCGGCCGGGTGACCGGTCGACATCGCGACGAAACGCTCGAAGCGCTGCGGCGCGTTCATGCACAGCTGCCAGCCGACCAGGCCGCCCCAGTCGTGCCCGACGAGCGCCGCCTTCTCCACGCCCAGCGCATCCATGAGGCCGAGGATGTCGGCGCACAGGAATTCGATCGCATAGGCGCCCGTGCTTTCGGGCGCGTCGGTCTTGCCGTAGCCGCGCATGTCCGGCGCGATCACCCGGTAGCCGGCCCGGGCCAGCGCGGGGATCTGGTGGCGCCAGATCTCGTGGGTATCGGGAAAACCGTGCATCAGGATCACGGTGGGACCATCGCCCGCGCAGACGTAATGCATGCGCAGGCCGTGCACGTCGACGAAATGGGATTCGAGGTTCATGTCCGCTCCACTGGCAGAAGGCGCTTCAGGCGGCCTGCTTGCGGCCGCGCACTAGCTTTGAAGCTATTTCCCCCACAATACCACGACGGAACAAGAGAACACAGACAATAAAAATCAGGCCCGTCACCATGCCGATCGACTCGCCCAGGGTGCCGAACCAGGCAATGCCGGAGCGTTCGGCCAGCCAGCCGCCCACGTCGCCCAGCTTGTTTTCCAGTGCTACCACGATAAAGGCGCCCAGCACCGGGCCGGCCATCGTCCCCATGCCGCCTACGAGCGTCATCAGGACCACCAGGCCCGACATGGTCCAGTGCACTTCGGTGAGCGTCTCGAAGCCCAGCACGACCGTTTTGGTGGCTCCTGCGAGCCCTGCCAGGCCGGCGGAGCGGACAAAAGCGAGCAGCTTGTAGCGGTCGACCTCGCAGCCCAGCGACACGGCGCGCGCCTCGTTGTCCTTGATCGCCTTCAGCACCTGGCCGAAGGGCGAATGCACGGTGCGCACCACCAGCGCGAAGCCGCCGATGGCGATCGCCAGCACCAGGTAGTACATGGCCAGGTCGTCCGACAGGTCCAGGCCGAACAGCGTTCCGCGCGGCACGCCCTGCAGGCCGTCCTCGCCATGGGTGAAGGGCGAACGCAGGGCGGCGAAGTACACCATCCAGCGAACGGCTGCTGCCCGATCAAGACGTGGATATGGCCGCGTTCGACCCGCAGGTCGACGCCGCTGACTGCCGTGAATCCCTTGAACTCCTTGGTGAGCTGCCTTGTCTCCAGGATGACATCCGCCATTGACTCTCCAGACACGTGGTGCTGCGTTCAACCGAACCGGGGGACTGCTTGCCAGATCATACATACAAGGCCAGGCCGTCACAAACCGGCCGGCTTACCGTACGCGCGCCGGAGCCGCGGCATGGGCGCACGACGCTTGTGCGCTCTTGCACGGCCAGCCTAGGCCTGCCCTGCCAGGATGTCTTGCGCCGCCTTTTCCGCGATCATGATCGTCGGTGAATTCGTATTGCCGGAGGTGATGAAGGGCATGATCGAGGCGTCCACCACGCGCAGCCTGTCGACGCCGCGCACACGCAGGCGGCCGTCGACCACGGCCAGCGGATCGTCCGCTTTCCCCATGCGGCAGGTGCCGACCGGATGGAAAATCGTGGTGCCGACCAGGCCCGCCGCATGGGCCAGTTCTTCCTCGCTCTGGAATTGCGGGCCCGGCATGACCTCTTCCGGGCAGTATTTCGCGAGCGCCGGCGCGGCCACGATGCGCCGCGTCAGGCGCAGGGCGCTGGCGGCGGTGCGGCGGTCCTGCTCGGTGCTGAGGTAGTTCGGGGTGATCTTCGGCGGCGCGTAGCTGTCCGCGGACCCGATCCGCACATGCCCGCGCGAGGTCGGCTGCAGGTTGCAGACGCTGGCGGTAAAGGCCGGAAACCGGTGCAGCGGGTCGCCGAACTTGTCCAGCGACAAGGGCTGCACGTGGTACTGCAGATCCGGCGCCTGCTGCTGCGGCGAGGAACGGGCGAAGGCGCCCAGCTGCGAGGGCGCCATCGACATCGGGCCGCTCTGGAACAGCGCGTATTCGAGCCCGATCAGGAATTTGCCGAATGGCCTGGTGGCCCGGGTATTCAGGGTGGGCGCGCCCTGTACCTTGAAGACCATGCGCAGCTGAAGATGGTCCTGCAAATTCTCTCCGACACCCGGCACATCGGCCACCGGATCGATGCCGTGGCGCTGCAATTGGCTCGCTGCGCCGATGCCGGACAGCTGCAGGATCTGCGGCGAGCCCACCGCCCCTGCCGCCAGCAAGGTTTCCCGATGCGCCGTGGCGGTGAAGGCGCGGCCGCCGCCGGTGAACTGGACGCCGGTGCAGGCCTTGCCCTGGGGCGTCTCCTCGAACAGCAGGCGCTCGACGTGGCAGCCGGTCATGATGGTCAGGTTCGGCCTGCCGGAGGCCGGCTTCAGGAAGGCCTTCGCCGTATTCAGGCGGATGCCGCGGCGCTGGTTGACCTCGAAATAGGCCGATCCCTCACCCCGGCCGGCGTTCAGGTCCTCGAGTTTCGGGATGCCGGTTTCAAGCGCCGCTTCACGGAAGGCGTCCAGGATCGCCCAGGACAGCCGCTGCTTTTCCACCCGCCATTCGCCGCCGGCGCCATGCAGTTCGCTGGCGCCGAGATAATGGTCTTCGCTGCGCTTGAACAGCGGCAGCACCCGCTCCCAGCGCCAGGAATCGTCTCCCGCCACCTCGGCCCAGCGCTCGTAGTCGACGGGCTGGCCGCGCATGTAGATCATGCCGTTGATCGAGGAACTCCCGCCCAGCACCTTGCCACGCGGGTAGATCAGCGAGCGTCCATGCAGGCCGGGATCGGCTTCGGTGCGGAACAGCCAGTCCGTGCGCGGATTGCCGATGCAGCGCAGGTAGCCGACCGGGATGTGGATCCACAGGTAGTCGTCCTTGCCGCCGGCTTCCAGCAGCAGCACGTTCATGTCGCGGTTGCGGGTCAGGCGGTTCGCCAGCACGCAGCCCGAGGTGCCGGCGCCGACGATGATGTAGTCGTACTCGCCAGCGGACTCCAAGGCTAGCGTCCCGCGGCCAGGTCGCTGACGAGGCAAACCCTGCACGCTTCGCCGCCAAAGCGTTCGGAAGGCTGCGCTCCGGCGCCAGGACCGCAAGCGAATGGACGCAAACCGCCGTCCTTCGGCCTGCGTGTCATGGGCATGCGAAACAGCGCGTCGAGATCCATCAAACCCCTTCGTTCGTCATTCGTTGAGGCAAGCTTACCAGATCGTAAACGCCTGCCCAGAGCCCATCTGTGGATAACGTTCTGGATATCCACAGGTGCGGTTTGTGCAAAACGGCCCTGTTTTGGCGGGGTCGCGATTCTTGTCCCCTTTTTCGAAAGCGAACCCAGGCCGGCAGTGCACCGCCTTATTCTTCGCTCAAGTGCTTGATTTGTAAAGCCTCCAAGATCTTTTCCACAGGAAGGAGGGGCCGTTAACCACTACTACTATCCTTGTATACAAACTTTGTTTGTAAACCTCGATGTGCTTCTTTTAAAAAAAATTTTGCCGACGCGTCGTATCAAACCGACAGACGCTGGAAGCAAACGAGGAGCTCGCCTGACTGCTCGTTTCCACGCATTGCAGACCGAGGTCAGTAGAAAAACGGCGCGTGCCCGCATGTTCCTGTGGAAAACAGATGGGATATCCACAGAATCGAATGTGCAGAACGTGATCATCTACTAGCAGCCCGAAAATCTGTTCAAGTTTCCTCCAACTCAAAAACAAGCCTTGTCCAGCAGGTTAACGCGACCGTAAACCGTTGACGTTGTGGAGAAAACCCGCCTTATCCACAGAGGAGTGCACGTTTACTATTACTACCAGTTTGTATACAAACTTGTTTACTACAACAACAAAAACAGGAACGCATTCGCGAACCCGTTGCCTGGCCTGCAGCACGTTCAGAAACCATGCTCGCCAACAAACTTGAAGACCTCGACCGTCGCTGAAGACAGATTCAGGCACCCAGCGGGACGCCAGGTACGGCTGTCAGCACCTTGGCGACCGCCTCCTGTCGTTTCTCTCGACCTGAAGAATCCGCGTTGACGCAGCAAATTCCCGGCTGAACTGTGGAAAAGCCAATGAATATCCACAGGACCGGATGTGCAGAACGATGTCTTTCCTGGCCTGCCAAAAATTTGTCCAAGTTCCGTTCAAGCTCCGCACAAGCTTTGTTCAGCCGGTAAACGCGTCTGCAAATCGTTGATCTTGTGGAGTAAACCGGACTTATCAACAGAAAGATGCGCGTTTACTATCTACTACTAGCTTTGTATACATACTTTAGTTAACCAAGAAGCTGGAACTTCGCGGCCGAAAAGGCCTACGGCAGCGGCTTTCTCTGGCCTCTCCCTCCTGAGACAAGCAAAATAGAAGCGCGACTGCTCGGCGAAGGCGTACGGATGACCTCGATCAAACGCTGTACAAGTGTTGAACAAGCCGGCTGGCCGGCGCTGCGCATGACACTTCGGCCTGCAGAACGCCACGAATATCTCGAAGAAACGCGCGGCCTCTGTGCACAAACCGCTCCTTATGCACAGTTGCTGGCGTATTCAAGCCGTGGCGAGCCCAAGGGACTGGTGGAAATCGCCCTGCGCAGCGATGATGGGAACGCACCGACTCCTCGCCGCCCGCTTTCCTGGAAGGCCGGCTGTTGGCATCGATGCACCTCGATTCGAGAAAACGGAGCGTGTGGTCGACTTCCGAAAGCCCGTCGACAAGCAAGACCAGTGATTAAAAAGACAGGAAAAACATGCGTTTAGGGATCATCAGCGCCTTGGCCGAAGAACAGCTGGGGCTTGTGGAAGCCATGAGAGGCCCCGCCAAGCTCATCCATGGCATGCGCGAGTACTGGGCAGGAACACTGTGGGAAATCGACGCTGTGTGCGTTTTATCGCGAATTGGCAAGGTTGCTGCCGCCATGACCGCCACAACGCTTGTGGAGAAGTTCGGAGTTACCCACATCCTTTTTACGGGCGTGGCCGGCGCCGGGGATGCAAGCGTGCAGGTCGGGGATATCGTGGTTGCCGAAGCGCTGGTCCAGCACGATATGGATGCCAGCCCCCTGTTTCCCCGCTTCGAGGTGCCGCTGACCGGCCAGACGCACTTCCAGCCCGACCAGAACCTGTCCCTGCGCCTCTCGCGCGCCGCCCACGACTTCCTGGAACGCGACTTCCTCGAAGCGATCCAGGATGGCGAACGGCAGGCTTTCCGGCTGGTCCAGCCGCGTGTGCACCGCGGCCTGGTGGCGAGCGGCGACCGGTTCGTCAACGATGGCGCGCACGTGAATAGCCTCAACGACGCCCTTCCCGGCCTGGTAGCGGTCGAAATGGAAGGCGCCGCGGTGGCGCAGGTGTGCTACGAGCTGGGCGTGCCCTGCGCCGTGCTGCGCACGATTTCGGACAATGCCAATGAACACGCGGCCATCGATTTCATGCGTTTCGTGAAATCGGTGGCCGCGCAATACGCTTTCCACATCACCCGGCGCATGTGCCGGGATCTTGCGGACATGCCGCTTCAAGCCAGCAGGGACTCCGCCGGCACGTAGTCATAGCCGAGATCCCTGGCCACCGCCTGGTAAGTAAGCTTGCCCTGGCAGACGTTCAGGCCGTTGCGCAGATGGACGTCGTCGGATAGCGCTTGTCGCCAGCCCTTGGTGGCGAGCGCCACGGCATGGCCGATGGTCGCGTTGTTGAGCGCAAAAGTAGAAGTGCGCGCCACGGCGCCCGGCATGTTCGCCACGCAGTAGTGGATCACGCCGTCGACCACGAAAGTCGGGTCGGCATGGGTGGTCGGGTGCGAGGTTTCGAAGCAGCCGCCCTGGTCGATCGCGACGTCGACCACCACCGCGCCCTTTTTCATGCGCGAGATCATGTCGCGGGTCACCAGCTTCGGCGCCGCGGCGCCCGGCACCAGCACGCCGCCGATCACCAGGTCGGCATCCAGCACCGCTTCCTCGATCGCGTGCGCATTGGAATACAGCGTGGAGATGCGGTTGCCGTAGACGAGGTCCAGCTGGCGCAGGCGGTCGATGTTCTTGTCGAGCACCGTCACCCTCGCGCCGGTGCCGACCGCCATCTGCAGCGCATTGGTGCCGACCACGCCCGCGCCGATGATGACCACGTGGCCGGCCGCCACGCCCGGCACGCCGCCCAGCAGCAGGCCCATGCCGCCCTTGGACTTTTCGAGATGGGCGGCGCCGGCCTGGATCGCCATGCGGCCGGCGACTTCGCTCATCGGCGCGAGCAGCGGCAGGCCGCCCCCTGGCCCGGTGATGGTCTCGTAGGCGATGCAGACGGCGCCCGACTTCACCAGCGCCGCGGTCTGCTCGGGATCGGGCGCCAGGTGCAGGTAGGTGTAGAGGATCTGCCCTTCGCGCAGCATGGCGCACTCGGCCGGCTGCGGTTCCTTGACCTTGACGATCATGTCGGCGCGCCCGAAGACGTCCCTGGCCGAGCCGGCGAGGGTGGCGCCGGCCGCCGTGTACTGCTCGTCCGACAGCCCGATCTGCTCCCCGGCGCCCTGCTGCACGACGACCTCGATGCCGCGCGAGGTCAGTTCGCGCACCGAGGGCGGGGTCAGCCCGACGCGGTACTCGTGATTCTTGATTTCCTTTGGTACGCCAACCAGCATGTCTACCTCCGTTTTATAAGAATGTGTCTGCTGCTGCTACGAACTTCCATTACATCGATCAAAACAAAACGGGGAGCTTGCGCTCCCCGTTCATCATTACACGCCCAAGGTCATCAGGCTTGCGTTGCCGCCAGCCGCCGTCGTGTTGACGCAGACGGCCCGTTCGGCCACCAGGCGCCACAGCGCCACCCCTTCATGCGCCGTGGTGTCGACGATGCCGACGATGGCGCCCGTGCGGGCGGCCAGCCTGGCGCGCAGCGAGCCGGCAAGGCCCGTTTCCAGCAGGGCGATCTGGAATTCGCTCGCATCGATTTCGTCCTGGCCGACGAAGCGCACGCGCTCCTTCACCAGCGCCGGCAGCTCGGCCGGGATCAGGCCCGGCTCGGCCAGTACGAGGGCGCGGTTGCCGGTCGCCAGGGCGGCGGCCAGCTGGTTGAGCAGGCCGGCAGCCGTTTTCGGCGCACACAGCACGGTGCCGCGCTCCGTGAAGGCCAGGGTATTGCGCTCGCCGGTCGGACCCGGCAGGGCGACTTCGACATGGGTCAGCGCGGTGCGGCCGTAGCCCTGGGCCAGGGTCGCCAGCTCGGTGTGGCCCTTGTCGCGCATCCAGCCGAGCAGCGCATCCAGGCCCGCGTCGAATACGCGGCTGTGCTCCATCAGGGGCGCCGCATTGCGCTGCAGGCGCTTGAGGTAGAGCGGACCGCCGGCCTTCGGACCGGTGCCGGACTTGCCCTCGCCGCCGAAAGGCTGCACGCCGACGACTGCACCGACGATGTTGCGGTTCACGTAGATGTTGCCCACGTGCGCGCGCTCGACGATGAAGTCGATGGTCTCGTCGATGCGCGAGTGCACGCCCAGGGTCAGGCCGTAGCCGGTGGCGTTGATGGTGTCGATCACCTTCGGCAGGTCCGCGCGGCGGTAGCGCACGATGTGCAGCACCGGGCCGAAGACCTCGTGCTTGAGTTCCGCCAGCGAGCCGATTTCCAGCACGGTCGGCGGGACGAAGGTGCCGCTCTTCGTCACGCTGTCCGGCAGCTCGAGCGCATAGTGGCTGCGCGCGGTGGCGCGCATGCGTTCGATGTGGGCCAGCAGGTTGCGCTGGGCTTCGGCATCGATGACGGGGCCGATGTCGGTGGCCAGGCGGTCCGGCGCGCCCACGCGCAGTTCCAGCATCGCGCCCTTGAGCATCTTGATGGTCTTGTCGGCGATGTCTTCCTGCAGGAAGAGCACGCGCAGCGCCGAGCAGCGCTGGCCGGCCGAGTCGAAGGCCGAGGACAGCACGTCCTGCACCACCTGCTCCGGCAGCGCCGAGGAATCCACGATCAGCGCGTTCTGGCCGCCGGTTTCGGCCACCAGCGGAATGTCGATGCCTTCCTGTTCGGCGCGCGTTGCCAGGGTACGGTTGATCAGCTGCGCCACTTCGGTGGAGCCGGTGAAGATCACGCCCTTGATGCGCGAGTCCGAGGTGAGGGCGGCCCCCACCACTTCGCCGCGGCCCGGCAGCAGCTGCAGCGCGGCGCGCGGGGTGCCTGCCTCATGGAAGAGTTCCACGGCGCGGTGTGCGATCAGCGGGGTCTGCTCGGCCGGCTTGGCCAGCACGACGTTGCCGGCAACCAGGGCGGCGGCCACCTGGCCGGTGAAGATCGCGAGCGGGAAGTTCCATGGCGAGATGCAGGTGACGGGACCGAGCGCGCCGTCAGCTTTGGCATCGCGGATCTGCACCGCGTAGTAGCGCAGGAAGTCGACCGCTTCGCGCAGTTCGGCGATCGCGTTCGGCAGCGACTTGCCGGCTTCGCGCACGGCCAGCGCCATCAGTTCGGTGCCGTTCTGTTCGAACAGGTCGGCGGTGCGTTCCAGGATGGTGGCGCGGGTCTCGACGCTGGTGGCTTCCCATTCGCCGGCAAAAGCGCTGGCTGCCGAGAGGGCGGTCTCGACGTCGACGCGGGTCGCTTCGACCACCTGGCCGACGACGTCGCTCGACATGGCCGGGTTGATGACGTCCGCACGTTCGCTGGCCTCGACCGGGCCGGCGATCAGGGGATTGGCCAGGTGCTGGCGCTGCCGGGCGAGGCCGTCGGCGAGGGTAGCCAGGATGTTCTCGTTGACGAGGTCCAGGCCGGCCGAGTTCTTGCGCTCGTCGCCGAACATCTGCAGCGGCAGGGCGATCGCCGGGTGCGGGCGGCCAGCCGAGGCGCGCGCCTGCTCGAACGGATCGGCCAGCAGGCTGTCGATCGCCACGTTCTCGTCCACGATCTGGTTCACGAAGGAGGAGTTGGCGCCGTTTTCCAGCAGGCGGCGCACCAGGTAGGCCAGCAGGGTTTCGTGCGAACCCACCGGTGCGTAGATGCGGCAGGCCTTATCGAGCTTGCGCGGGCCGACGACCTGGTCGTACAGGGTTTCGCCCATGCCGTGCAGGCACTGGAACTCGTAATTGCTGACGCCATCGGCCTTGGCCCAGGTGTAGATCACCGACAGCGAGTGCGCGTTGTGGGTGGCGAACTGCGGATACAGGATGTCGCTGGCCGCCAGCAGCTTGCGCGCGCAGGTCAGATACGACACGTCGGTGTAGACCTTGCGGGTGTAGACCGGATAGCCCGGCATGCCCTCGACCTGGGCGCGCTTGATCTCGGCGTCCCAGTAGGCGCCCTTCACCAGGCGCACCATGAACTTGCGGCCGCTGCGCTTGGCCAGGTCGACCAGGTAGTCGATCACGAAGGGGCAGCGCTTCTGATAGGCCTGCACCACCAGGCCGATGCCTTCGAAGCCGTCGAGCTCCTTGTCGAAGGCGAGCGATTCCAGCATGTCGAGCGAGATCTCGAGGCGGTCGGCTTCCTCGGCGTCGATGTTGATGCCGATGTTGTAGCGCTTGGCCAGCAGGACCAGGCTGCGCACGCGCGGCAGCAGCTCGCCCATCACACGCCCGTACTGAGCGCGGCTGTAGCGCGGGTGCAGGGCCGACAGCTTGATCGAGATGCCCGGGCCGTCCTTGATGCCGCGGCCGTTCGAGGCCTTGCCGATCGCGTGGATCGCGGTCTCGTAGGAGGCATAGTAATTCTTCGCATCCTGCTCGGTCAGCGCCGCTTCGCCCAGCATGTCGTAGGAGTAGCGGTAGCCGCGGGTCTCGTTCTCGCGGCTGTTCTTGAGGGCTTCCTCGATGGTCTGGCCGGTGACGAACTGGTTGCCCAGCATGCGCATGGCCATGTCGACGCCCTTGCGGATCAGCGGCTCGCCGCCCTTGGCGATCAGGCGGGTGAGGGCCGAGCCCAGGTTCTTTTCGCTATTGGTCGAGACCAGCTTGCCGGTGATCAGCAGGCCCCAGGTGGCCGCGTTCACGAACAGCGAAGGCGACTCGCCCAGGTGCTTCTTCCAGTCGCCGCGGCTGATCTTGTCGGCGATCAGGCGGTCGGCGGTTTCGCTGTCCGGGATGCGCAGCAGCGCTTCGGCCAGGCACATCAGCGCCACGCCTTCTTCCGAGGACAGGGAGAACTCGTGCATCAGCGCGTCCACGCCCGAGGCGCGGGTTCGCTTTTCGCGCACGCTCGAGACCAGGCGGTGGGCCAGCATATAGGCATCGCCGTTGGCGCTGGCGCCCTGCGCCAGCAGCCATTGCACTGCTTCGGTTTCGTCGCGGCGGTAGGCGGCGGTGATGGCCGCGCGCAGCGGGGTCTGTTCGCGCTTGATTTCGCTCCTGAGTGCATCGAAGGGAACGAAAGTGGAAACCGGGGTCGACGTCGAAGCGGTCGAAGCCGGAGCTGCGGCAATCTGCATGGTGTCTCTTCAGAAAAAGGAATCAAGGTTCGCCTGACGTGCGCCGCGCAGCAAAAAGCGCCGCACCGCATTGCAAGCGGCCGGCGTGCTGTGGAACACGTTGGAATGATTCGATTGTAGAAGGAAATCTTCTGGATTAATTCTGTTTTTAAGACAGACTAGCAAAAGATAGTTTTTGGTGCGACAATCTGGCCGAATAATGTTTACATGGCAGGAGACAGACCATGCTCGACAAGATCAGCAAGAAAATTCTCGCGGAACTGCAGAACGACGGGCGAATCAGCAACGTCGAGTTGGCTGCACGCGTCAACCTGTCTCCCGCCGCCTGCCTGGAACGCGTGCGCAAGCTGCACGAGTCCGGCTACATCATGGGCTACACGGCCCAGCTCAATCCCCAGCTGCTCGATGTGTCGCTGCTGGTGTTCATCGAGGTGGTGCTCGATCGTACCACTCCCGAGGTCTTCGATGCATTCAAACAGAGCGTGCAGATGATCCCGGAAGTGCTGGAATGCCACATGGTGGCGGGCGGCTTCGACTATCTGGTCAAGGCGCGCGTGAAGGACATGGCCGCCTACCGTGAATTCCTCGGCAAGACCCTGCTGCAGAAAGGTGTGCGTGAGACGCACACCTATGCGGTCATGGAAGAAGTCAAGAACACCACCAAGCTGCCGATCAGGTAGGGTGTTCGGCACAGCCGAACACCCTCCGCCAACCGCTCCGGATCACACCACCTTGCGCGCGCCCGTCTTCGGCGCCGCGCTTTCCGCCATGGCTTCAAGGTTCTTGCGCAGCCAGCGGTGCGCCGGGCTGCGGCCGTCGCGCTCGTGCCAGAGCATGTCCAGGTGCACGGCCGGCAGCTGGAAGGGCAGTTCGCGCCATACCAGCGCATCGGTCATGCCGGTCGAGACCATCAGGTGCTTCGGCAGCACCGTGATCAGGTCGGAGTTCGCCACCACCCGCCCTGCTGTGAAGAACTGGTTCACGGTCAGGAGGATGCGGCGTTCGCGGCCGATCTGGGCCAGGGCCTCGTCGACCAGGCCGTGGGCGCGGCCCGAGAAGCTCACCAGGAGGTGGTTGGCCTTGCAGTAGGTGTCGAGGTCCAGCTTTTCCTTGGCCAGCGGGTGGTCCTTGCGCATCACGCAGACATAGACGCCGGAATACAGGCGCTCATGGCGGATCGGCGAGCCGGTTTCATACGACAGTTGCGCCGCCACGCCCGGGAAGAAGCCGACCGCCAGGTCGATGTCGCCACGCAGCAGCATGGGACGCGGCTCGCGCGTGGTCAGGGGCACCATGCGGATGTTCACGCCCGGCGCCTCGCGCTCGATCGATCGCATCAGGGAAGGCAGCCACAGGGCCGCGGTCGCGTCGGCCATCGCCATCCGGAAGGTCGCCTGGGCCTTGGAGACGTCGAAGGTTTCCGGCATCACCGCCGCTTCCAGCGCAGCCAGGGCCTGGCGCACGGCCGGCCACAGCGCTTCCGCCCGCGGGGTCGGCTTGACGCCGTAGGCGGTGCGGATCAGGAGTTCGTCGCCGAGGCTCTCGCGCAGGCGCTTGATGGCGTTCGAGACCGCCGGCTGGGTCATCGCCAGGTGGCCGGCGGCGCGGGTGAGGTTTTGCTCGGTCATGACTGCGTCGAATACGCGCAGCAGGTTCAGGTCAAGCGTCAGGAAGCTCATGGGCAGGTATTAGCAATACGGACGTTGCCAAGAGTGTACCTCAACTATTCATGAAATGGATAATCGTCATCAGTGAACAAAATTAGATTTATATGTTGCATCGCACTATAGTCGTGCCATCTCAACACCGAACACATCATGAACGTGCTTGCCCTCCTCCAGACCACCGTAGCCGCCATCCCGGTCGGCGATGTCCTGCGTACCGCGACGGGACTGGCGCTGGCAGGTGGCGTGGCCATGTTCTTCCGTCCGCTGCTCGTCGGTATTGGCCGCGCCGCAGTCTTGACCATCCGCCCGCGCCCGCCCAAGGTGCAGCTGGGCGAACGCTTCTGATTCAGGACAATGTCCTAACAGCCGTCTTCCTCCATTGACGCGGCCTCCGTTCCGGACGCCGCGTTTTTTTTCGCCCGTTTCCCAGGCGTCTCCGGCTTCGGGGAGGCGATTGCCCGCCCCCATCCCATTTCCACCCCTCGTTCAGCCCCGCATTGACCCGCTGGCGCGTTGTCGCTCGTGACTCTTCGTCACCCGGATTTTCTCGCTCCTTTGATTTAACAAATATCACAAAGAGTCACTAAGGGAAGTCACTCTTTAATTTATCAGGAGAGGTGAAGAATGCATGATGAATGAAAATAACCTGAATATAAATCAAAAAAGAGCGGTGTTACATGAAGTATGACAGATGAACTGTAGTTCGCCAGCGGGACGTAATTCCATATATGGATGAATGCAGATGTCTGGAGAAAGAACGCCTATTGCTGAGGAATGTGTGTTATTCCACGAAGTTCACATTGTAGCGGCCAATCAATGGGATTGTTGGTAGATGAGGCGAGCGTATGGAGCCAGGCCCGGAAAAAGGCCGGGCATGCAGCAGCTCGTCAGAAAATCATTTCTTCTCGCAGTTGAGCCGCTCGGACGACTCCTCGATGATGGACAGGACGGCCTCGGTATCGGTGGGCCTGGCCAGCTCCTCGGCCTCGGGGTCGACCCGGTCGGCGACCTGGGGCAGGTCGCGCCGCAGTTCTTCGAGCATCTGGATGATCTTGCTGGTCTTTTCGTCCGCCAGCAGGTTCACCTGCAGGTCGAGGTGGGCGTGCTGGCTGGCAAGGGTGGACATGCGATTCTGGCGGATCAGCACGGTGGTCGAGATGACGAAGGCGTTCATGGCAATGAGGCCCTGCAGCCAGAAGAAGGGAGGCTCGTCCCACTGGTCGAAGCCGAGCTCGGGCGCTGCCAGGTTCCAGGCGATCCAGAGCACGACAAACAGCAGGTTGCCGGCGACATAGCCGGGACTGCCGAGGAAGACGCTGATCCGCTCGACAAAGCGCTGCGCAGGCGTGAGTTCCTCCTCGTGCCGGGCATAGAACTCGGACAAGGTGCTGACATGCTCATGCACGGAAGAAGGAATCACCTCTTCCGTATCGTTTTTCGCATCCATGGAGGCAGCATAGCCGCAGCGGCAGGCTGCCAAGGTGCGGGCACGCACGCAGCCTGGATGGAAAAAAGGAATAAAAAAAGCCGGCTGGACAGCCGGCTCGGGGGTCAGGCGCCCGCCTTGGCGGCGGTGAGACGTTCGTACTTGGCCTGCAGTTCTTCGCGCGATTCGCGCCAGGCCGGGTTCAGAGGAATGCAGGCGACCGGGCACAGCACTGCGCAGGTCGGCTCTTCGAAGTGGCCGACGCATTCGGTGCACTTGTGCGGGTCGATTTCGTAGATCTCAAGGCCCATCGAAATCGCGTCGTTAGGGCATTCGGGTTCGCAGACGTCGCAGTTGATGCAATCGTCGGTAATCATCAGAGCCATGCTGGTCTCGCTTCTACTGCTTTCAAGCTGCCGGGGCCGCCTTGATCGCCGCAATCTTCTTTTGCAGCCAGCGGTCCACCGAGGGGAATACGAATTTCGACACGTCGCCACCCAGCATCGCGATCTCGCGCACGATGGTGCCGGAGATGAACTGGTACTGGTCGGACGGGGTCAGGAACAGGGTTTCGACATCGGGCAGCAGGTAACGGTTCATGCCCGCCATCTGGAACTCGTACTCGAAGTCGGACACGGCGCGCAGGCCGCGCACGATCACGCGCGCATCGTGCTGGCGCACGAAATCCTTCAGCAGGCCCGAGAAACTCTCGACCTGCACGTTCGGATAATGGCCCAGCACTTCGTTGGCGATTTCCAGGCGCTCGTCGAGCGAGAAGAACGGTTTCTTGTTCTTGCTGTCGGCCACGCCCACCACCAGGCGGTCGAACAGGCCCGATGCACGGCGCACTAAGTCCTCGTGCCCGCGCGTGAGCGGATCGAAAGTACCTGGATATACGGCTACAACCATTGCGGCTCCCTTGGAGATCACCCTGTCAGAACGCGCATTATGCCTGAAAATCCGGCAGCCGCCCCAGCTTGGGGCGGTCTTTGCCCAATCCTTGTGCAGGACAGGCGTTATATGTCTCGCTTATGCCGCGCTCGCCTGCGGTTCCAACAGGTAATAGTAGACCATGCCCGCCTTGTCCTCGCGAATGGCGTCCCAGCCGACCAGCCAGTCGGGCGCCTCGCCTTCGAAGGGCAGGGCTTCGCCAGTCTCCGCATAGACCATGCCGTCGTCCTTCAGCAGCGCCCGGCACAGCGGCAGGATCTGGGTAAGCAGGCCGAGCTGGTAGGGTGGATCGAGGAAGATCACGTCGAAACGCTGGCCGCGGGTGGCCAGGTCGCGCACCAGGGTCATGGCGTCGGCGCGCAGCACGGTAACGTTGCCGGCCTTCAGTTTGTCGCGGTTCGCTTCCAGCTGGCGCGCCGCCGGGCCATGGCTGTCCACCATGGTGACGGAAGCCGCGCCGCGGCTGGCCGCTTCGAAGCCGAGGGCGCCGGAGCCGGCGAACAGGTCGAGGAAGGTGGCGTTGTCCCAGTCGCTGCCGAGCTGGTGGTTGATCCAGTTGAAAACGGTCTCGCGTACCCGGTCCGGGGTCGGGCGCAGGCCTTCGGCGTCGAGGACCGGCAGCAGGGCACGTTTCCACATGCCGCCGATGATGCGGACCTGGCGCGGGGCCAGGCGCGGAGCCCCGTGGGGCTTGGGGGAGGACTTCTTTTGCATGGGCGGCACTATAGCATGGGCATCCTGCCGCCCTTTCGCTGCTCTACTTGCCTGCCGCCAGTGCCTGGAAGTCGTTGATCCAGCCTTGCATGCGCTCCTGGGCATGCTTCTTCTGCGCCGGGGTGGCGATGCGGATCGCGGCCAGGATGAACTTCGTGGTCTGATCGAGGCTCGTATCGTAGAAGGCCTTGCGCTCGGGGGATTCCATGCGTCCGAACAGTTCGCGCTGCATGGCCGTGATCTGGGCTGCCGCCTGCTCGCGGTGCGGTTTCTCCTGCTGGAACTTGCGCAGCAGGGCCAGGATGCGGCGCTGGCGCCACATGCGCTCTTCCAGCCAGACGTCGTTGTCGAGCGGACGCGCGTTCATGGTGCGGCGCAGGGCGTCTTCCTGTTCATTGCTGAAACGGCCGAACCACAGCTCGAGCTGGTCCATGGCCTTCTTGAAGCGGGCGCGCTGGCGCTTTTCCACACTACCTTCGATAAATTTCTCGCGATATTCCTTGTTTTTCGCGTTGAATTTGCTTTCGATATCGGCGATCTGGTCCGGTTTGATGGACAGTGCCAGGGTGGTCATTTCCGGCACGGCGCGGGCGGCCAGGCGCTCGCCGCGAACACGGATTTCTTTGTAAATATTGATCAGGTCGGCCTGGGTGGGATTGCCGGCCAGTTCACGCTGCATGGTCCCGAGCAGGGCCGCGTAATCGCGCAACTGGGTCTGGCGATGCCACTGGAACAGTTTATCGATGTCGCGCTTGGCGATGTCAGCCTGTTGGCCTTCCAGATCGGCGTAGGAATCCAACCACCAATACAGTAAGGTATCGCCCTGGTTGTACGTAAAACGCACCGAGCTGCAAGCGGCAAGAAGGGCGAATAGCGCGACCAGGCAGAGCGCAATAGTGCGCTGGAACAAGGTGTCTGGCGTGTTAAACTTTTTCATATTATCAACTTTTTGAGAACCGCATATGAACGTTGTGATCCTCGCCGCCGGCATGGGAAAGCGCATGCAGTCCGCCTTGCCGAAAGTCCTGCATCCACTGGCGGGGAAGCCGCTGTTGCAGCACGTCATCGATACCGCCCGCAGCTTATCTTTAAGTAAATTATGCGTGATTTATGGCCACGGGGGCGCAGCGGTGCCTGAGATGCTCGGCAAGCTGGCCGAAGCGACCGGCACGTCGATCGACACCGCCCTGCAGCAGCCTCAGCTGGGTACCGGCCATGCCGTCATGCAGGCGGTGCCGCAGCTCGACGAGAGCGTGCCGACCCTGGTGCTGTATGGCGACGTGCCCCTGACCACCGCCGCTTCGCTCGGCCGCCTGGTCGAGGTCGCAGGCACCGATAAACTGGCCATCCTGACCGTCGAGCAGGCCAATCCCTTCGGCCTGGGCCGCATCGTGCGCGAGAACGGCAAGATCGTGCGCATCGTGGAAGAAAAGGACGCGAGCGAGGCCGAGCGCGCGATCCGCGAGATCAATAGCGGCATCATGTGCATCCCGACCGTCCACCTCAAGAAGTGGCTGGCCGCCTTGTCGAACAACAATGCGCAAGGCGAGTACTACCTGACCGATATCGTGGCCCAGGCGGTGGCGGACGGCGTGCCGGTAGTCTCGGCCCAACCGTCGGCCGAATGGGAAGTGGCTGGCGTCAACAGCAAGGTGCAGCTGGCCGAGCTTGAGCGCCGTCATCAACTGAACATTGCCAATGCCCTGCTGGAAAAAGGCGTGACCCTGATGGATCCGGCCCGCATCGACGTGCGTGGTGAACTCATCTGCGGCCGTGACGTGACGATCGACGTCGGCTGCGTGTTCGAAGGCCGCGTCGAACTGGCGGACGGCGTGACGGTCGGGCCGCACTGCGTGCTGGTGAATGCGAAGATCGGCGCCGGCGCCCAGATCAAGCCCTTCTGCCACATCGAAGAGGCCGTGGTGGGCGACAAGTCGCAGATCGGTCCCTATGCGCGCCTGCGCCCGGGCACCGAGCTGGGCGAGGACGTCCATGTGGGTAACTTCGTCGAGATCAAGAACAGCCAGGTCGCCGCGCACAGCAAGGCCAACCACCTCGCCTATGTCGGCGACGCCACGGTCGGCTCGCGCGTGAACATCGGCGCCGGCGTCATTACCTGCAACTACGACGGCGCGAACAAGTTCCGCACCGTGATTGAAGACGAAGCCTTCATCGGCAGCGACAGCCAGCTGGTGGCCCCGGTTACCGTGGGCAAGGGCGCGACCCTGGGAGCGGGCACGACCCTCACCAAGAACGCGCCGGCGGGCAAGCTGACCATCTCCCGTCCCAAGCAATTGACCATCGAAGGCTGGAGCCGCCCAGTGAAGGTGAAGAAGTAATCCACTGGAAATCGACAGCTTGGTAACAGCTTAAGAACAGGAAAAACACAGGGTAATCACATGCTTATCCTGTGTTTTTCCGGCCGGTATTCCACAAAGTTATCCACAAGTTCGACAGGCATTTACAGAGCGATGCGCGTATCGAACTTGCTGCGGTGGGTCGAAAAATAGGCTTTCACATTGCGCACGTTCGCATGCGAGGTGAACAGGCGGTGGGCGAGTTCGTGGTAGGCCGGCATGTCCGCCACCTGCACGACCAGCACGAAGTCCGGGCCCGGCGCCACGCGGTAGCACTGCAGCACGGCGCCCTCTTCGGCCACCAGGGCCTCGAACTCGCCCATGCGCTCGGCCGCCTGCACGTCCAGGGTGATCTCGACGATGGCCGTCAGGCGCGCGTCGATTTTCTCCGGCGCCACGATCGCCACCTGGCGTTCGATGACGCCGCTGTCCGTCAGTTGTTTCACCCTGCGCAAACAAGTGGGTGGTGACACGTGGACGAGTTCAGCCAATTCGGCATTCGTATGCGATGCATCAGTTTGCAGCGTGTTCAGGATGCGACGATCCAGATCGTCGACGGGATATCGTTCTGACATGATGAAATAACTGAGAATTTTCGAGAATTATTTGAAATTATATTTCATCTCTCTTTAATCATGAAATATTCTTTCAAATTATTACGGAAACTGAAAGCTTATTTCATCGTAGTTGCTCTACGATAGTTTGCATTGCTAATCATTAAAGAGGTCAACCATGTGCGGTATCGTCGGTGCAGTCGCCAAGCGCGTCATCACGCCAGTCCTGATCGAGGGCCTGAAACGTCTCGAGTACCGGGGCTATGACTCCTGCGGCGTGGCCGTGCACCTGGACGGCAAACTGACCCGTTCGCGCAGCACCTCGCGCGTGGCCGACCTCGAATCGCAGGTGCGCGAAGCCCGCCTGGACGGCTTCACCGGCATCGCCCATACCCGTTGGGCCACCCACGGCGCCCCGGCCTCGCACAATGCCCACCCGCACTTTTCGCCGAACGAAGAGAACGCGCGCATCGCACTTGTCCACAACGGCATCATCGAGAACCACGACGAGCTGCGCAGCGAGCTGAAAGGCCTCGGCTACGAATTCACCAGCCAGACCGACACCGAAGTCATCGCCCACCTGGTCGACCACATGTACAACGGCGACCTGTTCGACACCGTCCAGCAGGCCGTCAAGCGCCTGCACGGCGCCTACGCCATCGCCGTGTTCTCGCGCGAGGAACCGCACCGCGTCGTGGCCGCGCGCCAGGGCTCCCCGCTGATCGTCGGCGTGGGCGAGAACGAGAACTTCGTCGCCTCGGACGCCATGGCCCTGGCCGGCACCACCAACCAGATCATCTACCTGGAAGAAGGCGACGTCGTCGACCTGCAACTGGCGCGCTACTGGATCGTCGATAGCGAAGGCCGTCCGGTCGAGCGCGAGGTCAAGACCGTGCACGCCCACACCGGCGCGGCCGAGCTCGGCCCTTACCGCCATTACATGCAGAAGGAAATCTTCGAGCAGCCGCGCGTGATCGGCGACACCCTGGAGGGCGTGACCGGCATCATGCCGGAACTGTTCGGCGACGGCGCCTACGGCGTGTTCAAGGAAATCGACCGCGTGCTGATCCTGGCCTGCGGCACCAGCTATTACGCCGGCCTGACCGCGAAGTACTGGATCGAATGCATCGCCAAGGTGCCGGTCAACGTCGAGATCGCCAGCGAATACCGCTACCGCGACAGCGTGCCGCACCCGCAGACCCTGGTCGTGACGATCTCGCAGTCCGGCGAAACCGCCGACACCCTGGCCGCCCTGAAGCATGCGCGCAGCCTGGGCATGCCGCATACCCTGACCATCTGCAACGTCTCCACCAGCGCCATGGTGCGCGAATGCAAGCTCGCCTACATCACCCGCGCCGGCGTGGAAGTGGGCGTGGCCTCGACCAAGGCCTTCACCACCCAGCTGGCTGCCCTGTTCCTGCTGACCCTGACCCTGGCACAAGTGAACGGCCGCCTCACCGACGAGGAAGAAGCCGAGCACCTCAAGATGATGCGCCACCTGCCGGTCGCATTGAGCTCGGTGCTGGCGCTGGAGCCGCAGATCATCGCCTGGGCGGAAGAGTTTGCACGCAAGGAAAACGCCCTCTTCCTGGGCCGCGGCATGCACTACCCGATCGCCCTGGAAGGCGCGCTGAAGCTCAAGGAGATCTCCTACATCCACGCCGAAGCCTATCCGGCGGGCGAGCTCAAGCACGGCCCGCTGGCCCTGGTGACCGAAGAGATGCCGGTGGTGACGATCGCCCCGAACGACGCCCTGCTGGAGAAGCTGAAGTCGAACATGCAGGAAGTGCGTGCGCGCGGCGGCCAGCTGTATGTGTTCGCCGACGTCGACTCGCGCATCACCTCGGGCGACGGCCTGCACGTGATCCGCCTGCCGGAACACTATGGCGACCTGTCGCCGATCCTGCACGTGGCCGCGCTGCAGCTGCTGGCCTACCACACCGCGCTGGCACGCGGCACCGATGTGGACAAGCCGCGCAACCTGGCGAAGTCGGTGACGGTGGAATAAGACCCCCCTGTCCGGCGAGCGAGATGTCACCGACTAATAAAGTTTGATAGTAGCTAATAAAGTCTGATAGTAACTAATAAAGTTTGATAGTAGCCTCAGCGCCAAGTGCTGAGGCTGCCTTTTTGCAAGCCACGGTGGGCGCGACCCTGTCTTGGTCGAAGCTGTAAATTAGGAACGCGAACAGAACCTGTTGTTCGTCCCGAGAAAACAGCACCGCACACTGGGGTATACTGACTCTCCGCTGTCCGGCCCTAAATGGACTATGAACAACGGACTTCTGAACTGTGGCTGGCGTTGTCAGTAGGCGATGTGATGAACCACCTCTGCTTTTCTCGACGGTGTTTGACGCGCTACCAGTTTGCGAATGTGGTGGGCGTTCTCATTTCTTGACCGCGTTGTAGGCGTGCATGTAGAGGTGGAAGACCTTCACTAGCGTCTCGTTGTGGACTGTCTTCACGAATTCCAGCACGTCCAGTTCATCCAAT